>NZ_BAABIB010000060.1:0-26866 GCF_039542405.1 Amycolatopsis dongchuanensis
CCACCTGCATCCGCCGATCCTCGCGGACCGCGGACATCCCTGAAAGGTAGGGCGGCATGACCGTCGTCGGGCAGCCACTGGACCGGGTCGACGGCAAGGCCAAGACCACCGGCGCCGTCCGCTTCGCCGCCGAGCAGGACTACCCCGGCCTCGTGCACGCCGCGCTGGCGTTCGCGACCGTGAGCCGCGGCCGGATCACCCGGCTGCACACCGAGGAGGCGGCCGCAGTACCGGGCGTGCTCACCGTGCTCACCCACCTCAACGCGCCGCCGCTCAAGCCGGCGCCGAAGGTCACCCCGCTGAACCTCAGCACCATGGTCTCCGGCACCTCGGTCAACTACCTGCAGGACGACGAGGTGCACTGGGACGGGCAGCCGATCGCGGTCGTCGTCGCGGAAACCTCCACCGCCGCACGGAAAGCCGCCGGGCTCGTGCGGGCCGAGTACGAGCCCCTTCCATCCATTGTGGACTTCGCGGCGGCGGTACCGCACGCCGAGCTCCAGGCGAACAGCGTGCTGGCGAAGGGCGAGGAGAAGAAGGGCGACGCGGAAGCCGCGCTGGCCGCCGCGCCGGTGTCCGTGGACCACACCTACACGACGCCGGGCCACTCGCACAACGCGATCGAACCGCACGCCACGACGGCGGTCTGGGACGGGAACCGGCTCACCGTGCACGACTCCACGCAGGGGATCGACTGGTTCCGCTCGCACCTGGCGGTGCGGTTCGGCATCCCGGTCGCGGACGTGCGGGTGATCGCGCCGTTCGTCGGCGGCGGGTTCGGCGGCAAGGGCAGCGTCTGGGCGGGCACGCTCCTCGCCGCGCTCGCGGCGAGGGCGACCGGCAGGCCGGTGCGGCTGCTGCAGACCAGGGAAGGGGTCTACCGGACGGTCGGCGGCCGCACTCCGTCGGTGCAGCGCGTCGCGCTGGGCGCCGGCCGGGACGGGAAGCTGACCGCGCTGGTGCACACCAGCGTCGCGCGGCTCGGGCGGACCGGCGGGATGCCCGAGCAGATCACCTCGCAGTCGCGGCACCTGTACGGCGCGGAGAACATCCTGGTGCGGCAGGAGACCGTGACGATGGACCTGCTGCCGAACACGTTCATGCGCGCGCCCGGCGAGTCGATCGGCACCTTCGCGCTGGAGTCCGCTGTGGACGAACTGGCCGAGGAACTCGGCGTGGACCCCGTCGAACTGCGCCTGCGCAACGAACCGCACACGAACCCGTTGGACGGCAAGGAGTTCTCGCACCGGAGGCTGCGCCAGGCCTACGAGGTGGGCGCGCAGCGGTTCGGCTGGCACGAGCGGGCGCCGCGGCCGCGGTCCATGCGGGACGGCCGCTGGCTGGTGGGGTTCGGGGCGGCCTCGGCGTACCACCCGGCGGTGGAGTTCCCGGCGAACGTGCACGTGCGCCTGTCCGCGGACGGGACCGTGGTGGTGCGCTGCGGGTTCCAGGAGATGGGCATGGGCGGCGCGACCGCGCAGGCGCAGGTCGCCGCGGACGCGCTGGGCGTGCCGTTCGACGCGGTGCGCGTCGAGTACGGGGACTCGGCGCTGCCGATGGGGCCCGCCGCGGGCGGGTCCGCGCAGACGGCGAGCGTGGCGCGGAGTCTCAGCGAAGCGTGCGGCAAGGTCCGGCGGTCGTTGGCGGCGCTGGCGAAGCGCACCGGCGGGGACTCCCCCGCTGAGATCCTGCGGCGGGCGGGCAAGCCGTACGTGGAGGCGGCGGTCGGTTCGGACAGCCGGTTCGGGCGGGTGACCGGGCAGGTGCGGTTCGTGGCGCGGTACCTCCGGGAGCAGCGGCGCTGGGTGAAAGCGGCGTCGGGGGCGCACTTCTGCGAGGTGCGGGTGGATCCGGAGACCGGCGAGGTGCGGGTTTCGCGCTGGCTCGCGGTGTTCGACATCGGCACGGTGGTCAACCGCAAGACGGCGCACAGCCAGCTGCGCGGCGGGATCGTGATGGGGCTGGGCATGGCGCTGGCGGAGGAAACCCTCGTCGACCCGCGCACGGGGCGCGTGATGAACCCGAGCCTCGCCGAGTACCACGTCCCCGTGCACGCCGACGTGCCGCCCATCGAAGTGTCCACTCTGGACGATCCGGATCCGTCGACGCCGCTGGGCATCCTCGGGGCGGGCGAGGTCGGCATCACGGGCGTGGCCGCGGCGGTCGCGAACGCGGTGCACCACGCGACGGGCGTCCGCGTCCGCGACCTGCCGATCACGCTGGACAAGCTGCTGTAGTCAGCCCTCGGGGTAGAAGAGGAACAGCGTGCTGCCGGCCGTCGTCTGCGGCACGTGGGAGGACCCGGCGGGGGCGTGGATGAACGAGCCCGCCGGGTAGTCCCGCTCGCCGTCGTTGAAGACGCCGGAAACCACGAACACCTCCTCGGGGCCCGGTTCGTGCACGTCGATGCCCTCCCAGTGCGAACCGGGGTCCATCTCCAGGACGTGGGCCGTGGCGCCGCCGTCGCCGCGCCACAGCGTGCGCAGGCGGATACCGGGGAAGAGCTCGCGGACCGGGGCGTCCTCGACCGCGGACCACACGTAACCGGGGGTGTGCTGTGTCGTCATGGCACCAGCCTGACGAACGGGTGCCGCACCGCCGAGTGTCAGGAAAGACATCCTGCGGTACTTTTTTGCCATGCATCGCGTGGTGGCCCTCGTCCGCGCGCCGCAGTCGACGTTCGAACTGGGGTGCGCGGCACAGGTGTTCGGGGTGGAGCGACAGGGATTGCCGACGCGGTACGCCTTCGAGGTGTGCACGGAGGAGCCCGGCCGGGTCGGCACGTACGCCGGGTTCGACATGCTGGTGCGGCAGGGGCTGGACGCGCTCGGCCGCGCCGACACGGTGATCGTGCCCGGCTGGCTGCCGACGGAGGTGCCGCCCTCCCCCGCCGTCGTCCAGGCCCTGCGGGACGCGCACTCCTGCGGGGCGCGCGTGGTGAGCATCTGCTCGGGCGCGTTCGCGCTGGCGCACGCCGGCCTGCTCGACGGCCGCGAGGCGACGACGCACTGGGCGCAGGCGGAGGAGTTCGCGGCGTGCTTCCCGCGCGTCCGGCTCAACCCGGACGTGCTGTACGTCGACCACGGTGACGTGGCCACGAGCGCGGGTGCCGGGGCGGGTTTCGACCTGTGCCTGCACCTGGTGCGCAAGGACCAGGGCGCCCGGTACGCGGCGCAGGTCGCGCGGCGGATGGTGATGCCGCCGCACCGCGAGGGCGGGCAGCTGCAGTACGCGGCGCCGCCGCACCCCGCGCAGATCGACGGCACGCTGGCGCCGTTGCTGGAGTGGGTCGCGGGCCGGCTCGGTGACCCGGTGACGCTGGAGGACATGGCGGCGCACGCGGGCCTGTCGCCGCGCACCCTGGCGCGGCGCTTCGCGGACCAGCTGGGCACGAGCCCCGGGCAGTGGCTGCTGACGCAGCGGATCGCGGCGGCGCAGGACCTGCTGGAGTCGACGGACCTCCCGCTGGACGCGATCGCCCGGCGCACGGGCCTGTCGTCGGCGACCAACCTGCGCCGGCGTTTCGCGACCGCCCTGGGCACGACGCCGGGCGCCTACCGGCGGGCGTTCCGGGCGGGTGTGAACGCCTGATCGGTCAGCCGCACGAGCAGGACGGCCGCAGCCAACGCGGCCCAGGGGTTTGGTCCCGTAGGCGAACAGGCGGCGCCCACTGCTCAACCCACCTCGTGTACCGAACCCCATGCCTCCGCGGGAAAGGCGGTCGTCGTGTCGCCGAGGGTGAGGGCCCTGTAGGTCGCCACTGCCGCTTCCTCCAGGTTGAGCGCCCGCCGGAACGCCATGTCGACGTCGGCGCCCAGTGTGGAACAGCCGTGGTGCGCCAGCAGGACGCAGTTGTGTTCCCTGGCCTGCTCCGCCGCCGCGTCGGCCAACTCGTCAGAACCGTTGGGGTGGAAGGCGGTGCGCCCGACGCTGCGCACGTACGTCGCGTGGTCGAGGGTGAACAGCCGGATCGGGTGGCCGAGCGCGTCGACGAGCACGGCGTGTTGCGGGTGCACGTGGACGATCGCATTGACGTCTTCGCGCACCCGGTACGTGCGCTGGTGCAGCTTCCACTCGCTCGACGGCCGCGCGGCCCCGCTGACGGTCTCGCCGTCGAGGGTCATCCTCACGAAGTCCTCGGGCCGCAGCCGGTCCAGCCACGTCCCGGCGGCTGTCACGACGAATTCCCGAGCGCCGGGCAGCCGCGCCGACAGGTTGCCGCCGCTCGCCACCACCAGCCCCAGCTCCACCGCCCGGCGCCCGACCTCGGCCAGCTTCGCGATCAGCTCGTCCACGGGGCCATCCTGCCGTACAGGATGGGTGCCATGACCGTGCTGCTGTCCGACCCGCGCATCGCCGCCATCCCCGTCTCCGACAACGGCGAGGAGCTGATCACCTCACCCGGGCTCCCGTTCGCCCCGCGCTCCCCCGGGATTTCGCCGCTGCTCCGCGAGGACGTCGTCCGGCGGCTGCTCTCCGCACAAGCCGCGCTCCCCGGCGGCCTGCGGCTGCTGATCGTCGAGGGCTACCGCTCCCCCGAACTGCAGGAACGCTACTTCTCCGGCTACCAGGCGCAACTCCGGGCCAACCACCCCGACTGGTCCGGCGAACGGCTGCACGTGGAGGCGAGCAAGTTCGTCTCCCCGCCCGAGGTCGCGCCGCACTGCACCGGCGGGGCCGTCGACCTCACACTGGCCACCGCCGACGGCGAGGAACTCGACCTCGGCACCGCGGTGAACGCCGACCCGGAAAGCAGCCGCGGCGCCTGTTTCACCGACGCCGCCGGGATTTCCGCCCGGGCCCGCCGGAACCGCGACCTCCTCGCCGCCGCGCTCACCCGGGCGGGCCTGGCAACTACCCCACCGAGTGGTGGCACTGGTCGTACGGTGAGCGCTACTGGGCCCACCTGACCAGTGCCACCGCCACCCGCTACGGCCCGGTCAGCGACCGCCCTGCTGCGTGAGCCGGTCCGTCACGTCCGCGGTCTGGTCCGCGGGCGGCGCGGTCACGCTCACCGGCGTGCCGAAGTCGGAGAAGGTCTCCGTGATCGAGATGGTCACCGGCCCGGTCTGCGCGGCGCCCGGCGAGGCGGACGCGCTCGTCGTCGGCGTGATCTTCTCCTCCGTGGTCAGCTTCCGCAGGCGGCCCTGGTCGTCGAGCCAGACCTGGGCGGGCAGGGTGTGCGTGCCCAGCTGCTGCTCCAGCCGCTGGGTCCCCTGCTGCACCTGCGGCGACTGCCCGGCGGCGGCCTTGTCCAGGTTCAGCGTCACGTCGTAGTGCTTCGTCGGCGTGCCGTCCACCGTGTCCGGCCCGATCTCCCGCACCTGGTCGCTCGCGCCACGCAGGTAGCCCAGCGTGTCGGCCGGGTCGGTCAGATTGGTGCCCAGGTCGTCCAGCGAGGCGCCGTACTGCTGCTGCGCCAGTTTCTCCGCGTCGATCGAGATCCACGGCTTGCCGCCGGAGAGCTGGGCCCCCAGTTGACCCGGCAGCTGCTGGTAGACGGTGCCGTTGACGAACCTGGTCTCGCTGGTGCCCGCCCCGCCCGGCAGGGTCGTGGTCAGCTGGGCGGCGCGGCCGGCGAAGTCGATCACGCCGGACGCGCTGATCGGCATGGACTGCCCGTTCGCGGACACCTGGGTGTCGATCTTCGTCTTCGCGGTGCGCGCGTCCGTCGTCTTCTCGTACGCCGCGGCCACCACCCGGTCCGGCGAGTTCTCCTGCTGGGCGGCCGGCGCCGCCGTGCTCCCGTCCGCCGAGCAGGCCGAAAGGGCCAGACCCGCCGCCACCAGCGCGGCTCCCGAGGCCGCCCCCAACGCTGTGCGCATGTTGTCCTCCTTCGCTCCCAGTGCGCCTCGGATGCCCCCCAATCGGCGATCACACTTACAGGTGTGATGATCGTCACGTAAGCGACGCTTTGTAGGGTGCGGGTGTGCGATCCCTGGCGCCGAGTCTCTCGGCGATGGACGGCGAACGGGCGGCCCGGCTGCGCGGCCTGCTGGTGCGCAGGCTGATCACGATGACCCGGGCGGCGGACGAGCACTTCACCCTGCTCCACCTGTTCCTGCTGCCGCCCGCCCCGGGCGAGACGCGCTTCCTCCTCTACGAGGTGATCGAGCCCGTCGACCCCTCGATCCCCGTCCGGCAGGTGGTCGAGGCGGTGCGCGAGGAACTCGCCGCGACGGGCGACCCGCGGCTGGTCTCGGGCGGCGACACCCGTTGGCAGCGCATCGATCCCGGCCTGCGCGGCCACTACGCCGGCACCGGCGCCCGGTTCACCCCGCCGAACAGCGACTCCGCGGGCACGACCATCCTGCGGATGGCCGACGGCACCGCCGTCGTGGTCACCCTCGACGCCGACGGCGAGCCCGCCGTGCTCCAGACCTCGCAGCCGGTCGTGCTCGGCGAGGCGGTCTACCCCGCGATCCGGCACATGCCCGTCACGGAGGAACTCCCGTTCGTCCTGGTCGACACGTGCGCGCGGCTGCTGTGGGAGGCGGGCGAGACCCCGCCGCGCTTCCGCCCGTTCGGCTGAAACCGTCCCGCACGCGGAGCGCTGACCAGGGACAATGGCGGGGCGTGCCGGGACCGATCGCTCGGGGGGCTGCGCGTTCGGCCCGGCACGCCCCGGTCCGCGTGAGGACGTCGGCGATGTGGCGCCGGGGGCCGACGATCGTTTCGATCTCGGACCGTGCGCCGGGGACCCGTTCGACCACCACCTTGCGGCGATCCTCCGGGTGCCCGCTCCGGCGTACGTGCCCGGCCCGTGGCGGCGGACAGCTGGCCGGAGGTCTACGGCCCCTCGAGGGCGAGCGGGCTGAGCGCGTACCACTCGGACGGTGCAGGCGTCGAGGTTGCCACGAGCATCATCTGTATTTGTGCAGATATTGCACAACGCAGATACGTCACCCGGGGAGGAAGATCGTGGCCGCACCCGAGCTGAGGACGGCAGTGACGTTGGTGGTCGGCTCGCTCGCCGAGGCGTGGGCACGGGGCGACGCGAACGCGTACGAAGAAGCTCGGGAAGACCCAGCAGCCTAGTGCGCCGTCCAGCCACCATCGACGTAGAGGGTGGTGCCGGTGACGTACGACGAGGCGTCGCTCGCCAGGAAGACAGCCGCGCCCGCCAGCTCATCCGCCGCGCCGATCCGCCCCTGCGGCACGCCGCGGTGGATCACCTCGCCCCAGCGGCTCGCCATCAGCCCGCCGGACAGGTCGGTGGCGAAGTAGCCGGGCGCGAGGGCGTTCACGCGCACGCCGCGGTCGGCCCACTCCACCGCCAGCACCCGGGTCAGCGCCTCGACCCCGCCCTTGCTCGCCGCATACGCCGCGATCCGCTCGAAGCCCGTCGTGCCGTGCACGGACGAGACGGTGACGATGCTGCCCCCGCCCCGTTCCAGCATCCGCCGCCCGGCGGCGCGGCAGCAGAACCACGTCCCGTCGAGGTTGACGCGCAGCACCTGCTGCCACTCCTCGTCGGTCACGCGCTCACTGCGCTTGAACGTCGGGCTGATCCCGGCGCAGTGGACGAGCACGTCGAGGTGCCCGATGCGCTCGGCGCACTCGTCCGCGAACCCGGCATCGGCGACGGAGCCGGGCAGGACGAGCGTGCCCTCCCCCAGCTCCGCGGCCAGGTCCTCGAGATCGGCGCGGGTGCGGGAGGTGAGCACCAGCCTCGCGCCCGCCGCGGCGAGGCCCCGCGCGATCGCGCGGCCGAGGCCCTTGCCCGCACCCGTCACCCACGCCGTGCGCCCGGTCAGGTCGAAACCGGTCACGCGATCACCGGCAGGGACCGCAGGTCGCGCTTGAGCACCTTGCCCGACGGCGTGCGTGGCAGTTCGTCGAGGAACCGGATCTCCGCGGGCACTTTGAACTTCGCGAGTCGTTCGCGGCAGAACGCCGCCAGCTCCTCCGCCGTCACCGCCGCGCCTGCGCGCAGCACCACGAACGCCAGCGGCACCTCGCCCCACCGCTCGTGGGACTTGCCCACGACGGCGGCCTCCACCACGTCCGGGTGCTCGTACAGCACGCGTTCCACCTCGGGCGTGGCGATGTTCTCGCCCCCGGAAACGATCATGTCCTTCTTGCGGTCCTCCACGTAGAGGTAGCCGTCCTCGTCGACGCGGCCGATGTCGCCGGTGTGGAACCACCCGTTCCGCAACGCCTTCGCCGTCGCTTCCTCGTCACGCCAGTAACCGGAGAACACCTTCGGTCCGGACAACGTGATCTCGCCCAGCTGCCCGGCGGGCACCTCGGCACCCAGCTCGTCCACGATCCGCACCCGAAGGTGCACCACGGGCCGCCCGACGGACCCCACCTTCGACAGCATGTGCCCGGGGTCGTTGAACGTGTCGCCGGAGACGGTTTCGGTGAGCCCGTAGGCGTCGGCGAACCACGCGGACGGGAACGCGGCGCGGATGCGTTCCACCAGCGGCACCGGCATCTTCTCCCCGCCACCGATGATGAAGCGGATCGACGACGTGTCCCGCCGGGACAGATCCGGCAGCTGGAGCAGGGCGTTCATCATCGACGGCGCGAGCCACACGTTCGTCGGGCGCTCGCGTTCGATCGTGTCCACCACCTCGCGGGCGTCGAACTTCCGCAGCACGACCAGGGAACCACCCGCGTGCAGGGTACCGAGCCCGGGCAGATCGAGGCCGCCGACGTGGTAGAGCGGACCGCAGACGAGCGTGGTGTCCTCACCCGTGATGCCGAATTCCACGATGTGGCCGAGGTTCTTGGCCAGCAGGTTGGTGTGGGTGATGCGCACGCCCTTCGGCCGCGACGTGGTGCCCGAGGTGTACATCAGGCGCTGCAGGTCGTCCGGCCCCACCGGTTCGACGGGTACGCTCTCCCCGAGGTGCCCGGCTACCAGGTCCTCGTAGGACACCCAGCCGTCGCGGGAACCGCCGAGCAACAGCTTGCGCGGCACGGGAATCCCGCACACCGCGTCGGCGAACTCCGGCTCGGTCAGCAACGCCGCCGCCTCGGCGTGCCCGAGGATGAACTCCCACTCGGCGGGTGAGAGCCGGTAGTTCAGCGGGAGGAACGCCGCCCCGATCCGGTTGAGCGCGAACACCGCCTCCAGGAACTCGAGGTGGTTGTACAGCAGCAGGGCCACCACGTCCCCACGGCCGATGCCCAGCTCCCGCAACCCGGCCGCGAGCGCGTTGACGCGAGTGAGGAACTCCCGGTTGGTCTGCCGCCGCTCGCCCTGCGTGAGCACGATCTTGTCGGGGTAACGGCCGACGTTGTGGTCGAGCACCCCGGCGAAGTTGTCCATCAACCCTCCCTGCTGTGGAAGCTGTGCAGCTCGCCGCCGGCCTTGCCCCAGTGGATGGTGCTGATCATGCCCCCGTCGGCCACCAGATCGGCACCGGTGACGAACGCCGCGTCCGGCCCGGCGAGGAACGCGACGACCTTCGCGATGTCGTCGGGCTCGCCGATGCGGCCCAGTGGGATGTTGCCGACCGTGGCCGAGCGGATGACCTCGTTGCCCAGCGTGTCCCTGTTCAGTCCGCTGTGGACCACCCCGGGGCTGACCGAGTTGATCCGGATGCCCTGCTCGGCCAGTTCCGCGGCGAGCTGGCGGGTCAGCGCGAGGACCCCGCCCTTCGCCGCGGTGTAGGACGAGAAGCCGTAGCCGGTGTGACCGGCGATCGACGCGATCTGCACGATGGAGCCGCCCCCTGCCGCGGCCATCGCCGGGATGACCTGCCGCAGCAGGACGAAGTACCCGGTGAGGTTGACGTCGACGACCCGGCGCCACTCCTGCACCGAGGTCTCCAGCAGCTTCTTGCGGATGATGATCCCCGCGGCGTTGACGAGCACCCTGGGCGGGCCGGGCAGCCGCCCGACGACGCCGGCGACGGCGGCCTCGTCGGTGACGTCGACCGCGAAACCGGCAGCCGTGCCGCCCCGCTCCTCCACCAGCCGACGGGTCTCCCCCGCGTCGCCCACGTCCAGCAGCGCCACGGTGAAACCGCTTTCCGCCAAGCGCAGCGCACACGCCCGCCCGATCCCGGACGCGGCGCCGGTGACTACAGCGCAGTCCATTCCTGCCTCCTCACATCGCGTAGCCGCCGTTGACGTCCACCACGGCGCCGGTCAGGTAGCTCGCGGCGGGCGAAGCGAGGAACGCCGCGACCCGCGCGATCTCCTCGGGCCGGGCGAGCCTGCCCAGCGGGCAGTAATCCGGCCGGTAGCCCCGTCCCGCCACCATGTCGGTGTCCACCACGCCGGGGGCGACCGCGTTGGCGGTGATGCCGTGCCGCGCCTCGGTTTTGGCGAGCCACTTCACCAGCGCGTGCACGGCGCCCTTGCTGGCGACGTAGTGCGGCCCGGCGAGCACGCCGCCGACCTTGCCCGCCACCGAACCGATGCAGACCACGGTGCCGCCGCCGTCCCGCAGCAACGGCAGCGCGGCCTTGATCGACCACAGCGTGCCCTTGACGTTCACGCCCAGCACCGCGTCCACTTCGGACTCTCCCAGCTCGTCGACCGCCACCGTGTCGCCGTAGATCGCGGCGCACGTGACCAGGGTGTCGAGCCCGGGCAGCTCGCCGAACGCCTCCTCGACGGCGGCGCGGTCCGAGACGTCCAGCGTCCTGCCCGTGGCCCGGCCACCGGCTTCCCGGATGGCGGTTACCGTTCCGGCCGGGTCCCGCAGGTCGAAAACGGTCACCTCGGCGCCCGCGGCGGCCAGCTCACGGGCGATCCCGGCCCCGATGCCGCGGGCGGCGCCGGTGACGACGGCCCGGCGGCCGCGCATCCCGGCGGGACCGCCCGCGTCGAGCACGCCGGTCACGACAGCCGGCCGTTGCGCTGCTCGTGCGCGGCGAGCTCCTCCATCAGCACCGGCACCCCGAGCGTGCACGTGTGGATGCCGAGCACGCTCGTCAGCTCCAGCACCTCCATGATCTCCTCCTTCGTCGCCCCGTAGCCGAGCGCGTTGCGGATGTGCTGCCGCAGGCCGGGCTCGTAGAGGTGCGTGGTGGAGGCGTCGATGGCGGTGTAGATCAGCTCGCGCACCTTCGGCTCCAGCACGCCCTTGCGCCAGGGCACGGCGGAGAAATTCAGGTACGCCTCGAAGAACTCCTGGTCGAGGCTGAGCAGCCCCTCCCAGAACTGGTTCCAGTAGCCGCGCTCGGACACGAACCGCTCGCGCAGCTCCCGCTGCTGCTCGGTCAGTTCCACAGAGGACACTGCGGTCTCCTTACTGCGCGGCCATCTCGGCGCGGCGCTTCTCGGTGGCCGCGAGGTCCACCCGCAGCCCCTCCGGATCGGTGCGGGGGTCGCCGGTGATGACCACGCCGTAGTCGCGGTAGGCGCCCTCGATCGTCACGTACTCATCACGCACGTCGGTCTTGACGCGCTCGGGGTCGCGGTCGGTGGGCTTGCCCCAGCCGCCGCCCCCGTTGGTGAGGTAGCGGAACACCGCGCGTGGTTTCGTGTGCCAGACCGGCGTGCTGGCGAAGTAGAAGTACTCCCCGTCCGGGTCGACGCACTTCGTCTCGGGGTCCAGCATGCCGGCGACCGGAGTGGCGCCCGCGTAGACCTCGTCGCCGGTGGGGATGAGGTCCTTGCTGCGCACCACGTCCACGTGGTCGGGCGAGAACACCCACGTCGCGCCGAGCCCGCCGCTGCGGCCGCCGTAGACGCCCACGCCGCTGGCGCGCTTGGTGTGCAACGGGCTCGACCAGTGCTCGGCCGCCGTGAGGTAGAGCGTGTCCTTCATGACCGCCGCGCCGCCGCGGTTGGTCCCCGCGCCGCCGCTGTCGGCCACGTACTCCTTCCGCAGCACCACCGCGGGCAGCTCCGACTCGATCGCCTCGGTGGCCGGGTCGAGGTTGTTCGCCTGGTACACCACGGAGTAGCTGTCGGCGTCACCCGCTTCCGTCGCACCCCACGGCCCGTGCTCGCCGCCGCACTGCGCGGTGGTGACCCAGGGCGTGCCGTCCTCCAGGACCCCGTTGGCGTTGTGGATGTTCAGCGAGCCGTAGTCGCCGCCCACGGCCTTGCGGCCCAGCGCCTTTTCCAGTGCCCGGAACACCGCGAGCAGCACCGGGCCGGTGCTCTCCCAGTAGAGGAACACCGCGCCGTCCGGCGGGGTGGCGCTGATGAACGTGCCCGCGGGCAGCACGATGTCGATGTCGCGGTAGGCACCCGACGTGAAGGGCGTGACCGGGTCGATGAGGAACTTCAGCGCGACGCCGACCGCGGTCTTGGTGTCGAGGATGCCCGCGTTGATGCTCGTGCGGGCCTGCGGGGACGTACCGCTGAAGTCCACCTCCATCCGCGGCCCCGCCTTGGTGATCCGCACCTTGATCCGGTACTCGATGGAGTCGTCGATGCCGTCGCAGTCGATGCCCTCTTCTGCCTCGTACACGCCGTCCGGGAGCTCGGCCAGCGCGGTGCGCATCGCCTCCGCGGACACGTCGGTGCTGTAGCGGATCGCGCCGAGGTAGGCGGCCACGCCGTAGCGCTCGACGCTCTCCAGGATCAGCTGCTCGCCCAGCAGCAGGTTCGCGTAGATCGTCTTGATGTCGGGCAGCAGCAGCGCGCAGTAGCGGGCGTTGTCGAAGATCAGGTTGAACGCCGATTTGACCGGCTTGTCGTCGCGGTAGAGCAGCGTCGGCGCGATGACGAGACCGTTCTCGTACACGTTGCGCTTGGTGCCGCTGAACCCCGCGGGCACCACCCCACCCATGTCGAGCTGGTGCGCCCGCAGGGTCACGAACGAGATCAACCGCTCCCCCGAGAACACGGGGCGGATGAAGCAGATGTCGTTGACGTGGTTGCCGGCGCGGTAGGGGTCGTTGCAGATCACCACATCCCCGGGCCGCAGGTTCTCCGGCCCGTACTCCTCGATCGTGTTGCGCACGGCCTCCGACATGGTGCCGAGGAACATCGCGAGGCTGTTGCTCACCGACGACATGGGGTAGTTCTGCTCCGGCGGGCCGGAGATCGTCGCGGCGAAGTCGTACCAGTCACGCAGGATCAGCGAGAACGCGTTGTTCAGCAGCCCCGTGCACATGTGCTGCACGATGTAGCGCATCCGGCTGGCGAGCACGGAGGCGGTGAACCGGTCGGCGCCGTACCGCTCCGCGAACTGCGCGTCGTCGAGATCTTTCAGTGAAACAGTCATGGTCGTCCCCTTCACGCCTTGCGGATGCGCAGTTCGCCGTAGGTCCCGACGTGCGCCGTCTGGCCGGGCACGAGGAACGTGGTGGACAACGGCTCGCGGATCACGGCGGGCCCGGGGATCTCGTCCCCGGCACGCAGGTCCGCGCGCTGGTACTCGGCGGCCGCGAGGTCCTCGCCGGTGAGGTACCGGATCGTGAGTGTGCGCGTCGGCACCGGCTTCTCGCCCGCACGCCGCTCCGGCAGCACCGGGTAGTCGACCTTGTCGGCGTGCACGACGGCCTGCACGCGGTAGGTCACGCCCTGCACCGGCAGCGCCTCGAACTTGTTGCCCGAGCGCTCGGCGTACGCCTCGTGGAAGTTCGCGACCATCCGCTCGACGCCCTCGGCGGTGATCTCCCCGTCGGGCACCGCGATGAACGGCGTCTCCCACGTCTGGCCCGCCAGCCGTCCGTCGAAACTGCGGACGAAGGTGACCCTGCCGCGGTCGGACTCCTTCAGCCGCTCGGTCAGCCGCTGCTCCATCGACCGGTACACCTTGTCGACCGACTCGGCGGCTTCGGCGGTCAGCAGCGTGTACGCGCTGCGGCTGTCGGCGTAGACGAGGTCGGAGCTGACCAGACCGAGCGCGGAGAACAGCCCGGGGTGCGGCGGCACGATGACCTCGGCGGCGTGCACCAGGTCGAGCACCGCGGGCAGCAGCATCGGGCCCGCCGCGCCGTAAGCGACGAGGCTGTAGTCACGCGGGTCGACGCCGTGCTGGATGGCGATGTTCGTGACGCCCTCGGCGATGTTGTTGATGCCGATGTTGAAGGCGTACGACACGCGCTGCTCGAACGACAGCTTCGTGTCCAGCGCCTCGAACGCCCGGCGGGACAGCTCCGGGTCGAGCTTCATCCGGCCGCCCGCGAACCCGTCGGGGTCGATGATGCCCATGAGCAGACAGGTGTCGGTGGTCGTCGGTTGGGTGCCGCCGATGCCGTAGCACGCGGGGCCGGGGTCGGCGCCCGCGCTGCCGGGGCCGACCTTCAGCTCGCCGGCGGGGCTGATCGTGACGAGGCTGCCGCCGCCGGCACCGATGCTGGAGACCTCATTGGACAGTGCGTTGACGATGAGGTCGTGCTCCAGCTCGAACGTCGTGTTCACGAACGGCTTGCCGTCGGTGACCATGCTGATGTCGCACGAGGTGCCGCCGACGTCCGCGCAGAGCAGGTTGGTGGCGTCGATCAGGCCGCCGAAGTGCGCGCTGGACACGGTGCCCGCGGCGGGGCCGGCGAACACGATCCGGAACGGGTGCTCCATGGCGACGTCGGAGCGCACGAGCTGGGCGGCGCAGTCGGCGAAGTTCAGGTCCCCGGCGAAGCCGAGTTCCCGCAGTCCCGCGTCGAGGCGCCGGGTGTAGTCGTCGTAGATCAGCCGCATGAACACGTCGATCACGGTGGTGGAGGCGCGCGCGAACTCCTTGGCCAGCGGTGAGACCTCGCTGGAGATGGACACCGGGATGTCACCGAGCTCCTCGTGCACGAGCTGCCGCAGGCGTTCCTCGTGCGAGTCGTTGACGTAGGCGTTGAGCAGGCAGATCGCCACGCCCTCGACGCCGCAGCGGCGCAGCACGGCCAGTTCGGCCCGCGTCTGCTCCTCGTCGAGCGGGATCAGCACCCCGCCGTCCGCGGTGAGCCGCTCGCGGATGCCCCGGCGCAGGTAACGGGGCACGAGCGGCCGGTTCGCGTCGCCGTAGGAGCGGCGCCACGCCGGGTTCATCAGGCCCTCGACCGGGCGCCAGGTGCGGCCGATGTCGAGGATGTCGCGGTGCCCGTCGGTGGTGAGGAAGGCGATCTTGGGCAGGCGGCGGGTGATGATGGCGTTGAGCCCGTGCGTGCTGGCGTGGTTGAACACCTCCGCGGCGCTGACCCCGGCCTCCTCGGCGCCCTTGAGCACGCCGCGTTCGGTGGTGCGCACGTCCGTGGCGACCTTGACGGTCTTGATCTCACCGTTCTCGATGGCCACCACGTCCGTGAACGTGCCGCCGACGTCTACTCCGATCATGGGTGGTTCTCCTTCCTCAGTAGACGTCGAGACCGTCGGACGTCAGGGTGATCGGGCCGAGCAGCTGCCACGGCTCGCGGGCTACCGAGACGAGCGTTTTCTGGTGTTTCACGGCGAGGAACCACCCGCCTTCGGACAGCACCGGGTAACGGCGGAAGTCCGCGGCCGTGCTGCCAGGGAAATCCCGCGCCAGGTCGACCCCCAGCTCCCGCAGCTCGGCTTCGGAGACCTCTTCGCGGGGCACGGAAAGCCCTTGCGGGACAGCGGTTTGATGATCACTCACGGGCCATCACTCCAGTGTGTTGTGCCGGTGGCGAGTTTCGTGTACCAGTCGGTCTACGAAACGGTGACGGGAAGCACTGTAAGGCTCGGGGCGGCGGACTGACAAGCCCGTACCGGGTGAGAGCGCGGGGGACGAAGTGGACTCTTCTCCCGGGGGGCGGGAGGGGCCGATAGGCTGTTGAGCCATGCCGAGACCACCGGGCCACGGGCCGGGTTACGAGATCAAGCGTCAGCAGATCATCGACCAGGCCGCCGAACTGTTCGCCAGGCAGGGCTACGCCGCCACGGGCATCGCCGAGATCGGCCAGGTGGCCGGCCTGGCGAAGGGCGCGCTGTACTACTACATCGGCTCGAAGGAGAACCTGCTCGTCGAGATCCAGGACCGGGTGCTGCGGCCACTGCTCACCGCCGCCCGGCGCATCGCGGCGCTCGACGAGGATCCGGTGCTGCGGCTGCGGTTGCTGTCACAGACCCTGCTGGAGCTCATCCTCGCGCGGCTCGACCACATCTGGGTCTACGAGCACGACTACCGGCACCTGAGGGGCGCGAACCGGGCACGGCTGCTGCGCCAGCGCCGGGAGTTCGAGAAGATCGTGCAGGACCTGCTGATCGCCGCGATGAAGACGGGTGCCTTCCGCGAACTCGATCCCCGGCTGGCCATGCTGCAGTTCCTGAACATGCACAACCACACCTACCAGTGGGCGAAGCCCGGCGGGGAGTGGAACGCGGAGTTCCTGTCGAGGGAGTACTGCGCGACGCTGATCTCAGGCTTCCGCAGCCCCGAGTACGACGCCGACGACCTGGAGGAACGGGTACGGAGGTTCCGGGAGCGGGAGGAGGCGTAAGCCCCGAAGGACCCAGAATCCGGCATCGAGGCCCTGCGCCGAACCGCAGGGCCATCCGGCTGCCGCTGTTACCCCAGCACCGACCGCCTCACGGCTGCCTTGATCCGCTCCTGGTCCGGTAGCCATGCCCGCTCCAGCGCCGGCGCGTAGGGCGCCGGAGTGTGCGCCGCTCCGACCCTGAGCACCGGGGCGTCCAGCGTCCAGAATCCCTCCTGGGCCGCGATGGCCGCCAGTTCCGCCCCCACCCCGAACTGCTCCACCGCCTGGTGGGCCACCACGAGCCTGCCGGTCTTCGCCAGGGACCTGAGCACCGTCTCCTTGTCCAGCGGGGCGATGGTGCGCAGGTCGATCACCTCGGCGCTGATCCCCTCCTCCCCCAGTTCCTCCGCGACCGCGACGCAGTCGTGCACCAGTTTCGAGTACGACACCAGCGTCACGTCCGTGCCCTGCCGCCGGATCGCCGCCCTTCCCAGCGGCACCAGGTGATCTGGGCGCGGCCTGGGCCCCTTGCGCCCGTACAGCAGCCGGTTCTCCACGAACACCACCGGGTTCGGATCCCGGATGGCGGCCCGCAACAACCCGTAGGTGTCCGCCGGGGTGGACGGCATCACCACGGTCAGCCCCGGGATGTGCGCCAGCAGCGCCTCCAGGCTCTGCGAGTGCTGGCTGCCCGAGGACTTCCCGGCCCCGAACTGCGTGCGCACCACCAGCGGCAGGCTCACCGCCCCGCCCGTCATGAACCGCAGCTTCGCGGCCTGGTTCATCAGCTGATCCAGGCACACCCCGAGGAAATCGAAGTACATCAACTCCACCACCGGCCGCAGCCCCGCCATCGCCGCGCCCACCCCGGCCCCGATGATGGCGCTTTCCGAGATCGGCGTGTCCCGCACGCGGCCGGGGTACTTCTCCGCGAGCCCCCGCGTCAGTCCGAAGACGTTCCCGCCCGCTCCGACGTCGATGCCCGCCACGAACACGTCCCCGTCCGCCGCCAGCTCGTGCTCCAGCGCCTCCCGCACCCCGTCCATCGTGCGGAACACCTCGCCGTCCGGTTCCGGCGGCTCGGGCACCGGCTCACGCGGCACGCCGACGTAGTGGTGCAGGGTTTCCGGCGCCGGCTCCTCCGCCGCCCTCGCCTCCGCGACCGCCTTGTCGATCACCGCCTCCACCTCGGCGTCGAGCTCCGCCACCCGGCCGGGGTCCAGCCGCCCGGCGAGCAGCACCAGCGGATCCCGCGCCTTCCACTCGGCCAGTTCCGCCGGTTCCCGGTACCGCTCCGGATCACCCTCGTAGTGCCCGTGCCACCGGTAGGTCTCCGCCTCCAGCAACACCGGGCCACCGCCCTCGCGCAACCCCGCCACCAGCTCCCCGACCACGGACGCGACCGCGACGACGTCGTTGCCGTCCACCCGCGCGAAGTCCACGCCGTACCCGCGTGCGCGGTCGGCGAGCGTCGCGCGATGCTGGTCGGCAGCAGGCGAGAACTCGGCGTAGTGGTTGTTCTCGCAGCAGAAGATCACCGGCAGCCGCCAGACCGCGGCCAGGTTCACCGCCTCGTGGAACATCCCCTGCG
This sequence comes from Amycolatopsis dongchuanensis, assembly GCF_039542405.1. Classification (NCBI taxonomy): domain Bacteria; kingdom Bacillati; phylum Actinomycetota; class Actinomycetes; order Pseudonocardiales; family Pseudonocardiaceae; genus Amycolatopsis; species Amycolatopsis dongchuanensis. The sequence goes on from NZ_BAABIB010000060.1 coordinate 17,884, forward strand.
CCACGGCACCGTCGCCGAAGAACGCCAGCACCACACCGCCCCGGCCCCGCAGTTGCGCCGCCGTCGCCGCGCCCGCCGCGATGGGCAGCCCGGCCGCGACGATCCCGTTGGCGCCGAAGATCCCCTTGCGGGGATCGGCGATGTGCATCGACCCGCCACGGCCCTGGCACGTGCCCGTGCGCCGCCCCATCAGCTCGGCGAACATGCCGGTCACGTCGAGCCCCTTCGCGATGCAGTGCCCGTGCCCACGGTGCGTCGACGTCACCACGTCCCGCTCGTCCAGCGGCCAGCACGCGCCCACCGCGGACGCCTCCTGGCCGATCGACAGGTGCAGGAAGCCGGGGATCTCGTTGGTCCGGTACAGCCGCGACGCACGGTCCTCGAACTGCCGGATCAACCGCATTCGCCGGTACATCTCGGCAAGTGCGGCCAGGCCGGTCACCGTGTCGCTCGCCAGAGTGGAAGTCATTGCGTTGTTGCCCTTGCCTTCCCGGTGTTTCCACCCCGCCCCTTGACATCCGGCGGGGAACCACGATTCTTGTACCGACTGTTCGAAAAAACAACTCTGGCGCGAAGGTGGGTCGGATGCAAGCGTTGCGCTGGCACGGAAGAGGCGAGCTGCGGCTGGAGGAGGTGCCCGAACCCGCCGCGCCCGAGCCGGGCCAGGCGGTGGTCGAGGTCGCCTACTGCGGCATCTGCGGCACCGACCTGCACGAGTACCGCCACGGCCCGAACCTCATCCGCACCAGCCCCCACCCGCTGACCGGGCTCGCTCCGCCGATCACGCTCGGGCACGAGTTCAGCGGCCGCGTCGTCGCCCTCGGCAGTCCGGTGCCCGGCGTCGAGGAGGGCACGCGCGTGGCGGTCGACCCCTGCCTGCGCTGTGGCACGTGCCGCTGGTGCCGCCACGGCGAGTACCACATCTGCGCGAAGGGCGGCTCGGTCGGCCTGGCCTCCCCCGGCGCGTTCGCCCGGCTGGTCACCGTGCCCGTCGAAGGGCTCGTGCCGGTGCCCGACGGCGTGTCCGACGAACTCGCCGCGCTCGCCGAACCACTCGCCGTCGGCCTGCACGCCGTGCGCCGGGCCGCCGTGCGGCCCGGCGACCACGCCCTGCTGCTCGGCGCGGGCCCCATCGGCATCGCCGTGCTGATGGCGCTGAAGCTCGCCGGCGCGGCGGGGATCTACGTCAGCGAACCGGCCCCGGCACGCGCGAAGCGGGCGGCCGAACTCGGCGCGACAGAGGTCTTCGACCCGGCGCACACGGACGTGCGCCGGGAGGTTTTCCTGCGCACCGGCCGCGTGGGGCCGGACGTCGTGATCGAGGCGACCGGGCGGCCGGAGCTCGCCGCGCTCGCGGTCACCACCGTCCGCCGCGGCGGCCGCGCCGTGCTCGCGGGCATCAGCGGCGAGCACGTCTCCGTGCCGCTGACCCAGATCGTGCCCTTCGAACGGACCGTGCTCGGCTCACTCGGCTACAACTTCGACATCCCGCGCGTGCTCGACCTGATCGCCACCGCACGCTTCGACCCCACGCCGCTGCTGACCGGCGTGTACCCGCTGTCCCGGGGGCCCGAAGCCTTCGCCGAACTCGAATCGGGCTCCCACCTCAAGATCCTGCTCGCCCCGGAGGAACGCTGACATGGACTTCGACCTGCCCGAGGAAACCGCCGCGCTGCAACAGATGTGCCGCGAGTTCGCGGCGAAGGAGATCACTCCGCACGCCGCCGACTGGTCCGAGCGCTCGTACTTCCCCAGCGAGGTGTTCCGCAAGCTCGGCGAGCTGGGCCTGATGGGCATGCTGGTCGACGAGGCCTACGGCGGCGCGAACGCGGGCTTCGTGTCCTACGTGGCCGCGATGGAGGCGCTCGGCGAGGCGGACCAGTCGATCGCCTCGGCGTGGAACGCGCACTCGACGATCGCGACCCTGCCGCTGGCCGCGTTCGGCACCGAGGAGCAGAAGCGGCGCTGGCTCACCCCGCTGGCCACCGGCGAGAACATCGGCGCCTTCGGGCTGACCGAGCCGACGGCGGGCTCCGACGCGGCCGGCATCCGCACGCGGGCCCGCCGCACCGAGGACGGCTGGGTGCTCAACGGCACGAAGATGTTCATCAGCAACGCGGGCACCGAGATGAGCCTCGGCGTGACCGTCCTCGCGGTGACCGGCACCGGCGCGAACGGCAAGAAGCGCTACGGCACGTTCTTCGTCCCGGACGGTACTCCCGGCTACGAGAAGGGCAGGCCGCTGCGCAAGCTCGGCTGGCACGCGCTCGACACGCGGGAGCTGGTGTTCACCGACTGCTGGATCCCCGACGACCACCTGATCGGCGAGGAGGGCAACGGGCTGCGCCAGTTCCTCGAAGTCCTCGACGCGGGCCGCATCAGCGTCGCCGCGCTGGCGTTGTCACTCGCCCAGGCGGCACTGGACCTGGCGATCCGCCACGCCGGTGAGCGTGAACAGTTCGGCCGCCCGCTAAGCGCGTTCCAGGCGGTCGGGCACAAGCTCGCCGACATGGCGACCGAGGTGCAGGCCGCCCGCTGGCTGGTCTACCGCGCCGCCTGGCTCGGCGACCAGGGCCGTCCCTTCGGCCAGGCCGCGGCCATGGCCAAGCTGTACGCCTCCGAAGTGGCCAACCGGGTGGCGAGCGCGAGCCTGCAGATCCACGGCGGGTACGGCTACATCCGCGAATCGACGATCTCCCGCTTCTACGCGGACGCGAAGATCCTGGAGATCGGTGAGGGCACCAGCGAGGTGCAGAGGAACGTGATCGCCCGGTCACTGAGCGCGCGATGACGGACGAAGTGCTGGTCGCCGAGCACGGGCCGGTCCTGGTGATCACGATCAACCGGCCGCGGGCGCGCAACGCGATCAACGCGGCGGTCACCCAGGGGGTCAGTGCCGCCCTCGACGTGCTCGACGAACGCGACGACCTCGTCGTGGGCATCCTCACCGGCGCCGAGGGCACGTTCTCCTCCGGGATGGACCTCAAGGCGTTCCTGCGGGGCGAGGTCGTGCAGCTGCCCGGCCGTGGGCTGGCGGGGATGACCGAACGGCCGCCCCGCAAACCCATGATCGCCGCGGTCGAGGGATACGCGCTCGCCGGCGGGTGCGAGCTGGTGCTCGCGTGTGACCTCGTGGTCGCCGCCGAGGACGCGCGGTTCGGCATCCCCGAGGTCAAGCGGGGGCTGGTGGCGGGTGCCGGCGGGCTGCTGCGGCTGCCGCGCCGCATCCCACCGCAGCTCGCGATGGAGTACGCGCTGACCGGCGACTCCTTCTCCGCCGCCGACGCGCACCGGCACGGCCTGGTCAACCGGCTGACCGAGCCGGGCGGGGCGCTGCCGGAGGCGCTCGCGCTCGCCGGCAGGATCGCCGCGAACGCCCCGCTCGCGGTGCGGGCGAGCAAGGAGATCATCACCCGCTCCGCGGACTGGCGGAGTGACGAGGCTTTCACTCACCAGCAGGCACTGGCCCGGCCTGTGTTTGAATCGGCCGACGCCCGTGAAGGCGCCAGTGCCTTCGCGGAGAAGCGCGCTCCGGTCTGGCGTGGTGAGTGAGGAAGCCGATGACAGAACCCGTTCCCGCGGCCCGTGAAGGGCTCGCGCCGCTCCTCGACGTCCTCGATCTCGAACCGATCGAACTGGACATCTTCCGCAGCCGGTCGACCGGGGAGCCCGGCGGGCGGCTGTTCGGCGGCGAGGTGTGCGCGCAGGCCCTCGTGGCCGCGGAACGGACCGTCCCGCCGGAGACCGGGCCGCACTCCCTGCACGCGTACTTCCTGCGCCCCGGCGACACCGGCGCGCGCGTGGTCTTCCGCGTGGACCGGCTGCAGGAGGGCCGCAACTTCCGCCGCCGCAGGGTCACCGCGATCCAGCACGGCGAGCCGATCCTGTGCCTGGAGTGCTCGTTCACCACCGACCACACGGGCGCCACGCACCAGGTGAACGCGCCCGAGGCGCCGGACCCGGAGAAGTGCACGCCCTTCGGCTGGCGGCACCCCGCGGGCTGGACGGTCGAGCCGCACGACGTGTTCGACGTCCGCCCGGCGACGCTGGAGCGGGGCGACTACCCGCGCTGGATCGACGACATCTGGTTCCGCCCCAAGGCGGGCAAGCTCGACGACCGGGTCAGCGCCGCCGCGGTGCTCACGTACTTCAGCGACCTGACGTTCGTGTCGTCGATCCTCCGCCCGACGCTGCGCACCGACGTCAAGGGCCTGACCTCGCTGGACCACGTGCTGTGGTTCCACAACGAGGTCCGCTTCGACGACTGGCTCTACTACGCGAAAAGCAGCCCCGCAGTGGGCGATCTGCGTGGCCTCGCCGAAGGGCGCATCTTCTCCCGCGACGGCACGCTGATCGCCTCCGCCGCGCAGGAGGGCCTCATCCACGCCAGGAAGGACGCCTGATGGCCGGCCCGCTCGCGGGCCTGCGCGTGGTGGAGCTGGCCGGGATCGGCCCCGGGCCGCACGCCGCGATGGTGCTCGCCGACCTCGGCGCGGACGTCGTGCGCGTCGAGCGGCCGAGCCCGGCCGATCCGACCGGGCGCGCCGGGGACGCGTTGCTGCGCAACCGCCGTTCGGTGGCCGCGAACCTCAAGACCGACGAGGGCCGCGAGCTGGTGCTGCGGCTCGTCGCGAAGGCGGACGTGCTGCTCGAAGGTTTCCGCCCCGGTGTCGCCGAACGGCTCGGCGTCGGGCCGGACGACTGCCTCGCGCGCAACCCCGGGCTGGTGTACGGCCGGATGACGGGCTGGGGTCAGGACGGCCCGCTCGCGCCGCGCGCCGGGCACGACATCAACTACATCTCCCTCACCGGGGCGCTCAACGCGATCGGCCGCGCCGGGGAACGGCCGGTGCCGCCGCTGAACCTGGTCGGTGATTTCGGCGGCGGGTCGATGTTCCTCGTCACCGGTGTGCTCGCCGCGCTGTGGGAGCGGCAGCGGTCGGGCCGGGGCCAGGTCGTGGACGCGGCGATGGTCGACGGGACGGGTGTGCTGCTGCAGATGACGTGGGGCTTCCTCGCGGCGGGGAGCTGGGCCGACTCGCGCGGCAGCAACCTGCTCGACGGCGGCGCGCCCTACTACGACACCTACACCTGCGCGGACGGCCGCCACCTTGCCGTGGGCGCGCTGGAGCCGCAGTTCTACGCCGAGTTCCTGCGCGGGCTGGGGCTGGAGCACGAGGACCTCCCGCCGCAGGGTGACCGCGAAGGCTGGCCACGGCTGCGGGCCCGCTTCACCGAGGTGATCGTGCGCAAAACCCGTGACGAGTGGATGGCCATCTTCGACGGCACGGACGCGTGCGTCACGCCGGTGCTGTCCTTCGACGAGGTCGCCCGGCACCCGCACCTGGCCGCCCGCGAGTCGGTGATCACCGTCGACGGCGTGCCCCAGGCCGCCCCGGCGCCGCGGTTCTCCCGCACCCCGGCGGCGAAGCCCACTCCGCCGCCGCGCCCGGGTGCGGACACCAGCACGGTCCTCGCGGAGTGGGACGCCTGACAGTGCGCGAACCGCCGCCCGGCACCACAATCGGGGACCGGAACACCGGTCAGCGGAGCGGAGGCACCGGAACATGGCGCGACCCACTGTCGCAGAGCAGTTCGTGCAGGTACTCGTCCAGGCGGGCGTGTCGCGGATCTACGGCGTGGTGGGCGACAGCCTCAACCCGGTCGTCGACGCGATCCGCCGCACCGAGGGCATCGAATGGGTGCACGTGCGCAACGAGGAGGCCGGCGCGTTCGCGGCGGCCGCCGAAGCGGAGCTGACCGGGAAACTGGCGGTGTGCGCGGGCAGTTGCGGCCCCGGCAACACGCACCTCGTGCAGGGCCTCTACGACGCGCACCGCTCGGGCGTGCCGGTGCTCGCGCTCGCCTCGCACATCCCCGCCACGCAGGTCGGGACGCAGTTCTTCCAGGAGACGCACCCGGAGCGGCTGTTCGTCGACTGCAGCGGCTACTGCGAGCAGATCACCACGCCGGGGCAGATGCCGCGCGTGCTGCGGATCGCCATCCAGCACGCGATCACCCGCGGCGAGGTGTCGGTGCTCGTGCTGCCGGGCGACGTCGCGCACCTGGAGTCGGAGGTGCCTACGGGCACGAGCCAGTTCGTCACCGAGCAGGCCACGCCGGTCCCGCCGCCGAGCCAGGTCGACGCGCTCGCGGACGCGCTGAACCGGGCCGAGAAGGTCACGTTGTTCTGCGGCGCGGGCACGCGGGACGCGCACGCCGAGGTGATGGAGCTGGCGGGCAAGCTCAACTCCCCCGTCGGGCACTCGTTGCGCGGCAAGGAGTGGATCCAGTGGGACAACCCCTACGACGTCGGCATGAGCGGGCTGCTCGGCTACGGCGCCTGCTACCGCGCGATGCACGAGGCCGACCTGCTGCTCCTGCTCGGCACGGACTTCCCGTACGACGGGTTCCTGCCGCAGGCCCGCACCATCCAGATCGACCACGACGCCACGCACCTCGGCCGCCGGACGCCGCTCGACCTCGCCGTGCACGGTGACCTGCGGGAGACACTGCGGGCGGTGCTGCCGAAGCTGGAGCAGAAGACCGACCGCGCCTTCCTCGACGAGATGCTCCGCGACCACGCCCGCTCGCTGGAACACGTCGTCGACGCCTACACCCGCAACGTCGAACGGCACACGCCCATCCACCCCGAGTACGTCGCCGACATCCTCGACGACCTGGCGGCCGACGACGCGGTGTTCACAGTGGACACCGGCATGTGCAACGTGTGGGCGGCGCGGTACCTCACGCCGAACGGCCGACGCCGCGTCATCGGCTCGTTCCTGCACGGCAGCATGGCCAACGCACTGCCGCACGCGATCGGCGCGCAGCTGGCGCAGCCGGGCCGCCAGGTGATCTCCATGTCCGGCGACGGCGGCCTCGGGATGCTGATGGGCGAGCTGCTGACCGTGAAGCTGCACGACCTGCCCGTGAAGATCGTGGTGTTCAACAACTCCTCGCTCGGCATGGTCAAGCTGGAGATGCTCGTGGACGGCCTGCCCGACCACGAGACCGACCACGACTCCGTGGACTACGCGGCGATCGCGCGAGGCGCGGGCCTGCACGGCATCCGCGTCACGGAACCGGCGAAGGTCCGGGACGCGCTGGCCGAGGCGTTCGCGCACCCCGGCCCCGCGCTCGTCGACGTCGTGACCGACCCGAACGCGCTGTCGATCCCGCCGCACATCAGCGGCGGCCAGCTCAAGGGGTTCATGCTCGCGGCGAGCAAGGTGGTGCTGACCGGCGGCGTCGGCCGCATGATCGACCTGGCGCGCTCGAACCTACGCAACATCCCGCGGCCCTGACAGGGCGGCGCGGGTCACCCACGCCGCCTGCGCCACCGCGTGTTCGACCGGTCCCGACGGCTGCACGAGGTGGCTCAGCGTCAGCCGCACCACGACCTCGGCGAGCGTGGGCAGGTCGGCGAGGCCGAGGCCGCCGTACAGCTCGGTGGCCTCGGCCAGCACCGTGGACAGCGCGTGGCGCAGCACGGGACCGCGGTCGGTGGTCAGCAGCGGCAGCAGGTCCTGGGTGCCGCCGTGCGCGGCGGACAGCACGGCCTTGAGCAGCGGGTCGTCCGCGGCGGCGGTGAGCACGTACTCCACCGCGGCGGGGATGCCGGTGGCGGCGTCGGCACCGTGGGCGCGCAGCCGGTCGACCACGCCGGACAGGAACAGCTCGGCGTGCCGGGCGACGATCGCGCGGGCCAGCGTGTCGCGGGCGCCGACCTCCTTGTAGACCATCTGCCTGCTGACGCCGACGCGCTGGGCGAGCTGTCCCATCGTGACGCGGTCCCAGCCCACGGTGCAGATCAGCTCGACGCCGGCGTCGAGGATCCGGTCACGAAGAGTGCTGGGCATCTGAACAGCGTACTGCGCGGGCACCGCAAGAATGGAGGTGCGCGAACCGGACAAATCCACCTATCCTCCGAGGCCTGGCAGGGGGAAAGGAGACGGGATGGATCTCGCGATCGAGACGGAAGGCCTGGTCAAGGTCTTCGGGGAGACCAGGGCGGTCGACGGTGTCGACCTCGCCGTGCCGGCCGGCACGGTGTACGGGGTGCTCGGCCCCAATGGCGCGGGCAAGACCACGGCAGTGCGGATGCTGGCCACGCTCACCCGCCCGGACGACGGGACCGCGCGGGTCTTCGGGCACGACGTCGTGCGCGAGGCGGCGGAGGTGCGGCGCCGGGTGAGCCTGACCGGCCAGTACGCGTCGCTGGACGAGGACCTGACCGGGCAGGAGAACCTGAACCTGCTCGCCCGCCTGCTCGGGCACCGCAAGCGCACCGCGCGGCAGCGGACCGAGCGGCTGCTGGAGGCGTTCGGGCTGACCGACGCCGCCGGGCGGCAGGTGAAGAGCTACTCGGGCGGGATGCGGCGGCGGCTGGACATCGCCGCGAGCATCATCCGCACGCCGGACGTGCTGTTCCTCGACGAGCCGACGACCGGGCTGGACCCGCGCAGCCGCAACCAGGTGTGGGACATCGTGCGCGTGATCGTCGCGCAGGGCACCACCGTGCTGCTCACGACGCAGTACCTGGAGGAGGCCGACCGGCTGGCGTCCCGCATCGCGGTGATCGACCACGGCAAGGTGATCGCCGAGGGCACGCCGGGCGAGCTGAAGTCGTCCGTGGGCGCCGGGTCCGTCCACATCAGACTGCGGGAGGCCGCGCAGCGCCCCGACGCGGAGCGCGTGCTGGCCGCCACGCTCGGCGCGACCGTGCAGACCGGGTCCGACCCGCTCGCCGTGACCGCGCGGATTTCCGGTGAGGACACCGAAATCGGGGCCGCCGAACAGGCTTCGCACGCGCTGGCGGAACTCGCGAGGGCCGGCATCACCGTCGACGACTTCTCACTCGGCCAGCCCAGCCTGGACGAGGTTTTCCTGGCGCTGACCGACAAGCCCGCTGAGCAGGAGGTTGCTGCCTAATGTTTATGTCAAGCAGCGGTAGCCGTGGTGTGTCGGTAGTCGGCCTGGT
>NZ_BAABIB010000061.1:0-130824 GCF_039542405.1 Amycolatopsis dongchuanensis
AGCGGGGCGGCCGGGCGCGCGAAGGGAGCCGCGCAGCCGCGGAGCGAGGCGAGCGGGGGAGCGGCGGGGAGCGGAGCGGCGCGGTGGAGCCAGGGAACGGCGCCGAGTCGCGGGGCGCAGCCGCCAAGCGGAGCCGGGGCGGAGCAGCGGGGGAGCCGCATGGCGCAGCCGCCAGGCGGAGCCGGGTCGCCAATGCAGCGGGGCTCGTCGTAGCGGCGCGCGGGGCGGAGGCGGGGTCGAGGCGCGGGGCGAAGCGGCGTAGCCCCGAACGCAAACCGGGCCGCTCACGGAGCCCGGCGAGCAGGCGGCCTTCCGAGGATTCCGGCCCCGCCGCGGCCTCCGGCCCCCGGCTCGCGGCGCCGAGTCTTTAACGGCCCAGCGCATCGGCCCTCAGCCCCAGCGCCACCGTGATATCCCGGTAACCCCAGCCCCACAAGCCCGGCTGCCCCACGCCCCAGGAACCCGGCCATCCCACCGGGTTCAGTCCAGGGGGCGGGCGCCGAGGTGTTCGGCGAGGAGGCGGTGCGCCTCTTCCTCCGGGTCGATCGCCGGGGCGGCTGCCAGGGGGGCGGGCTCGTCGAAGGCGGATTCCTCCGCCAGGATCGCGACCTCGTCCTCGTCCGGTTCCGGCGGGAGCGGGATGTCCGGCTCGGTGGTGGTGACCTTCGGCTTCGGTGCGGGCTGCTGCGGCGCGGGAGCCGGTGCCGGGCGCTGGAACGTGCGCTGCTGTTGCTGCGGCGCCTCGCGCTGCGGCGGTCCCTGTTGCGGCCGCGGGCCACCGCTCGGGCGGGTCGAACCGCCACCTCCCCCACCACCGCCGCCGTGCACGCACCGCACCTGCCACGAACCGCCCAGCACCTCGTGCAGTGCCGCCGCGATGAAGTCCGCGTTGCGTGCCTCCGACAGCCGTCGCGCCAGCGGCTCCGCCGTGTGCGACAGCACGACCAGCGAACCCTCCACGCTCTGCACCGTCGCGTGCGTGAGCATCGCCTCCGTGCTGCGGCTCGTCTTGCGGATCGCCGCGAGCAGGTCCGGCCAGATCCGCCGGATGGCCGCCGCGTCCACCCCGCCCGGTGACGCCGGCGATGGGGCCTGCACAGGTTCCTCTTGCGCCACAACGGGTTCCGGCTCCGACCGCGGTGCTTCGGGAGCCGGGCGCGGCGGTTCAGGGGCCGGGCGCGCCGGTGCGGGACGGGGTTCGGGTGCCGGTTCGGCGGCCGGGCGCTGCGACGGCCGCTGGAACGTCCGCTCGGGGACAGCGGCAGGCGCGACGGCCGCAGGAGCGGCAGCAGGTGCGGGGGCCCCCGGAGTGGCAACAGGAGCCGCCGCCACGGGACCACCCGCCGCGGCACGCCGTTCGAGCCGTTCCAGGCGCTGCAACACCGCTGCCTCGCTCTCGGACGCGGCGGGCAGCAGCATCCGGGCGCACAGCAGCTCCAGCAGCAGTCGCGGCGCGGTGGCGCCCCGCATCTCCAAGAGTCCGTTGTGGACGATCTCCGCGTACCGGGTCAGCGTCGCGGGGCCGACGCGCTCGGCCTGCGCCGCCATCCTCGCCAGCTCGTCCTCCGGCGCGGACACGAGTCCACGCGCGGCGGCGTCGGGCACGGAGCGCACCAGCACCAGGTCCCGCAGCCGGTCCAGCAGGTCCGACGCGAAGCGTCGCGGGTCGTGCCCGGCCTCGGTGAGCCGCTCGATCGTGCCGTACACCGCGGCCGAGTCCTCCGCCGCGAGCCCGTCGATCATGTCGTCGATGAGCGCGACATCCGTGACGCCGAGCAGCGACACCGCGCGCTGGTAGGTCACGCCCTCCGGCCCGGCACCGGCGAGCAACTGGTCGAGCACCGACTGCGTGTCCCGCGCGGAACCACCGCCGGCGCGGATCACCAGCGGGTACACGGCCGGGTCGACGTGCATGCCCTCGGCCGCGACGTTGCGCTCCAGCAGGTCCCGCATCGCGCTCGGCGGGATGAGCCGGAACGGGTAGTGGTGCGTGCGCGAGCGGATCGTCGGCAGCACCTTGTCCGGCTCGGTGGTGGCGAAGATGAAGATCAGGTGTTCCGGCGGCTCCTCGACGATCTTGAGCAGGGCGTTGAAACCCTGCGTCGTGACCATGTGGGCCTCGTCGATGATGAACACCCGGTAGCGCGACTCGGCCGGCGCGTAGAAGGCGCGGTCACGCAGCTCGCGGGCGTCGTCGACGCCACCGTGGCTGGCGGCGTCGAGCTCGGTGACGTCGATGCTGCCGGGGCCTTCGGGGGCGAGCGCACGGCACGAGTCGCACTTGCCGCACGGGTCGGGGGTGGGGCCCTCGGCGCAGTTGAGTGAGCGCGCCATGATGCGCGCGCTGGACGTCTTCCCGCAGCCCCGGGGCCCGGAGAACAGGTACGCGTGGTTGATGCGCCCGGCCGCGAGCGCGGTGCGGAGCGGTTCGGTGACGTGCTCCTGCCCGACGACCTCGGCGAAGGTCGCCGGACGGTACTTCCGGTAAAGAGCCAAAGCCACGCAGCGAGACTACCGCCCCGACCCCACCCCCCGACGCCGGAGCCACCGCCCGCACGCCGCTCACCGGCCCCCGCCGCACCAGGCCCACCCGACCGCTCTCCGGGACCACCGGATGCGAAGCGACGCTGGTCCACCCGACACGTGCCCAGCGCCCGCCAAGGTGAGGAGCTCGCACCGTGGGGGTCTGGGGGCTCGGCCCCCAGAAGCAATCGGGTTCGGGCCCGAGGGAAGTCGGCCAACGGCCGACGAACAAGGGGACCCCCGCACCCGTCAGAGCCTGCTTATCCTTGCTGCCTTCCGGCCCTGGGGAGGTTCACAGGATGGACGCCGCGGGGGTCCGCCACACAGTGTAGGTCAGGACTGGGCGAGGGGTTTCGTCAGGTCGTAAACAGTGGAGCCGCCGACGGTCGTGGCGGTGAAGTTCTGCTCCACCCATTCGGCGATGGACCCGCTGCCCTCACGGCCGCCGAAGCCGCCCATGCCGCCGGAGACGTAGTACGTGATCTGGCCGTCTGCGACGTACTGCTTGAACTGCTCCAGGGTCGGCGCCGGGTCGCCGCCGTTGAACCCGCCGATGGCGATGACCGCCTTGTCCGAGTTCAGCGCGAGGCCGGCGGCGGACTGGGAGCCGTTGGTCGCGGCCGCCCACTTGGTGGTGGTGCCCTTCAGCAGGTCGATCACCGCGCTGTCGGACTCACCACGGCCACCGAAACCGCCGCCCATACCGCCGCCGAACCCGCCCATCGCCGCGCTCGACGGCCCGGACGTCGGTATGGAACCTGTATGCGGGGTGAATGCAGTGACCACCGCGTATGCCGTCGTGCCGAGCATCCCGGTGAGCAGTGCCCCGACACCGAGCACGACGGCCAGTTCCCGGATGCGATCCGCGCCGAACAGCAGCCCCGCCACGAAGATGGCGGTGAGCAGCAGGAGCACCCAGCGCAGCCACGGCTGCCAGGACGACACCCGGTCGAGGAGGATGAAGTCCCACACGCCGGTCGCGGCGAGCATCACCGCGAGCCACACCCGGGCCGGGAAGTTGTGCCTGCCCCGCCACAGTTCGAGCGCGCCGATGCCGATCAGGCCGCCGATGCCCGGCGCGAGCGCCACCGTGTAGTACGGGTGGATGGTGCCGCTCATGTAGCTGAACACCAGTGCCGTCACCACGGTCCAGCCGCCCCACAGCAGCAGGCCGGCCCTGGTGCGGTCCGTGCGCGGCAAGAACCGCGTGAACCACAGCCCGGCGACGAGCGCGATGAGCGCCGCTGGTAGCAACCACGAGATCTCCGACCCGAACGACGAGCCGAACATCCGGGTGATGCCGGTTTCGCCGCCGAACATGCCGTTCCCGCCGCCACCACCGCCGCCGTTGCCGTCACCGCCGAAGATGCGGCCGAGGCCGTTGTAGCCGAAGGCGAGTTCGAGCGCGCTGTTGTCGGTCGAGCCGCCGATGTACGGCCTGCTCGACGCCGGCCACAACGCCACCACCGCGACGTACCAGCCCGCGGACACCAGCACCGCGACCCCGGCGGCGAGCACCTGCAGCACCCGCCTGCCGAGCCCGGTGGGCGCCGCGACGAGGTACACCAGTGCGAACGCGGGCAGCACCAGGAACGCCTGCAGCATCTTGGTGATGAACCCGAACCCGATCGCGACCCCGGCGAGGACGAGCCACCCCGTGCTCGCCTTCTCCAGCGCGCGGACCGTGCACCAGGCGCCGAGCGTCATGAGCAGGACGAGCAGGGCGTCCGGGTTGTTGAACTTGAACATCATCGCGGCGACCGGCGTCAGCGCGAGCACCGCGCCGGCCAGCAGTCCCGCGGCGGGACCGTTCGTGCGCCGCACGGCGAGGTACAGCAAACCCACCGAGCCGACGCCGCACAACGCGTTGGGCGCCAGCATGCTCCAGCTGGAGAAGCCGAAGATCCGGCCGGAAAGCGCCATCAGCCACATCGCGGCGGGCGGCTTGTCGACGGTGATCACGTTGCCGGGGTCGAGCGAGCCGAAGAACAGGGCCTCCCAGTTCTTCGTGCCCGCCTGGACGGCCATCGCGTAGAAGTCGTTGCCGTAGCCGGACGCACCGAGGTTCCACAGGTACAGCGCCGCGGTCGCGAGCAGCAGGACGGCCACGGCGGGGCGGACCCACCGCGGCCTGCCCGCCTGGCGAGTGGCTGCGACGGGGCCGGCCCCGGCGTACGCGGGTGGCGCGGCGGACGCAGTCGTCATCTGAACGGTTCTCCTATCGGTTCTTGCGGAAGACCCAGTTGCGGAACAGCAGGAAGCGGAGCACGGTCGCGGCGAGGTTCGCGAGCACCAGGACCACGAGCTCGACGAACCGGTTCGGCTCGCCCCCGGAGTGCAGCAGCGCCAGCGAACCGCTGGTGAGCGCCAGCCCGAGGCCGAACACGATCAGGCCCTCGAACTGGTGCCGCCCGGCGCCGGCGGAGCCACGCACACCGAACGTGAACCGGCGGTTGGCGGCGGTGTTGGCGATCGCGGTGACCAGCAGCGACACGAGGTTCGCCCACTGGGCGCCCACCGCGCCCCGCAGCAGCACGTACAGGACGAGGTACGCGAGCGTGCTGCCGACGCCGATCGCGGCGAAGCGCACCAGCTGCGTGGCCAGCCGCGGCGGCACGCCCGGGGTCGACACGCCGATCGGCGCGCGCCCCAGCTGGGCGCGGATCTCGCTGAGCGGCAGTGAGCCCTTGGCGAAGGCGCGGATCATGCGCGCGACCCCCTTCAGGTCGGCGGTTGCGGTCGCGACGATGTTCACCGAGGAGTCCGGGTCGTCGATCCAGTCGACCGGCACCTCGTGGGTGCGCAGGCCCGCGCGTTGCGCGAGCACGAGCAGTTCGGTGTCGAAGAACCAGCCGGTGTCCTCGACCAGCGGCAGCAGCTGCCTGGCGACGTCGGCGCGGATCGCCTTGAACCCGCACTGCGCGTCGGAGAACTTCGCGGCGAGCGTGCCGCGCAGGATCAGGTTGTAGCAGCGCGAGATGATCTCCCGCTTCGGCCTGCGGACGACCCGGGCACCCCGCGCGAGCCGCGAGCCGATCGCAAGGTCCGAGTGCCCGGAGATCAGCGGGGCGACGAGCGGCAACAGCGCCGCCAGGTCGGTCGACAAATCGACGTCCATGTACACCAGCACCTGCGCGTCGGACGCCGACCACACCGCGTTCAGCGCCCGGCCGCGCCCCTTCTCGTCCAGGTGGACGACCTCGACCTCGGGGATCTCCTCGGCGAGCCCCCGGGCGATGGCCAGTGTGCTGTCGGTGCTCGCGTTGTCCGCGATCGTGATGCGGTACGCATACGGCACGTGGTCCCGAAGATGCGTATGCAATCTGTATACACATTGTGCGAGGTCTGTCTCCTCGTTGTATACCGGGATGACCACGTCCAGTACGGGGTTCGGAGTGCCTGCCGGGGAGGAGGCCCGCGGCGCTGCGGGGGAAGCGTCTGCGGAGGTCGTCATGCGAACCACGGTGGCCGTCAGGATTGTGCCGACCATGTGGTGCGGCTGTGCGGGAGCTGTGAGCGCGTCACCAACGGGCGATGAACGACCGCCAGTACGTCACTTCTCCACCGGAGAGAAATCGTCGGCGGGGAAACGGACGCGGAACCGCGTCCGCCCCGGTTCGCTCGACACGTCCACTTCGCCCTTGTGCGCCGCCACGACGGCGGCCACGATCGCCAGCCCCAGCCCGGTGCTGCCGGCCGCGCGGGAGCGCGACGTGTCTCCCCGGGCGAACCTCTCGAACACCTCGGGCAGCATCTTCTCCGGAATGCCGGGGCCGTCG
This sequence comes from Amycolatopsis dongchuanensis, assembly GCF_039542405.1. NCBI lineage: Bacteria > Bacillati > Actinomycetota > Actinomycetes > Pseudonocardiales > Pseudonocardiaceae > Amycolatopsis > Amycolatopsis dongchuanensis. Next base: position 6,303 of record NZ_BAABIB010000061.1, read on the forward strand.
TCGGTGACCGTGAGCGTCACCTGACCGTCCGCAGTGGACAGTGCGGTGGTGACCAGCGTGCCCGGCGGGGTGTGCGTACGGGCGTTGTTCAGCAGGTTCAGCACCACCTGGTGCAGCTGATCGGCGTCGCCGACCACGACGAGCGGCTCCGGCGGCACGTCGAGCACCCAGCGGTGGCCAGGGCCGGCGGCCTGGGCGTCGGCGACGGCGTCCATGACCAGGCGCGTCAGGTCCACCGGCTCGTGCACGCGGTTGCGCCCGGAATCGAGCCGGGCGAGCAGCAGCAGGTCCTCGACGAGCGTCGTCATGCGGGCCGACTCGGACTCCACGCGGCTCATCGCGAACGCGATCTCCGGGGGCACCTCGTCCGAGCTGCGCCGGGTCAGCTCGGCGTAACCCCGGATCGCCGCGAGCGGGGTGCGCAGCTCGTGGCTGGCGTCGGCGACGAACTGCCGGACCCGGCTCTCGCTCTCCTGCCGGGCGGACAGCGCCCCCGCGACGTGCCCGAGCATCCGGTTGAACGCCGCACCCACCTTGCCGACCTCGGTCCGCGGGTCGGTGTCGGCCTCGGGCACCCGCACCGACAGCACCACCTCGCCCCGGTCGAGCGGCAGCTCGGAGACCTGGGCGGCGGTGTGCGCGAGCCGGTCGAGCGGACGCATCGTCCGGCGGATCGTCACGGCACCGATCCCGCCCGCCAGCAGCAGTCCGCCGAGCGCGACGCCGCCGAAGATGAAGCCCAGCTGCCACAGCGTCGCCGTCACATCGCTCAACGGCAGACCGGTGATCAGCACCGCTCCATACGCGTTGTGCACGGACACGACTCGGTATTCGCCCAGCTCACCGAGGTCCACGCTGTGCCGCTGACCGTCCGGCGGCAGGGCGAGCAGCACCCGCAGCCCGTCCTCGGGGACCGGGTCACTGGGGAACGGGTTCTCCGGCGTCGGCGCGACACCCCGCAGCACCCCCGAACGGATCACGCCGTCGAGACCGACGAGCACGCTCAGCGTGCCGATGCCCTGTCCCGGCACGCGCAACGCGTCCGGCGGGTGCTGCCCGACGGGGAACGACGGCGTGCCGGCGGGCGGCGGGCGCGAGCCGCGTTCGCTCGCGGCCGCGAGGCGGTCGTCGAGCTGGGAGATGAGGAAACCACGCAGCGCGAGCTCGGTGACCAGGCCGACGACGAGGCACACCACCGCGAGCAGGGCGATGAGCTGCGCGATCAGCTTTCCGCGCAGCGAGGAGGGCAGGAGACGTCGGCTACTTGGCCGGCTTGAGGACATACCCCGCGCCACGCATGGTGTGGATCATCGGCTCCCTGCCCACGTCGATCTTCTTCCGCAGGTACGAAATATAGAGTTCCACGATGTTGGCCTGGCCGCCGAAGTCGTAGCTCCACACCCGGTCGAGGATCTGCGCCTTGGACAGCACGCGCTTGGGGTTGCGCATGAGGAAGCGCAGCAGCTCGAACTCGGTGGCGGTGAGCGAGATGGGCTCGCCCCCGCGGTGCACCTCGCGGCTGTCCTCGTCGAGGGTCAGATCGCCGACGACGAGCGTGGAACCCGCGCCGGCCGACACGGCGTGCGAACGGCGCAGCAGCGCCCGCAGCCGCAGCACGACCTCCTCCAGGCTGAACGGCTTGGTCACGTAGTCGTCCCCGCCCGCGGTCAGCCCCGCGATGCGGTCCTCCACCGCGTCCCGGGCGGTCAGGAACAGCACCGGCAGGTGCGCGACCTCGGCACGCAGCTTGGTGATGACCTCCAGGCCGCTGAAGTCCGGCAGCATCACGTCGAGCACGACGACGTCGGGGCGGAAGTCCCTCGCGATGCGCACCGCGTCGGTGCCGTTGCCCGCGCTGCGGATCTCCCAGCCCTCCATGCGCAACGCCATCGACACGAGCTCGGCCAGCGTCTCCTCGTCGTCCACGACGAGTACGCGCACCGGCGAACCGTCGGGACGGTGCAGGTCGGCCTTGCCGGAACCGGACGCGGCCGCGTTCGTGCTGGTCATGACCCTGATCGTGCGCGCCGCTGGTGAGGCGTGCCTGTGGACGCGCTGTGCGTTTCCTGTGAACAAGGCGTGCACAGGGCGTGCCCATGTCGTACACAGCCTCCACACAGGCTGTATGCCGACGCTGGGACCCGTCAGCGCCCACGGGCGAACACCGGGAGAGGACACGATGACTACCGAGCCGACGACCACCCCGCCGCAGGCTCCTCCGCCGGCCTGGGGTGCCCCCCAGCCTCCCGCGCCGAAGTGGTCGGGCAGGAAGACCGCGATCGCCGCGGTCGTCGCCGTCGTGATCGCCGCGATCGGCGGGGTCGCGATCTACCTCGGCACGCAGAGCAGCGGCAGCGCGCAGCAGGGCTTCGGCGGTCCCGGCGGCATGGGCGGGTTCAACGGCCGCGCCGGCGGGATGGGTGGCGGCATGTCGCTGCTCACCGAGGCCCTGCACGGCGACTTCACGGTGTCGGAGAACGGCACGTACGTCACCGAGCGGATGCAGACCGGCGACGTGACCGCGCTGGACGCCACCTCGATCACGGTCAAGAGCAAGGACGGCTACACGCAGACCTACGCGCTCGACTCGTCCACGCAGAAGGCGAACAACGTGGCGACCGGCTCGTCGGTGCTGGTCCTGGCGAAGGTCTCGGGGAACGAGGCGACGGCGACCACCGTCACCGACGCGAACCAGAGCGGCCGGACCGGGCGGCAGGGCGGCTTCCCCGGCGGCGGTCAGGGCGGGTTCCCCGGCGGCTTCCCCGGCGGTCAGGGCGGTTCGACCAACTGAACCAGCCCATTACGACGAACGGCCGCCTCCCGCTGGTGCGGAAGGCGGCCTCGTCGTTGGTTCACCCGTGCGATTCCCCCAGGCGGACGTCCACTGTGGTCAATAACACACGAAAGTGGATAATCGCGTTCAGGCCAGGTCGAACTGACCCGCCTTCACCCCGGTGAGGAAAGCCTCCCACTCGCCCGCGTCGAACACGAACACGGGGCTCTCCGGCAGCTTCGTGTCCCGCACTCCGACCAGGCCCGCGCTGCCCAGGTTGACCTCCACGCAGTTCCCGCCGTTGGGCTCGCTGGCGAAGGACTTCTCCCAGTGTCTCTCGTCGAACAGGGCCGCTGCCGTGAGCGGGTCGTAAGCCACCGGTCGCGGGTGTTCCGCCATGGGTCCTACCTCCGTGCAAGTCCGGCGCTGCCGTCGAAGTGCGCGAACGGCCACCGCGCCTGGTGTTTCTGGACCACGGGCGGGTCCAGTCGAGTGATCGAAGGGTTGACCGCTCGACACCAAGATTATTCCAGGAGTAGGATTAATCCCATCGTTCGGGGTATGCCCGGAAGTGACCGCGACGCCGCACCTGGCCGCCGTCTTCTGACTGGGGGAGGTTCTCGTGTTCCCAGCCGCCACCGCGACCGCCCCGGCCCCGTTCATGGTCGTCGGCCGCGTCAACGGGCACGAGGAGACGGCGTGCGTCGCCGGCCCCGCGGAGGCCCTGGCCCGGATGCTCGAGTGGCTCCGCGCTGACGAGCACGCCGCCGCCGTCTGGTACCTGCGCGAGGACTGGCCCGAGGTGCTCACGCTCGTGGGCAGGCCCGTGCGGGGCGTGGTCGGCGAGGCGAGCCGGTCCGCCCACCTGTTCCGGATCCGGCCGGGCGCCGCTCTCCACGGCTCGGTCGTCGCCTGCTGCGGGGCGGAGCTCCCGCTGCCCGAAATCGAATGGCTGCGTCCCGGAGCCGGCATGCCGTGCGAATGCTGCCTCGTGCTCGGCGCCAGGACCCGGCCGGAACTGGAGGGGTACCCGGTATGACCGTCCGAATCGGTGATGTCCCGTCCGCCGACCGCCACCGCACCTGCGACGAAGCGGCCAGCCCCGCGGTGACCGACGACCGCCGCCGCACGGCCGTCGTCGAGCCGTCCCGCCACCACCGGCACGCGTGGTGGTACCACCTCGAATTCGCGCTGCAGAAGTCGAGAGCCTGACCGGGCGTTAGATGCTGTCGCCCATCTGGCGGCGGTACATGTCGGCGAAGTCCTTGAGGAACTCGCGCGTCTCCTGGCGTTCCAGCGCCGCTCCGCGCAGCCTGTCCCAGCTGTCGACGAACAGCTGGAAGTCCTTCTGGTCGTCGAGGTAGATGCCGCCCGCCGAGTGCTCGATGTAGGCGAAATCCCTTGTGCGGTCGGCGAAGCGCATGATCGTGAAGTCGTTCGGCACGGCCGCCAGCCTGGCGTCGAACGTCAGGACGTGGATGTACACGCGCTGGCGGCGGTCCAGTTCCAGCAGGTGCTCGATCTGGTCCAGCATCACCGCGGGCGCCCGGCCACCCGGCGCCCGCCGCAACGCGGCCTCGCTGAGGATGAACCGGTAGTACGGCGGCTGCGGCTGGTCGAAGACGGCCTTGCGGTCGAGCCGGTTGCGCACGAGCGACGTGACGTCGGTGGCGCCGAACTCGGTGAACTGCTTGAGCATGTAGTGCTCGGACTGCAGCGGGCCGGGGATGCGCTCGCCGTGCCACGTCATGATCTCGACGGCCGCGGGTTCGAGGTCGGTGAACGTCCGGAACCAGTGCGGCACCACCGCGCGGTAGCCGGACCAGTGCCCGCGCTGCCCCGCCGCCGCCCGCGCGAGGTTCATCAGGGCCTCCGACTCCTCGCCGTTGATCCCGAACGCGTCCAGCATCGTCCGCACGTCACCGAGCTTGACGCCCACGGCGCCCGACTCGATCTTGTTGACCTTGCCCTGCGTGCAGCCGAGCACATCGGCGACCTGCTGCTGGGTCATCTTCGCCGCCGTGCGGGCGTGGCGAAGCTCGTTGCCGAGCTGCTTGCGCCGCGACGTGACGGTGCTAGCCATCGCTCACTTCCCCAGGGCCTCGACCTTCCACTGCTCGCCGATGATCGTAGCCGACAAGCATGACAGGGAAATTCGAGCTTGACCAGTCGCCCACACGTTCACCAGGCAGAACCCGGAACCGCGCTAGGGTTTCGGGTAGACCAAGACGGAAGGACGTCCATGAGCAAGAAGGCGAGTATCGGTGTCACCGGGCTGGCGGTCATGGGCCGCAACCTCGCCCGCAACCTCGCGCGTCACGGCCACACCGTCGCCCTGCACAACCGTTCCGAGCAGCGCACGCGGGACCTGGTCGAGCAGTTCGGCGACGAGGGTGACTTCATCCCCACCTACTCCGCGCAGGAGTTCGTCGACGCGCTCGAACGGCCGCGCCAGATCGTGATCATGGTGAAGGCCGGTGCGCCGACCGACGCCGTGATCGACGAGTTCGCCCCGCTGCTGGAGGAGGGCGACGTCATCGTCGACGCGGGCAACGCGCACTTCGCCGACACGCGCCGGCGCGAGGCCGCGCTGCGGAAGCAGGGGCTGCACTTCGTCGGCACCGGCGTGTCCGGCGGCGAGGAGGGCGCGCTGCACGGGCCGAGCATCATGCCCGGCGGTTCGAAGCAGTCCTACGAGTCGCTCGGACCGCTGTTCGAGGACATTTCGGCCAAAGTGGACGGTGTGCCCTGCTGCACGCACATCGGTCCCGACGGCGCCGGGCACTTCGTGAAGATGGTGCACAACGGCATCGAGTACGCCGACATGCAGCTGATCGCGGAGTCGTTCGACCTGCTGCGCGGCGCGCTCGGCCACGAGCCGGCCCAGATCGCCGACGTGTTCCGCACCTGGAACACCGGGCGGCTGGACTCGTACCTGATCGAGATCACCGCGGAGGTGCTGGCGCACACCGACGCCGCGACGGGCAAGCCGTTCGTGGACGTCGTGGCCGACCAGGCCGAACAGAAGGGCACCGGGCGCTGGACCGTGCAGATCGGTCTGGACCTCGGGGTGCCGATCAGCGGCATCGCCGAGGCGGTGTTCGCGCGTTCGCTGTCGGGCAGCGCCGGCCTGCGTGCAGCGAGCCGCGGCCTGCCGGGGCCGTCGCGGACCCCGTTGACGGGTGCGGCGGCGGAGACCTTCGCCGACGACGTGGAGCGGGCGCTGTACGCGTCGAAGATCGTCGCGTACGCGCAGGGCTTCAACCAGATCCAGGCCGGTGGCGCCGAGTACGGCTGGGACATCGACCTCGGTGCGGTGGCGAGGATCTGGCGTGGCGGCTGCATCATCCGGGCGAAGTTCCTCGACGACGTGACCGCGGCGTACACCGCCGAGCCGGGCCTGCCGACCCTGCTCACCTCCGGGGACTTCCGCAAGGCGGTCGAGGAGGCGCAGGACTCGTGGCGTTCGGTCGTGGCGACCGCGACGCGCCTGGGCATCCCGACGCCCGGGTTCTCGACCGCGCTGGCGTACTACGACGCGCTGCGGGCGGAGCGGCTCCCGGCCGCGCTCGTGCAGGGGCAGCGCGACTTCTTCGGCGCGCACACCTACCGCCGCGTCGACCGGGAGGGCTCCTTCCACACCGAGTGGGCCACCGAGGAGCGGGCCGAGCACTCGGCCTGAGTTCCCGTGACGGGCGCTCCTGGCGGGGCGCCCGTCACTGGCCGGGGAACATCGTGCGCAGCATCGCGCGGATTTCGCCGTCGACGGCGTCCTTGATAACGCCGAGTTCGGTGAGCAGGTCGAAGGCGGGGCCTTCGCCCTGTTCCAGCAGTCCCAGCAGGATGTGCTCGGTGCCGACGTAGTTGTGCCCGAGGCGCAGGGCCTCGCGCACGGTGAGTTCGAGGGCCTTGCGGCTGGCCCCGCTGAACGGGATGTGGACCGGCAGGTCGTCGACGCCCGGTGGCAGGAGGGCGTTGACCCGCTCGCCGATGTCGGCCGGCCGCACGCCCAGCGTTTCGACCGCCTTGGCCGCGAGGCCCTCCCGCTCGCCGATCACGCCGAGCAGGAGGTGCAGCGGGCTGATCTCCTCGTTGCCGACGCCGCGGGCGGCCTTTTCGGCGTTCACGACGGCGCGGCGGGCGCGCTCGGTGAAGCGGCTGAACTGGCTTTCCGCGCTGGCGGCCGTGAACTCCTTGGGAACGAAGCGTTTCTGGGCCGCCTGCTTCGTGACGCCCATGCTGGTGCCGATCTCGGCCCAGGAGGCGCCGGACCTCCGCGCCTGGTCGACGAAGTGGCCGATGAGGTGGTCGGCCACTTCGCCGACCTGCTCGGCGAGGAGGACGGCGTCGGACAGCTGCTGCAGGGCGTCGGCCCCGGGGTGCTGGTTCTTGACGGAGTCGATGAGGTCATCGAGACGGACTGGGCTGCTCATGCCGTCAACTCTAGGTTGACGACAGCTCGGCCGTCAACCTTGGGTTGACGAGCCTTATTCGAACGGCAGGCCCACGTAGTTCTCCGCCAGGCTGGTCGCCGCCGCGGTGGACGACGCCGTGTACCGCAGCTGCGACAGCTGCAGCCGGCGCTGGAAGTCGTCCGAGGAGGGGTCCACGTGGAGCATCGACGTCATGTACCACGAGAAGTGCTCGGCACGCCACACGCGCCGCAGGCAGGTGTCCGAATAGGACTCAGCCAGCTCGGAACGCTTGTGCTGCAACAACTCCACCAGCGCCCGCGACAGCACCCGGACATCCGCGATCGCCAGGTTCATGCCCTTCGCCCCGGTCGGCGGGACGATGTGCGCCGCGTCGCCCGCGAGGAACAGGCGGCCGTACTGCATGGGCTCCGTCACGAAGCTGCGCATCGGCGTGATGCCCTTGTCCAGGATCGGCCCTTCACGCAACGAGAACTCGCCGTCGACCTCCAGCCGCAGCGACAGCTCCGACCAGATCCGGTCGTCCGACCACTCCTCGATCTTCTCGTCGAACGGGACCTGCAGGTACAGCCGCGTGATCTCCGGGGACCGCATGCTGTGCAGCGCGAAGCCGCGCTCGTGGTGCGTGTAGATCAGCTCCTCGTGCGACGGCGGCGTCTGCGCCAGCACCCCGAGCCACGCGAACGGGTACTCGCGGTTGAAGAAGCGCACGCGGTCGGCCGGGATCGCCGGGCGGCTCACGCCGTGGAAACCGTCGCAGCCCGCGATCACGTCGCAGTCCAACCGCCGCGAAACCCCGTCCGCGTCGCGGTAGGTCACGAACGGCTGGTCGCCCGAAAGCTCGTGAAGCTCCACATCGGACACTTCGAACTCCACCGGGTACCCCTTCGCCTCGTGCGCGGCGATCAGGTCCTTCACGATCTCCTGCTGCCCGTAGACGGTGATCGTCTTCCCGGTCAGCTCCGACAGCGCGATCCGGTGGTCCTCGCGGTCGAAACGCAGCGAAAACCCGTGGTGCGGCAGACCTTCCGCGTCCATCCGGGTGCCGACGCCGATCTCGCGCAGCAGCTCGACCGTCGGGTGCTCGCACACCCCCGCCCGCACCCGCTTCTCCACGTACTCCCGGCTGCGCGCCTCCAGCACGACCGCGTCGATGCCCTCGGCGTGCAGCAGGTAGGACAGCAACAGCCCCGCGGGCCCCGCGCCGATGATGCCGACCTGAGTGCGAGCCACCTGAAAACCTCCAAACCTCGTCGTCAGGCCCTCAGCATGCGGTGCTCAGGGGCGTGAGCACACACACCCTTCCACTGGCTAGAAGACCGGCTGCCGGAGCGCCCGTGGCGCGCCGAGGGTGCGCGAGATGCCGCGCGCCGCCGCACGGACGGCCGGCACGAGCGTGCGCGGATCGGCGCCACGCGCCGGCACGACGATCGAGATGGCGGCCACGACGTCGTCGTCCGGGCCGTACACGGGGGCGGCGACCGACAGCGACACCATCTCCACCTGCCGGTCGCTGATCACGAACCCGTCACGCCGCACGTCGGCCAGCACGCGCCGCAGCTCCTCCGGCGCGCAGATCGTCTTCGGCGTGTACGCCTTGAGCGGCCCCGCCAGTACCTGTTCCTGCACCTCGGCGGGCGCGTGGGCGAGCAGTACCAGCCCGACTCCCGTCGCGTGCGCGGCGAGCCGCCCGCCGACGCGCGACACGACGCTCACCGCGTTGCGGCCCGAGATGCGCTCGACGTAGACCACCTCGGGCGCGTCGAGCACGGCCAGCTGCACGTTCTCGTGCGTGGCCTCGTACAGGTCCTCCAGGAACGGCATGGCCGCCTCGCGCAGCCCCATCCCGCGGGGCGAGAGCGAGGCGACCTCCCACAGCCACAACCCGACCCGGTACCGCCCGTCCTCCTGCCGCTCCAGCGCACCGCGCCGGGCCAGCTCGCCGACGATCCGGTGGGTCGTGGACAGCGGCAGGCCGGCCCGGCGGCTGAGGTCGGACAGCGTGAGGGCCGGCCGTTCCGGGGTGAACGCGCCGAGGACGGCCAGCACCCGGTCGACGACGGAAGGCGTCTGCGCCGAGGTGTGCCGCATCGGAAAAGGCTAACCCCAGACCTGCGCCGCGGTCTCCACGATGCGCTCCAGCTTGGCCTTCTGCTGGTCCTGCGTCAGGTCGTTGCCCTCCTCCGTGGAGGAGAACCCGCACTGCGGCGACAGGCACAGCTGGTCGAGGTCCACGTACTTCGCTGCTTCGTCGATGCGGCGCCGCAGCGAGTCCACGCTCTCCAGCTCGCCCCGCTTCGTCGTGACGAGCCCGAGCACGACGTACTTGCCCTTCGGCACGAACCGCAGCGGCTCGAACCCGCCGGAGCGCTCGTCGTCGAACTCCAGGAAGTAGCCGTCGACGTTCAGCTCGTTGAACAACGCGTCCGCCACGAAGTCGTACCCGCCCTGCGCGACCCACGAGGACCGGAAGTTCCCGCGGCACAGGTGGGTCGTGACGGTGAGCCCGGCGGGCCGGTCGGCCAGCGCGGCGTTCATCGTCCTGATGTTGCGCACGTGCTGCTTGTCCGGGTCCCCGCCCATCCGCGCGACGAGCGCGCGCTGCTCGGGGTCGTTGAGGTAGGCCAGGCTGGTGTCGTCGAGCTGGAGGTACGTGCAGCCCAGCGAGGCCAGTCCGGCGATCTCCTTCGCGTACGCCTTGGCGAGGTCGTCGTAGAACTCTTCGAGGTCCGGGTACACCGACTCGCTCACCGCGGCCCGGCCGCCGCGGTAGTACACCATGCTCGGCGACGGGATGGTCTGCTTCGGCGTGATCCGGGCGTCCACAATGGACTTCAGGTACTCGAAGTGCTGCCCGAAGATGACGCCGTCGACGTCCACCTTGTCGTGCACCCTCAGCCCGGCCGGGCTGAACTCGATGTCCCCGGCGGCGTTGTGGAACTTGACGTGCAGCTTCTCGTCGCTCTTGCCGATGCCGCGCAGCTGGTAGATGAAGTCCATGTGCCACGAGGCGCGGCGGAACTCCCCGTCGGTGGCCGACTGGAGCCCGGCGGAACGCTGCAGCTCGACGGCACCGCGGATGGCCTCGTCCTCGACGGCACGCAGCTCGTCGGCGCCGATGGTCCCCTTCGCGAAGTCCTCGCGGGCTTGGTGCAGTTCGGCGGGACGCAGCAGGCTGCCGACGTGGTCGGCGCGGAACGGCGGTGTTGTGCGCGGAGTCATGCCCCCGATCCTCTTCCTCGGCCGGTGCCGAGGCAACCCTCAGCCGACGTGCACGAGCGGCCGCCGCGCGGGATCGGGCTCGGCGCGCCGCAGCACCTCGCGGGTGACGGGCGGCACGTCGCCGTCACCGGAGAACAGGTACCGCACGAGGAACTTGAACGGGTTGCCCTCGGTCCAGCTGAAGTAGATGTGCGGCCGGATGCCGGTCTCGTCGCGCAAGTGCAGCAGGATCGCGGCGATGGCGTTGGCGATCGACGGGCTCTTCACGCGCAGGATCCGGAAGTCCTGCCGCTTCTCGCCGCGCACGTGGAGGGTCGACTGGAAGTCCGAGGCGTCGGAGATCGTGACCTCCAGGAAAATCGGCACGCAGTCGTGGGGGATGTGCAGGTTCTCCTCGGCCTCACGCAGCTTGTCGCGGTACTCGGCCTCGTCACGCGCGTCCGGTTCGTTGGCGATGAGGCGGATGTGCCCGCCCCGCACGGCCTTGTCGACGATGCGGCGGGCGGCCGCGTCGAGTTCCACGCGCTCCACCCGCAGCTCCAGCGAGCGCGTCGCGCGGGAAACCAGCGAGGTCAGGATGATCGCGGCGATGAAGAACGCGGCGATCTTCACGCCGTCCGGCCGTTCCACGATGTTCGCACACGTTGTATACACGAAGACCACCGTGATCACGGCGTACGCGGCGAAGGCCCCGCGCCGTCCGCGCTGCCACGCCGACAGCGTCACGGCGAGCGCCGCCGACGAGATCAGCACCAGCACACCGGTCGCATACGCGCCGCCCTGCGCGTCGACGCTCGCGTCGAAGATCCACGTGATGACGAACGCGATCACCGAGATCACGATCACCAGCGGCCGCGTCGCCGCGGCCCAGCTCGGCGCCATCCCGTACCGCGGCAGGTAGCGGGGGACGAGGTTGAGCAGGCCCGCCATCGCCGACGCGCCGGCGAACCACAGGATCGCGATGGTGCTGACGTCGTAGACGGTGCCGAAGGCGTTGCCGAGGTAGCCGTGCGCCAGGTACGCCAGCGCCCGGCCGCTCGCGCTGCCTCCCTCTTCGAACTCCGCCTGCGGGATCAGCACGGTGGTGGCGAAGCTGCTGGTGATCAGGAAGCAGCTCATGACCAGTGCGGCGGTGGTGAGCAGCTTGCGGGTGTTTCCGATGCGCCCCCGCAGCGGGTCGCTCCCGCCGCCCCGCACGAGCGGCATCACCGACACGCCGGTCTCGAACCCGGACAGGCCGAGCGCCAGCTTCGGGAACACGACCAGTGAGACGCCGACCATCGCCCACACGCTGCCGTGCTGGGTGACCAGCAGGTTCTTCCAGTCCACGATCACGTGCGGGCTGCGGAACACGTGGACCAGCGCGTCCACCACGACGACCAGGTTCAGCGCGAGGTAGAGCCCGACGAGCACGACCGCGACCCCGATGGCCTCGGCGAAGCCCCGCAGGAACACCAGCCCCAGCAACGCGATGAGCACGAGCGTGAGCAGCATGTTCTGGCCGTGCAGGAAGCCCGGCACGAAGGGGTTCTCCACCGCGTGCTCGGCAGCGTCGGCGGCGGAGAGGGTGATCGTGATGACGAAGTCGGTCGCGGCGAACCCGAGCAGCGCCAGCACCAGCAGCTTGCCCTTCCAGCGGGACAGCAGCTTCGCGAGCATCGCGAGCGAGCCCTGCCCGTGCGGGCTTTCGGCCGCCACCCTGCGGTAGATCGGCAGCGCGCCCGCGAGCGTCAGCACGACGAGCACGATGGTCGCCAGCGGCGAGAGCACGCCGGCCGCGACGGCGGCGATGCCCGGCTGGTAGCCCAGCGTGGAGAAGTAGTCCACGCCGGTGAGGCACATCACCTTCCACCACGGGTGGTCGCGCTCGCGGGCCTGTTCCCGCCCGTCGCCGGACAGCTGGCTGGCGCGTTTGTGCTCGCCCTCCAGCAGCCACTCCTTGATCCCGGTCGTCACCTGGTCCCCTCTCGCTGACGTGCCGGGCACCATGATTCCCCCCCAGCCGCACCAGGACGCCGTGAAGGGCGCCCTCGGCGGGCACCCTTCACGGCCCCGCTCACGCGGGCGGCGCAAGGACGACGACCGAGTTGTGCCCGCCCATGCCGAGGGAGGACTTCACGGTCAGGCCGTCCTGGACCGGGGTCCGGCCGTTGAGCAGCTGCGGGTGCCCCGGCGCGACGATCGGCGGCGCCGGGATGTACCCGCGGTCGTAGCCGAGCGCCGCGACCGCCATCTCGACCGCCGAAGCCGCGCCCTGGCAGTGCCCGACCAGCGGTTTGACGGAGTAGAGCCCGGTGTCCGGACCGAAGAACTCCTCCAGCATCGCGGCCTCCGCGCGGTCGCACTGGGCCGTGCCGGGGCCGTGCGCGTTGAGGTAGCGGACGGCCGAGGCGGGCACCCCCGCGTTGGCCAGGGCGTCCCGGAAGCAGCCCCGCACCTGCTCCAGCCCCGGATCCACCGACGTCACGTGGTGGGCGTCGTGCGACATCGCCCCGCCGAGCGCCAGCGCGTACGGCCGCTCCGCGTGGTTGGACAGCACGAAGGCGACCGCGGCCTCACCGGCCGGGAAGCCCCGGCTGCCCTCCTGGAACGGACGGCACGCGTCCAACGGGTCGGTGTCCACGACGGCCACCCCCAATCGGGTGAAATGCAGGACGTTCTCCGGAGTCGCCGAGAGGTCCGTCGCGACGAACACGACGTCGTCGACGATCCCGGCGTCCAGCCACGCCTTGGCCGTGAGCATCCCGGCGTTGCCGGAGGCGCACATCGCCGAGACGTTCATCGCGGGACCGTGGAAACCGTGCTCCTGCATGAACGTCGACATCGGTGTCGACGGCATCAGCGCGAGGTACTCGCGCGGCTTCAGGTCGGCATTGCGGGTCAGGTAGAACTCGCGCCAGAGATCCACTTCCCCCAGCACCACGGCGTGCAGCAGGCCGACGCGCTTGCCGGGCCGCCAGCCCCGGTCACCCGCATCGGTGATCGCCTCCCGCGCGGCGGCGCGCATGGCCCGCGCGAACCGGCTCGCGCCGTCCGCGGGGTCACCGCCGTCCGCGACCTTCGCGACCCACGCGGTCTCGTCGTGGTTCAGCCCGTAGCCACCCTCCAGGGTGGCCGCGTGCTTACCCTCCGTGAGGCCGTCCCAGAACACTTCACGTCCCCAGCCGTAGCCGGTCACCGTGCCGATGCCGCAGATTCCTATTCCTCGCGAGTCCATTGCACTCGCCCCTCCTTGCTCGTTGCCTCTACGATCCGTTCGGAACCGAACGAATCCCCAGTGCCAACGACCAGCGGCTTCGTGCTTTTTCCGTGGCAAGCTGGTATCGGGAGGAAGGGTGCTTTCGACCCATCGGCCTACTCCGGACGGAGTAAGCACAAGCCACGGAGTCATCGGCGGATCGGACGGACAATGGAGGCAAACGCCAACGACCGGAAGGGCACGGCTTTGTCCGTCGATCACGAACAGCTGATCGACCTGGCCCTGTCCGCGGACCGCGCCGTCCTCTGGTCGCTGGACCTGGCGACCGACCGGTTGTCCTGGCGGCCGGGCCTCGACGACCTGCTCGGCGTCCCCGGCGCCGACGAGGCGAAGATCCGCTCCCGGCTGGCCGAGCTGGTGCAGCCGATCGTCGTCGCCGCCCGCACCACCGAGGCCTGGCAGGACCTCGAACTCGAGCAGCCGTACCAGACACCGGCCGGTGAGCTGCTGTGGATCCGGTTCCGGGCCCGCAACTTCGACGGGCACCTGCTCGGCATCGCCAACAACGTGACCGACCGCCACGAGGACCGGCGGGAGCTGGCCGACCTCGCCGACCGCTACCGCCTGCTCATCGAGCTGAGCCCGGACGCGATCGCCGTGCACCAGAACGGCCACGTCACCTACGCCAACCCCGCCGCGGCCCGGTTCGCCGGGCTGGACTCACCCGCCGAACTGGTGGGCAGGCCGCTGACCGACTTCGTCGCCGCCGAGTCCGTGCCGGAGATGGCCGCCAGGCTGGCCCACCTGACCGAGCCGGGGGCGACGTCCGAGCCGTCCGAGGCGTTCTTCGTCCGCACCGACGGCATCCGGTTCCCGATGGAGGTCGTCTCGGTCCGCACCACGTGGATGGGGCGGCCGGCGTTCCAGGTGATCATGCGCGACGTGAGCGCGCAGAAGGCCGCCGAGGCCGCGCTGCGGTACCAGGCGGCGCTCGTGGAGCACGTCAGCGACGCGATCATCGCCACCGACGCCAAGGGCCGGGTGACCAGCTGGAACCCCGCCGCGGAGGCGATATACGGGCTGTCGGCGGCCGAAGCGCTGGGCCGCCGGGTGAGCGAGCTGGTCGGCGCGCAGCTGGACCCCGCGGCGGTGCTCCGCGGCGGCGGGGTCAGCCAGCAGACCCACCGCGCGCTGGACGGCGCCGCGCTCACGATCCGGGTCTCGGCCGCGGAGATGGACGACGGTTTCGTGCTGGTGTGCGCCGACGAGACCGCGCGCCGCCGCGCCGAGCGGCAGTACAGCACGGTCGTCGCGGCGCTCGACGAAGGCGTGCTGGTGATCAGCTCCGAGGGCAAGGTGCTGTCGGCCAACCCGGCCGCGGAACGGATCCTCGGCGTGCCCGAGGCCGCCATGGTCGGGTCGTCCCCGCACGAATGGCCGATCTACGACGAGTCCGGCAAGCGGATGGCGCCCAGCGAGTACCCGTCGGCCCAGGTGCGGCGCACCGGGATCGCGCAGCAGGGCCGGGTGATGCGGGTGCTGCGCCGCGACGGGCGCAACGTGTGGCTTTCGGCGTCGTGCCGCGCGATGAACCCCGAGGACACCGAGCTCAGCGCGTTCGTGCTCTCGTTCACCGACATCACCGAGCGCCGCGCCATCGGCGAGCGCCTGGAGCACGACGCGACGCACGACCCGCTGACCGGGCTCGCCAACCGGACGCTGGTGCTGGACGAGCTGAGCGCGCGGCTGCACGGGCCGCAGCGCACGTCGACGGCGGTGCTGTTCATCGACCTCGACAAGTTCAAGGTCATCAACGACTCGCTGGGCCACTCGGTCGGTGACCGCGTGCTCCGGATCGCCGGGGAGCGGCTGCGGCGCACGGTGCGGCGCGACGACGTCGTCGGCAGGCTCGGCGGCGACGAGTTCGTGGTGATCGCGTCGGAGGTGCGCACCGAACCCGAGGTGCGGGCGCTGACCGAGCACCTGCGGGACTCCCTCAGCAGGCCCATTTCCGTCGACGGCCGGAAGTTGCATGTGGACGCGAGCATCGGCATCGTGCTCGCGGCGTGCGGCGACCCGCGTGCGGCCGACGAGCTGCTGCGGGACGCGGATGTGGCCATGTACCAGGCGAAAACGCTGGGGCGCGGCCGGTACGAGTTCTTCGACGTCGAGCTGCGCCGCCGGATGCAGCGGCGGCTGCGGCTGGAGCAGGACCTGCGGGACGCGGTCCGGCTCGGCAAGTTGTGGGCGGCCTACCAGCCCGTGGTGGACCTGCGCAGCGGGCAGACGGTGGCCGTCGAGGGCCTGCTGCGGTGGACGCACCCCGTGCACGGCGCGGTGCCGCCGACGGAGTTCATCCCGCTCGCCGAGGAGAGCGACCTCATCAGGCAGCTGGGCTCCCACGTGCTGCGCATGACGACGCGGGAGCTGGCGGCCCGGCGGGCGAGCGGGGTCGACGTCGACCTGAAGATCAACCTGTCCACCCGGCAGCTCGACGACCCCGGTCTCGTGCCGGAGGTCGAGGCCGCGCTGGAGAGCACCGGCCTGCCCGCGAAGGCGCTGTGCCTGGAGATCACCGAAAGCGCGCTGATGCGGGATTCGGTGCTGGCCGGGGAAACCCTGACCGCGCTGCGGGAACTCGGCGTCCGGCTGGCCATCGACGACTTCGGCACCGGCTACTCCTCGCTCGCCCAGCTGCAACGGCTCACTTTGGACACTCTGAAGATCGACCGCTCGTTCGTCACGCGGCTCGGCGAGTCCGACGACGCCGAGGTGATCGTGAAGAGCATCATCGCGATGGCGCACGCGGTGAAGCTGACTGTGGTCGCCGAGGGTGTCGAGAACGAGCGCCAGCTCGAACTCCTCCGTGAGCTGGACTGCGACCAGGCGCAGGGCTACCTCCTCGGCAGGCCCGCGCCCGCGGCGGAACTCTGGGACTGACGTCCGCGTGACCGGAGCGCCCCCTGCGCGCGCCGGTCACGCGAAACCCCGTGAAATATACCGGCACGCACGTATGTTCTGTCCACTGCGGAGGGTCAGGACCCGCCGATCGCGTCGAGGACGAGCTGCTCCAGCTCGCCCCGCGTGACCGTCCACAAAGTTCCCGTCGTCCGCTCGCTCGACACGAAACCCGTCAGCAGCACACCGCGGATCGCCGCGAGTGCGGTGAGGAGCACCGCGGTGCCCCGCGGCCTGCCGAGGAAGTCGGGCACGACCTCGTTGAGCGTTTCGCCCAGTCCCGCGGTGAGCCTGCGGTTGTACCGGGCGACGTGGCGGCGCAGCTCGGCATCCGTGCGGCCGGCGAGCCACAGCTCGGTGAGCGCCGTGAACGACGGGCTGTCGTGCAGCGCCCACAGCCGGTCCACCAGCGCCATCACGGTTTCCGCCTCGGTCGGCCGGTGCGGCGGGTCACCGCGGAGCTGGTCGAGGATGGTGCCGGTGGCGTACTCCAGCCCGGCCACCACGAGGTCGGCCTTCGTGGCGAAGTAGTGCGCCTGCGCGCCCCGGGTCACCCCGGCGCGCTCGGCGATCTGCGCCGCCGTCACGTTGGCGTAGCCGTACTCGACCAGGCACTCGACGGTCGCCGCCAGCAACGCCGTCCGGGTGGCCGCTCGCCGCTCCGCCTGGGTGCGCCGCTTCCCGCCAGCCATTCGGACACTTTATCGGTACCACGCAACTCGAAGGGGGCCGCGCGCCGGGAAGATCGGTAACCCCGCGCGCTACGATCGTTCCGAGTTCCCTTGAGCGCCAAGGATCTTCGTTCTCTGAAAGCGCTTTCACATTTTTGTCCACTGCCGACTTCAGCCGACGAGTGACGCATCACCCCGGAACGTCGCGCGGTAGGCGCTAGGGGACACGCCCAGCGCCGCCTGCAGGTGCTGGCGCAGCGACGCGGCCGTGCCGAACCCGGACTCGGCGGCGACGCGGTCCACCGGCAGGTCCGTCTCCTCCAGCAGCCGCCGCGCCCGCTCGACGCGCTGCTGCGTGAGCCACTGCAACGGCGAGATGCCGACCTCCTGCCGGAAGCGCCGGGTGAAGGTGCGCACACTCATCGAGTCCTGCGCGGCGAGTTCGCGCAGGGTCAGCGGCCGGTCGAGGTGCCGCAACGCCCACGCCCTGGCGTTGCGGGTCGAGGGCGACCGCGGCTCGGGCACCGGGCGCGCGATGAACTGCGCCTGGCCCCCGTCGCGGTGCGGCGCGACGACGGTGCCGCGGGCGACCTCGTTCGCGACCGCCACGCCGTGGTCACGGCGGATGAGGTGCAGGCACAGATCGATCCCGGCGGCGACCCCGGCGGAGGTCAGCACGTCGCCGGAGTCGGTGTAGAGCACGTTCTCCTCGACCTGGACGGCCGGGTACAACGCGGCGAGGTCGGGCGCCGAGTGCCAGTGCGTCGTCGCGCGCTTCCCGTCGAGCAACCCGGCCGCCGCGAGCACGAAGGCGCCCGTGCAGATCGACGCGATGCGGGTGCCGGGCCGGATGAGCGCGAACGCATCGGCCATGGGACCACGCAGCCGGCCGCCCCGCTGGGGCTCGTAGTCCTCGTCGGACGACAGCACGACGACGGTGTCCGCCTCCGCCAGCGCGTCCGGCCCGCGTTCGACGGTGATCGTGAAGTCGGCGTCGGTGCGGACCTGGCCAGAGGTCAGCGCGCAGGTGACGACGTCGTACAGCGGCTTCCCGTCGGCCGAGCGGGCCTGCCCGAACAGCCGGTGCACGATGCCCAGCTCGATCGGCAGCACGCCGGTCCGCACGAGTACGGCGATCCGGTGCATGGCCCGATCCTTCCACATCCTGGCCTTCGGGCCACTCGTCGTGAACTCCCGGCGGCCGCACGATCGGGACCATGAACGTCTTGTGGATCTCCGCTCACCCCGAACCCCGCTCGCTCAACGGTTCGCTGCGCGAGGAGGGACTACGTGCGCTCACCGAGCTCGGCCACGAATACCGGCTGTCCGACCTGTACGCGATGGGCTGGAACCCCGTGGTGGGTCCCGAGGACTACGGCCACGACCCGGCGGAGCGGCTGCACGTCGCCGACGCGTCGGCCGAGGCGTACGAATCGGGACGGCTGAGCGACGACATCCTGGCCGAGCAGGAGAAGGTCGAGTGGGCGGACGCGCTCGTCGTGCAGTTCCCGGTGTGGTGGTACGGGCTGCCGGCGATCCTGAAGGGCTGGTTCGACCGCGTGTTCGTGAAGGGCTTCGGCTACGGCATCACGCGTGAAGACGGCGTCGCGCTGCGGTACGGCGAGGGGAAGCTCGCGGGCAAACGAGCGCTCGCGGTGGCCACCATCGGTGCCCGCGCCTCCGCGCTCGGCCCGCGCGGGGTGCACGGCGACCTGACGGAGCTGCTGTTCCCGTTGCTGCACGGCACGTTCTGGTACACGGGCATGGCGCCGCTGCCACCGTTCGTCGTGTACGCCGCGGACTGCCTCGATGACGTGGAGTGCACGGCGAAGGAGCTGCGGTCGCGGTTGGAGACACTCGGAACCGCGGAGCCGCTGCCGTTCCGCACGCAGAACGGCGGCGACTACGACGAGGACCTCGTGCTCCGGCCGCACCTCGCTCGCGGCCGCACGGGGCTGGGTGTCCACTGGGTTTCCTGATCGGCCGATCAGCGCAACCACGTCGTCCGGAAAGCGCTTACTGCATCGATTCACCGTCGCGACCGGGTTTCCCGGACGACGGCCGCGCGCACCCGACGAGGGTTCGGGGGGACCGATGTTTCGCAGCCACAGAGGAGATTTGCGATGTCCCCAACGATGATCGTCATCATCGTGGTCGCCGTCGTCGTGGTGCTCGGTCTGGTCGCGGTACTGGTGCGGTCGCAGCGGCGGCGGCACCTGCGTGAGCGGTTCGGGCCGGAGTACGACCGGACGGTGCAGGACAGTTCGAGCCGTCGTGCGGCCGAACGCGAGCTGGCGGAGCGGGAGCGGCGGCACGAGCAGCTCGACATCAGGCCGCTTCCCGACGAGGCGAGGGAGCAGTACCGGCAGCAGTGGTCGGCGATCCAGGAGCGGTTCGTCGACGAGCCCGGCGAGGCGATCGCCGAGGCGGACCGGCTGCTGACGCAGGTGATGACCGACCGCGGTTACCCGACGGACGGCGGGCACGAGCAGCAGGTGCGCGACCTGTCCGTGGAGCACGCGCGGACGCTGGAGCACTACCGCACGGCACGGGAGACGTTGCACGGGCACGAGCAGGACGGTGCGGACACGGAGGACCTGCGGCGCGCGATGGTGCACTACCGCACGGTTTTCGCCGATCTGCTGGGCACGCCGGAACACGTCACGCGCACGGAAGGGGAAGCTCGATGACGACGGAGGAACGCCTGAGCACGGAGGACCTGGTCGCTTCGCGGCCCGCGGAGGAGGAACGGCCCGCGGAGGCTTCGCGTCCCGGCGAGGACGACCGCGTGCAGCTGTTCAGCGAGGAGGAGGTCGAGCGCTTCCGCGGCCGGTGGCAGTCGCTGCAGACCGCGTTCGTGGACGATCCACAGGAGACGGTGCAGGAGGCGGACCAGCTGGTCGCCGAGGTGATGCAGGCACTGGCGTCGACGTTCGCCGAGCACAAGCGTGAGCTGGAAACCCAGTGGCAGCAAGGAGAACAGGTCGCCACGGAGGACCTGCGGCTGGCCTTGCGGCGGTACCGCACGTTCTTCAACGAGCTGCTGCGGGACTGACTGTCGCTTGTGGACCCCCGGCTTTCCCGGCCGGGGGTCCCTCTGTGCGGGCCCTACTCCTGCCACCCGCCGCGGCCGGGGATCTCCAAGATCACCGGCCGTTTCGCCTCGGCGTAGTAGTTCACGTCCCGCCACTCACGCTGGGCCAGCTCCCGCTTCGTGGCCTCGTACAACTCGCGGTCGGCGACGCTCGCGCGCAGCCGGTCGCGGAAGACGAGGTACCGCCGCACTTCCACGTCCTGCGGCGCGTAGCAGTGCAGGTTCACCGGCTCGTCCGGGTCCCCGGCCCGCAGGCAGCGGTGCCCGGGCTCCCGCACCCGCACGTCGTACCCCACCGCTTCGAGATCGGGCAGGTAGGCCTGCTCGTCGTCCGGGTCGTCGATCCCGGCGACGATGTCGATGATCGGCTTCGCGGCGAGCCCCGGCACCGACGTGGACCCGATGTGTTCGACCAGCCGGAGCCGATCGCCCAGCACGTCCCGCAGTTCGGCGGCGCGCCGCTCGTACCGCTCCGGCCACGCCGGGTCGTACTCCGCGAGGGTGATCTTCCCGGGCACCAGCCCGCGGACCAGCTTCGCGGCCAACTGCTCGTCATCGAGCGGCATCGTGGATTCCCTTCCCCAGGACGGCGATCGCACGGTCAGAAGCCCACCACAGTAGCCCGTTCCGCGGCTTCCGGTGGCCAGGAAAGAGCACGACGTCCGTGCGGTACGAGGTTCGCGGGTGGTTCATGGGACGGCCGACCGGCGGTCAAGGTCCACCACACGTCCCGGGCGGAAGCGCGGTGACCACCGTGCCCGCCCCTGTGACAGCCGAAGCGTCCCACGTCGCCACCGGGGAATTCCGCCGTCCGGCCACCGCAGGCGGCACCGGAGCTTGATTTCGCCGCCGGAATCGAAGGCCTCGCCGCGCCTCCGCCACCTCCGTTCGCGCCGGTAGGCGGGGTCTCGCTCCGCTGACGGTGCTCCCACCAATGCGGCCACCAGGTCACATCAGCGGAGCGTTCTCGTCATGAAGACGCTGTTGGGGTCGGGCCGGTAGTCGGCGAAGGGTTCGCAGTAGGCGAAGCCGAACTTCTCGTAGAGCCTCCTGGCGGGCAGGAAGAACTCGCCGGAACCGGTTTCCAGGCTCAGCCGGGAGAACCCCCTGCGCCGCGCCTCGGCGATGATGTGTTCCAGCAGCAGGGAGGCGATCCCGCTCCGCTTGCGCCGGGCGTCGGTGCGCATGGACTTGAGCTCGGCGTGCTCCGGGTCGAGCCGCTTGATCGCACCGCAGCCCACGACGTGCTCGCCGTCCATCGCCGACCAGAAGGTGACCTCCGGTTTGCGGAGCCCGTCGAGGTCGAGGGCGTGCACGCTCTCCAACGGCGTGAGCGACCGCATCTGCCGCACGTGCTCGCCGAGGAACGCGGCGATCCGCGCCCCCGACAAGTCATCTACGACGATGCGCAACTCCGAGGACTCACCGCCGCCGCTCATGATCAGAGGCTATCCCGGGGGCTGGTGCTTTTGGCGCAGTGCTCGGGCGCGAACACGAAAAAACCGCCCTGACCTGGATCAGAGCGGCTTCGTGAAGGGTGGCCAGGGCCGGGGTCGAACCGGCGACCTTCCGCTTTTCAGGCGCAGATGTTTTCGCTGGTCAGGCGGGGTGCACGGCCGGTTCGTGCACCCCGCGTGCCCCAATCAGTGCTTCACGATGATGGTCTTCGGAAGCTTGATCGCGTCGCCCCGTTCGGCCAACTTGCTCAGCTCCCCGGCCAGTTCCTTGTCCCTCCCCTCGACCGCGTGGAGATACCGGAGCGCCGCCGCTGCCGACGAGTGCCCGAGGCGCTTCTTGAGGTCTGCCAGCGTCGCGCCAGTGCTCGCGGCAAGCGTCTGTCCGGTGTGGCGCAGGTCGTGGAAGGACACGTCCACACCGACGCGCTTCCGGGCACGGACGAACGCCTGGTAGACCGCGTTGCCCCGCATCGGCTGACCATCGCGGCCGACGAAGAACCGCTCCGCCCCCGCCCACTTGGTCATGTGCTCGACCAGGTAGGGCTTGAGATGCGGAGGAAACGCGATCTCCCGCCGCCCGGCATCCGTCTTGGGGTCCTTGTCGTACTTCTTCGGGCTCTCCAGCAGCTCCACCCTGTTCTTGCGCACCGTGATCACACCGGCGATCAGGTCCACATCCTCGGTCCGGAGCCCGCACACCTCCCCGCGCCGCAGCCCGCACCAGGCAGCGAGCAGGACGGCCGCCCGGTATCGAGGAGTGATCGCCTCGACCAGCTCGGCCACCTGACCCGGTGTCGCGATCCCCCGTTCCTTGGCCTTGTCGGACCCAGCGCCCGGGATCTGGCACGGGTTGACCTGGATCGCCCCGTCCCGCTTCGCCTGGTTCATCACGGCTCGCAGGAAGCGGTACGACTGAGCGATGGAGGTCTTCCCTCCCGTCCCCGCCAGCGCCTTGCCGTACCAGCTCCGCACGACCGGCGGGGTGATCGCGATCAGCGGCAGATCAAGCAGCTCCGTCATGTGCAGGCGCATGTTCCGCCGACACGTCTCCTCCCAGCGGTCACCCACGTCCGGGTTGTCCCGAAGGTAGGCATCGGCGTAGTTGCCGAACGTTTCCCGGCCGAGCTTGTCATCCAGCCAAGCCCCGCGGCTGATGTCCGCCTCGACCCCGACGAGCCAGCGATCAGCATCGGTCTTCGTCCGGAACGTGTTCGGCGCGTACTGCCGCTTTCCGTTCGGCGCGATGAACGATGCCTGCCAGCGGCCCGAAGGCAGCTTCCGGACCTTCCCGAACCTCCGGCGTCCCTTGCTACTCGCCATCAAGCAGCCCTCCCGCCGGACCACCGCACCTCGACCGGCTCGACCCGACCTGCCTGCACGAACGCTTCGAGATCCGCCACCGACAACCGAACATGAACCCCGACCTTGTGGAACGCGATCCGCCGTTCCGCGATCAACCGCCGCACGAACCGAACCCCCGTGTTCAGGTACTCACCGGCCTCTTCGACCGTCAGGTACTTCTTCTGCATGTCCCCCTCCGCCTACGCCGCCAGCCGAGTTGCCGAAGTTTCTGGAACGCCTGGTGGTGGCCCGGCGGCGAGTAGTGCGCGGTCGTACTCGGCTTTCCAGGTGATCCGTTCTGCGATGGCTCTCATGAGCAGGTGGGCGCGGGGTGGTGCGTCCCGGTCGCCGGGCTGGACCTTGCGCCAGATCAGCCGCGAGGTGTCCTGTTCGGGTTTGACGATGCCGACGTTCGCGAGCATGTCCCGCACGAACGCCTTCCGGTCGGCCTTGTGGTCCGCGAGGGACTTGCCCGACCACTTGCGGGAGACCAGGACCCGCCGGCCGGGCAGCCCGAGCGTGGTCCGGCGGTGCGCCCTGCCTTTGCAGTGGCCCGGGGTCATCCGGCTGGTGGCCCCGAGTGGCTGGATGCCGTAGAGCAGCCAGACCGCGCAGCGGGGCGAACAGGGGGTGATGGCGAGTTCGGCGTGGAGCCGGTCGTGGTGTTCCCGCTGCCGGGCGCTGCTGGCCTCGACCACCTCGCCGGTGGACTTGGTGAGGTATTTGGTCAGGTAGCCGATGTGGCGTCCGGCTTCTTCGGTGCCGCCGAGGATGCCCTTGGAGTGCACCTGCCGCCCGAACGTGACCACGTGGGCGGGTTCTTCGACCTCCTCCACCGCCTCTTCCCACGGCGTCAGGGGTTCGTGTTTCTCCGGGTCGACGAAGCCCTTGGTGCGCGCGTCCCACACGGGCAGCCGGTCCCCGCCATAGATGGGCTCGTCGTGCCGGGGCCACCAGACCTGGTGGTAGGTGGCCTCGGTGACCTGCCGCAGCACCTCGTGCGGGATCGAGCCCCGCAATGCCGCGTGCAGGTGTGGTGCGGTGCGCTTCTGGGGTTCGACGGTGGCGAAGTACTGGACGTCCCAGCCGACGACGCGGCGGAGGTTCTGCCACCACCGATCCACCAGCGAGGCGAAGTGCACCGCATCCCGCGCCGCCCGCCGATAGTCGTACTCAGCGGGATTGACCGGAGTGCCATCCTCTCGCACCCGCCCATAGGTGTCGCAGGTCAGCGTGACGAACATCGACGGCCGGAACTTCCCCGCGTACTCCCGGCCCACCGTGGTCTTGGCGACCTTCTTCCGCGGCAGGTTCGGCGCGTCCTGCCGCCGCTTGGTCGACCGCTTCACCGGCCGCTTGCCGGGCAGATCCGGCGAGGGCAAGCGGCCGCGCATGCCGAGTTGCCGAAGTTCCTCATCGACCCCGCGGATCTCCTCCCGCAGCTCGTCGGCCTGGCCTTCCTCCCCGTGCTCGACCGCCTCCCGGTACCGCGCGACCAGATCGGCGCGGAACTCCATCAACTCCTTCTGCTCCGGAGACGGAGGGGCCGGGGTGAAGTCGGGTTCCTCCGTGAGGTGCCAGCCCTCCCGGCACTGCGCCATCCGCAACGCTTTGGCCTTCTTGGCGCACGGCGCACAGACGCTCTCCACGGTGGAGCCGCAGGGCACGGCGACGTAGCGGAGTTCGCCGGTGTCGGGGTCGCCGACCTCCATCGTGAACGGCCGCACGCACACCCCGTGTTTCTCGGCGGTGGCCTTCATGACCTCGGTGGACAGCGGCAGCCGCATCCGCTCAGCACGAGTGCTCATGCAGCCACCTCTCGCCGAGCCCAGCCGTGCAGGGTGGCCAGTTCCACGTCCTGCTCCACCCCGCGCGGCAAATCCGGAAACACCGCCCGCTCGTACCGGACAGCGCCCCAGACGTGCACCGGAACTCCGGTCGCCATCCGACCGACCACGGTCAGATGCACGGACGGGGCATCGTCGAGCTGGATGGCGGTCACGGTCACGCCGTCGAGCGTGCGAGCCCAGGCCAGGAGTGCGGAGGCGAGCCCGTCCAAGCCGAGCTCGTGCAGGTGCACCGCGACGGGCTCTCGCCAGGTCGTGCACTCCACCGACAACGGCGAGGGCACCGCATACCGGGCGAGGTGATCCCGCAGCGCATCGAGGTAGGGCACCACGTCATGGCTGGTCATGCCGCCGCACCCCCGATCGAAGCAATGCGGCCGGTGACGAACGCTTCCAGGGCCTTCACGGTGTCGTCGGGCACCCATCCGGCCCGGACACGGAGGGGTTCGCGGAGGCCTTCGCCCCAGACGTAGCCGACGCCGGCTTCGGTCTCGGCGATCCGGTTCGCCCAGGCACCCCGCTCGTACGCCTGGTCCCCGAGCACCATGCCGACGTGCGATTTCGAGGTGACCCGCAGGCAGATGCGGCGGGGGAACAGCTCCCGCACCGGAACCGTGTCCTTCGTCGGCTCCTGCACATAGCCGCGGACGGTGAACCCGAGCGCCCGGCCCTGCGTGGTCAGCAGCGCGACGCGTTCCACGATCTGCTCCCGCGTCTTGCGGTCGGTGTACTTGGTCAGGGCACCGATTTCGTCGAACTCGACCAGCTCAAGCGGGTTCTCGGCGCTGATCGGGACGTTCCGGACTCGCCCGGCGAACTCGGTCTTGCGGGCGTCCATCGCGGCCACCAGCTCGCCCAGGACTTCGAGCGCGTCCTTCGGGGTGACCGCGTAGCGGTGGAAGATCCCGCGCCCGTACGCGAGTTCCATCCCCTTCGGGTCGATTCCCGAGACCCGCACCATGCCGTCCCGGATCGCCGGGGCGATCGACACGAGCGGGCACCACATCATCGAGTTCTTGCCCGCACCGCTGGCCCCGGCGACGAGGGTGTGACTGCCGGAGCCGTGCAGCGGGACGTGCCAGTCCTGCCCGTACTCGGTCCGCCCGGACCACACCCGCCGCAGATCCACCGCCCGCTCCCCGATCTCCGGGCACGGCACGGGCGCGGCAAGCAGGTTACGGCGCTGAAAGTCGATGGAGACCACGTTGGGGGCGATCTCCCGCACCTGGCACCGGCTGACCTTCCGGGCGGAGGCCAGTGCTCGGGCGGCGTCGTCGAAGTCCTCCGGCTTCTGCCCCGGCACCAACCGGACCTGCACCTCATCCCAGGACGGCCCGGAGCGCACCCGCTTCACCTTCGGCACGCGCACCCCGGCCGACCGCTGTTCCCGGGACACCTTCTTGCGCCCCACCAACGTCACCGTCACGTCGACGGGGATCGCGTCGTCCTTCACGCTCAGACCGCAGGCGTGCAGCCATTCCGGCAGCTTGGGCATGTAGATCGCCCACTTCTGCCACCACGTCCGCAGCACCCGCCCGGCCCACTGGTCGTAGGACACGAGGTGGAACCACCGCCAGGACGCCAGCCCCGACGCCACCACAGTCAGGGTGACGACCAGCGAGAGCCAGCCGAGCCAGTAGCACCAGGCCGCCACTGCCACCACAGTCAGGCTGGTGCGCGGGTGCATCACGATCTGCGCGACGACCCAGAACACGCCCTTGCACAGCCACCACAACGCCAGGAACACCACCGCGACCGCGGCGAGGGTTTCGGCGAAACCGGCCAGGGCTTTGCCGAGCTTGTGCAGCACCCACACCACGACCGCGAGTGCGCCACTGCCGAGCAGGAGAACTCCGAGGGTGTGCGCGTCCATCAGCGGCCACCCCCAGACGGAATGTCCAGGGGCAGCCGCCCCGCGCACGTAGCGCACTCAGTGTCCCCCGGTGCCAAACGGGCGAACCTGCGGCACGCACTGCACCGCGCCGGGACGCGGTCTCTTGACGCCGATTGTGTACGGTTGTCTATCGTCTTCAACGTCTGCTCCGTCAGGTGTGGACAGCGCAGAAGCGGGAAAGGTTGGTAGCCAGGTACCGCTTCTGCGCCTAACAACTCGGGACGTGAATCAGGGCGCACGACATCGCCGCACGAACCCTTCGCGCGTTAGCTTTCGTCCTATCTGGACTTAGAGACCTTCGGCCGACTTCCGTTGGCAGGCCTTACACACAAGCACTTTGTCTCGCATCACTCGTTGCCGTCCTCCGCAGATCCAGCACCGACGCCGGATGAACCAGCGGCGTCGGGAGCGCGGTAGCCTCGGCGACACCACCATCACCTCCCCTCGAGGTCGTGGGTGGGATGGCACGGGGACGAGCGGGACGGTCACACTCCTTCACTCGTCCCCGTGCCGGGTTCAGGAACTCCGCCGGTCCGTCACGAACGTGCCCTTGGACGGGATCGTGACCAACAGGCCGCGCTTGCGCAGGATCTCGATCGCGTGGCGGGCGGTGCCGAGCGAGACGCCGTACTCCTTGGCGAACTCCCGCTCGCTTGCCAGCGGCGTGTGCGGAGGCAGCTCCCCCGCCTCGATCCGCGCCGCCACGTGGTTCGCGACGTTCTCGTACATGTAGCCCGGCGGACCCGGCTGTTCGTTCAGCCGAAACTTGGGCGGCTTGGTGTCGTGGCAGGTCATCGCGACCACACCCGTCACGCGGCCTTGGCCGACTCAGCCGGCCCGCCCTGCGACTTGCCCCGGCCGCCACCCGTGTTGACGGCCTTGAACCCGGACGCGCGGAACACGTACGACTGGTACTTGAACTCACCGTTGCCAGCCACACGCGGCTCCGCGGTCAGCCCCTCCAGCTCGACCGGCCGCATCCCCGGCAGCACCTCACCCGTGGTCGGCACCGGCTGCACATCGGCCAGCAACGTCACCTCGAACGAAGCGCGCTTCGCGTTCGGCTCCGACGGGTCGGTCACCGTGACCTTCCACTGCCGCTTCCCGGTGATCTCGTCCACCCGCTGACGAGCCGGACGACCCGCCGCCCGGTCCTCCCGCGACTGGTACTCGTTGTCCGGCGACACCTCACCCACCATCACCAAACCCTGCGGAAACGCCTCATCGAACTCGACCGGGAACCGGTGCCCCCTGCTGATCGCCATCTCTTCGAACTCCTCGTGTCGTGGCCCTCTTGGACGGTTTAGACCCCTAAACACCCGCTCTATAGTGCGCCCTGGCGTGTCTAGGGGGTCTAAACAGCAATGTACCGGCCCCTGACGGGAAGCGTCAAGGGGGTCTAAACTCCGACCTTGTGAGCACCGAGGACTTCGACAGCGTCCGGCGCGACCCCGACCCGATCCGGCGGGGCAAGCGCGCAACCGAGCTGCTCACGACCTACCAGCAACGAGCGACCGAGCTGGCGCGGCTCCGGAAGGCCGCGATCGAGGAAGCGCACCGTGAGCTGGGCATGAGCTACACCGAGATCGCTGGAGCGCTGGGCATCACGAAGGGCCGGATCACGCAAATCCGCAGCACGGCACCCGCTGCGGAGCGAGCGTTCTTCGGCGTCGGTCCGGTGAGCATCGGCGTGCCATACCGCTACCAGACGACGGACCGGGAGCGCCCGCTGATCGCGGCCGAGGACGCCGAGACCGCCAACCAGCTCGAAGCCCTGTTGACCGCGCTCTCCCTCGCCACCTCCCGCTACCAGATCGAGCCCGACCGGACCGAGCCGCCAGCCGGAGACACGATCGTCGTGTGTGGCCCGAAGTCCGCTCCGATCGGCGCTGACCTGCTCTCCCGTGATCCCGCCTTGACGATGGTCGAGGACGACGGGCGGTGGTGGATCGAGCAGCGCGAGGACGGCATCCGGATCGGTTCGCCCTCCGACGAGCCCGCGCCGCAGTCCGCCGACGTGGCGTATGTGGCCTGGCACATGATCGACAACCGTGTGATCATCCACATCGCGGGTATCCACGGCATCGGATCACTCGGCGCGACGCACTACCTCCGAGCGCATCTCGCCGACGTGTTCCGGCAGGTCGGACAGCAGCCGATGTCACTGGTCGTGCGAGCGACCTACGACGGGCTCACCATCACCGACAGCGAACTTGCCGCAGGACCCTACGTTTGGTGAACACATGCGAGTCACAACCGCGCAGCTCCCACCGATGGAGGAGAGCGCCGACAAGATCTTCGTGACCCCGCACGCCGTCATCCTCCTCGACGGCGCATCCGCCTTCGTCCCGGTACCCGTCCCAGCATCCGCCTACGCCGACTACCTCGGCCGCTTCCTCGCCGACGCCCTCACAGGTGATCCGGCCGCCGACCTACAAGAAATCCTCGCCGAAGGCATCAAGGCCACCGCGGCCCACTACGACCTCCGCGCAGGCGAGTCGCCATCCAGCACGGTAACGATCGCCCGCGAACGCGACGAGCACCTTGACCTGCTGCTTCTCGGCGACAACACGGTGATCCTCCCCGGCGGCGAAATCCTCACGGACGACCGCATAGACCGCCTCGACCTCGAACCCCGCCGCAAGTACCGCGAACGCCTCGCAGCCGGCCACGGCTACGACGACGAACACCGCGCACTCCTGCGCGAGCTACAGACACAGCAAGCTCAACACCGCAACAAGCCAGGCGGCTATTGGATTGCGGAGGCGAACCCTACAGCAGCAACCTACGCTATCACCGATTCCCGGTGTCAAACCGCAACACCCTGGCTAGTCCTAGCCACGGATGGGGCTTACAACACCATGAATTATCTCCACCTGAACAATTGGCAACGGCTCATAAATGCCAACACGGGCACGCTACATCTTCTACTACGCGAATGTCAGCAGTGGGAAGCCAGTCAAGATTCACAGGCTCGCAACTTACCGCGCGCAAAACGACACGACGATAAAGCAATCGCTACAGTAACACTTGAGAGTAGATAGACTGAACTACAGTTCACGCCGGGGTTCTTCGTTTCCTGTCCGCCGCCACCGTACGCCGCGAGCGTCCGTGAAAGAGATGACGACCGCGGTCGGCTCCCAAGTCGCGCCCTTCGGCAACTTTGACTCGTCGATCACGAACTCCGCAGGGAAGCGGTGCGACTCGCCCGGCCCTAGTACTTCGGGGTCCCGGTATGAATCCGTGTAGTCCTCAACGACCTTCCAGCCAATTTGAAATCCTGTCACCCATGCCGAAGAATTTCGCAACTCTGCAATCCTGGGCAAGTGAACTGGTGCATCGCTATGGTTCTTCACTTCAATGCGCAGAAAATCAAAGCCTTGAACTTCCTCGGACGGAGTTGGATAGATAACCTCGGATGTGACAAGCCGAGCTTGCATCGCCGCCATGTCTTGCTCAGAGCGAAGTGCGCGCTCCTCCGCAGTGAGCGCTGCCTTCGCAGATAACTCTGCAGCTGTAGCCGCACGTTCTGAGGCAGTAGCCGATCGGTCCGCCGCCACTTTTTGTCCACGTGCATAAGCGACGGCAGCCACTGCCGCGAGGGCGGCAACGAGTGCTACGACGAACGAAGCCACCAACATTGAACCCCTCCACGCTTACGGCTTGCCGAACCTGGCTCTATGGAATCAAGGCGGCGCGCAAGCGCGCCGCGCGGTCCGCTCGGCCTGCCGCTCCGCTTCGGCCGGCGGACACGCTGGGAGCCACGACCAACGGCATAACCAAACTAGCCCTCCCCAGGGCGGGGACGATGTCAGTCCAAGCGCTCGAAGCGGGGACGCGGCGCGATGATAGGGGTGCGCTGCTCGTTGATGTAGAGCCATCCTGGAGCCTCCACCGACATAAGCCTGTGGTCCACAGTGATCAGGTTTTGTTGTGCAGCGTCGTTCAGCGCATCAATGATCTCAGGCACCTTCGCGAGCTTGTACTTCTCAAGCTGCTCCTGCAATCGGAGAGCCTTTGCACTCGGCTTGAGGTAGTACGGAGCCTTATCGTGGCGGCCGATCGTCAAGATAGCCCCTGCGACAGCCTCGTACGCGTCATTGAAGAGTCCCATAAACCCATCAGGGTCGGGAAGAACTGCGAGATGCAAGGACTGGAAGCGTCGCGTGCCTGGACGAAGGTCTGGCGCCTCGGGCACGATCGCAACACGCAGACCAGCCCCATCCTCAAGCTGGTGCCAGTTGCTCTTGATCGTGGTCGCAGCAAAGCGCGCCTTATGGCTATCGCTGAGGAAGATGTCCGTCTTCCACACCTTCTTGATGCGTGTGGCTAACAAGGGCTCCGCAGCGTGCCCGCGCGCAGCAACCGGTACCCATGAACCGAACAGAAATGGCCGTCCCGAGCCGTCTGGCAGCAGCACGGCGTCGCCGTTGGCGTTACTGACCACCGCGTCGGTGAACCCAAGGTAACGCGCCCGCTCGTGCCCAAACATCAACGATGTCGGAGCCTCCATCTGCTTGAACGACCCTGGACTAACTCTGCGGAGGACATCCGCGACGATCTCCGACACTCGATGCTCGCCGCCTGTGATCGCCTCGTGGACAGCCCACTCGAACCCATCACCACGCATACCCTTGTCGCGGTGGAGCCTTGCGACCTTCGCCAGTTGGCGGAGCGTTACATCGGCTCGATCACAGTTCAAGTCCGTCAGATCGTCCGAACTGAGCTGATCGAGCAGGGCTCGCAATACAGAGCGCGCGACCGCATAAAGCGCCCGGCCGTATTCGTCGACCGGCTCAGCTTGCCCTAAGAATGTGACCTCCGCCATGTGCGAAGCATGACAGAGAAGGCACGGGGCTCTGCCCCGGACCCCGGTACCGCTTCAGAGATCAGCCGAACGGACCAGTCCGGTGATCTCCCCACGGCGCGCCCAAGGGCAGCCAGCCCGGCCGGCACCGGTCAAGGGCGCTTCGCGGCCTCCGGCAGACCCTTGACCGGCACCACCCGGCCTGGCAGGGGTGAACCCGCGCCGCGAGGAGATCACCTCAGCCCGGAGGAGTGGGGAGGGGGAGAAGAGCCGTGCCCCCGGCGTGCCCCAAGGGGCGGCAATCCGGGGTCAACCAAGGTCAACGCCGGGCAGAGCCGCGGGAGACGGCAGACATGAAAAACCGCCCCGACCTGCATCGGAGCGGTTCATCGACCGGTGGCCAGGGCCGGGGTCGAACCGGCGACCTTCCGCTTTTCAGGCGGACGCTCGTACCAACTGAGCTACCTGGCCGGAAACGCCGGCGACGTGCCAGACGCTGTTGCGACCCTGACGGGACTCGAACCCGCGACCTTCGCCGTGACAGGGCGACGCGCTAACCAACTGCGCCACAGGGCCTTGCTTGTACTGCGTACTCCCAACGGGATTCGAACCCGCGTTGCCGCCTTGAAAGGGCGGAGTCCTAGGCCGCTGGACGATGGGAGCTCGATCGGTTTCGGCTAACCGACCGACCGTGCTCTCAGGTCCCCCCGGGAGCGATTACAAGCATAGGGCACGTCCGAACCGGGCTCCAACCCGGTATCCCCTAACGCCTGAAACCCCAGTCTACCTGCAGAAACAGCCCTCGACACCCGCCTTGGCGACCGGAATCGGGCGTCTCGGTGGAGCAGTGGCCCTGATCACTCTTCCGCCCGGAAAACCGGTTGCCGGGCGGCCGGGCACATCGATAGCTTCCGCGCGGAGGCTGACCAGGGGTACGACCAGGGGGTGTGCCCCTGGTCGGCCTTCCTGCAAAAGACACCCGGGGATCAGCGCTGAGCGGGGATCGTGCCGTCCTCGTCGGGGATGAGGCCCAGCATGTCCAGCAGCTGAGCACAGTCCTCGGCGTCGAGGGCGCCTGCCGCCACCGCCAGGCGCGCCCTCCGGACCTGGTCGTCGGACACGCGGGGCGCCTCGGTCTGGCCACCGCGTTGCGAAGGCACGCCGCCCATGCCGCCGCCGGCGTCACCGCCTTCGTACCGAAGGAGGAACTGTCGCACTTCCACAGACCCGCTCATCGCTCCTCCAAACGCTTAGTACAAGCAACTTGGCGCGAGGCTAACCAGAGAAAACAGGGCACCACAGCCCCCCGCAGAGTGAACCTCGCTCGCGGAAACGCCCACGCAGAGCCACAAAGCCAGGTGAACGCCCGGCGACCGGAACATGACGCTCCGCCTGACTTTTTCCCGTTCACCACTCGCGAACACGGCCCCTTCCATGTAACAATCGACGTGCTGACACACCCCCGGTCAGCGCCTGTGGAGATCCCCTCCGGCCCCCGCGTTCCTCCCCCTGGCGCGGGGGCCACTCCATTTCCGCTCCCGCTTTCGCAGCGTCGTGGAACTTGGACCAACATCCCCGCGTGATGGTTGATCCTCAACGTGCTGATCAGGGGCGATCACCCGAAGCGAACCGCGGCTTGCTGCATGTGAGTGGAATCCGCGCTCGGATGGAGTAGCGACCTGTGGTTTGGGTCACACTTAGCAGACTGCCGAGATCCAAACGTTATCGTGGCCGGGTGCCTCTTCCATCATTAGGACGCCGCGGCAACACGCGGACCGACCTCAAGGCCGTCAACCCCGGTCGCCACCGGAACACACCGGCCAAGGAGACCGAAGGTGCGGTCGAGGACCACGAGCTGACCAGCTACCTCGCCGCGCTCGCGCCCGAGACCACCGGACCCGAAAGCACGGGCACCGGCAAGCGCTTCGGCGAAGCGCAGGTCTACCAGCTCCGCATGAACCTCGTCGCCAGCTCCCAGCTGCGCGACCTCGCCGAGGAGCGCGGCACCTCGCCGCAGGCGCTGGCCCGTGAATGGGTCCTCGAGCGCCTGTCCTGGGAAGCCCAGGCCGCGTCGAGCCAGCGGCGCCAGTTCGCCGACCACGCCGGAACCGCCGACACCGACCAGCACTTCTTCGAGAAGTCCAGCTGGTCCTGACCCCCGCCCTCCGCGCCGGAGCACCCCCGAGCCCTGCGCGAACCCCACCCCGACAACGAACAAGCCCCCGGCGGAAACCGCCGGGGGCTCGTCACGTTCATGCAGGGAGCGTCAGATGACGCGCACCTTCTGGGCCTGCGGGCCCTTCTGGCCCTGCCCGACCTCGAACTCAACCCGCTGGTTCTCTTCGAGGGTGCGGAAGCCGCGACCATCGATCTCCGAGTAGTGCACGAAAACGTCGCCCTCGCCGCCGTCCTGGGCGATGAAGCCGAAGCCCTTCTCGGCGTTGAACCACTTCACAGTGCCTTGCGCCACCGCTTTACTCCTTGTTACTTCGCATCGAGCGCCACCGCAGCGACACCCGGGCCGCCCCGGGCGGTTCCAACGAGACGAGCGAAGAGCGTGTCCGGCTCATGGCTCGCGTCAGAAGTTCCGCGAGTGTGAAGCCACGAACACGCAAAACGACGGCCTAGGGGGAAGCGTACCGAGATCTGACGAAAGCGAAAGCCCCTTCCGCGTCGTTCCTCGATGTCACCGGAACGTCGCAATCCGGTGACACAGCGACGGCTACTCCACCCGTTAGGCTGATCATCTGCCCGAGCAGTCCAGGCGACGTGACGTCGATCACCCGAACGGACGTCAACGATGACCACCCGTTCGACGTCTGTTCAGGCAAAAGGGGAGAAGGGGCATCACTGGTGAGATCACTCAGGACCGCACGTCGCCTGCCTGCCGCGCTCGTCGCGCTGGGACTGGCCGCCGCACTCGGGCTCGGCGCCTGCTCGGGCGATCCGGCGCCTACGCCGACCAGCCAGCCCCCGGCGGGAGGCAGTGGCAGCGCAGCGGAGGCCCTCCCCGCCAAGCTCACCACCCAGCCGGCGGCCGGGGCTCACGACGTCGCGCCGGGTGATCCGGTCAAGGTGACCGTCGCCGACGGGCAGCTCGAGTCCGTCACCCTCACCAACTCCGAGGGCAAGCAGGTCGCCGGCCAGCTCGCGGCGGACAAGCGCAGCTGGGCGACCACCGAGGTGCTCGGCTACGGCAAGAGCTACACCTGGGCAGGCACCGCGACCGGTGCCGACGGCAAGCCCGTCCAGCTGTCCGGCCAGTTCACGACCGTGAGCCCGAAGCGCCAGGTCTCCGGCAGCCTGAACGTCGGCGACGACAAGACCTACGGCATCGCGATGCCCATCGCGCTGACCTTCAGCAGCAAGGTGACCGACAAGGCCGCTGCGGAGAAAGCGCTTTCCGTCGAGACCACGCCGAAGACCGAGGGCTCCTGGGCCTGGCTGTCCGACACGCAGGTGCACTGGCGCCCCAAGGAGTACTACCAGCCGGGCACCAAGGTGACCGTGACCGCGAAGATCTACGGCGTCAAGATCGGTGACGGCGTCTACGGCAAGCAGGACGTCTCGGCGTCCTTCACCATCGGCCGCTCGCAGATCGTCAAGGGCGACACCCGCACCCACCGCATGCAGGTCATCCGCGACGGGCAGCAGATCGCCGACTACCCGGTGAGCTACGGCCTCGACTCCGACCCCGGCCGCGTCACGCACAGCGGCACGCACGTGGTGATGGAGAAGTACCCGACGTACTCGATGAGCAACCCGCGCTACGGCTACACCGACGTCAACGTGCCGTGGGCCGTGCGGATCTCCAACAACGGCGAGTTCATCCACGGGCTCCAGGCCTCGGTGTGGGCGCAGGGCAAGCAGAACGTCTCGCACGGCTGCCTGAACCTGTCGCCCGCCCGCGCCAAGGAGTACTACGACGGCGTGCTCACCGGCGACCCGGTCGAGATCACCGGCAGCACCCAGCAGTTGTCGCCGCGGGACGGCGACTACTCGGACTGGACCTACTCCTGGGACGACTGGACCAAGCTTTCGGCCCTGAGCGCCTGATCCCCCGCTAGAACACGTGGCCGTCGAGGTTCTCCTCGGCGGCCTTCGTGCGTTCGATCCGCTCGGTGATCGTCTCCTCGTCGAGGAACGCGGGCACCGGGGTCAGTTGCTGGGTCATGTCGTCGAGCAGCCGCGCGGCCTCGGCGATCCCGGGGCTGTCGTTGCGGTCGGTCATCTGCCGCCCTTCCTCCTCAGCGGTGCCCCTATCTTGCCGTGGCCGAGATCACGGCTCAACGTCAGGTTCTCCTGAAATACCGGGCAGTCGGTGAACGATGAACGTCCTCGGGTGCGGCTTCGCCCGGAGGAGGAGAAAACCATGGTGTTCACGGCGCTGCTCGTCGAAGGTGGCGTGGCGTTCGGTATCGCGGCGGCGTTGGCGGCCTGGTCCCGGCGTCACTTCGCGCGCCGGACCGAGACCGACTGACGCGAAAGGGCCGCGCCCTCCTGGGAGAGCGCGGCCCTGGCAGTACCGGCGTCAGGCCGTGCGCAGCCCTTCGGCCGGCGCGGTCTGGACGTCGATGCGGGCCATCGGCACCCGCGCGGTCTCCGGGATGCGGAGGATCGGCACGAGCGCGATCGCCGCGGCGATCATCAGGTAGAACGCCGGCCAGTCCTCGTTGCCGGTGCCGTGGATCAACGCCGTCACGATCACCCCGCACGTGCCACCGAAGATCGAAGTGGACACGTTGTAACCGATCGCGAACGAACCGTAGCGGACGCGGGTGGGGAACATCGCCGGGAACGTCGACCCGATCACCGCGAGCATCAGCACCAGCAGCAGCGCGACGATGCCGAAACCCACCACCAGCAGCGCGGTGTTGCCGCTCTGCATCAGCTTGATCGACGGGTAGCTCAGCACGATGTAGCCGATCGCGGCCGTCAGCAGCAGCGGTTTCCGGCCGATCCGGTCGGACAGTGCGCCCAGCGGGGCGATCAACGCCATCTGCACCAGCTCCACGCAGATGATGATCACGGTGGACGTGTTGTCGTTGATCTTCAACGTGTCCGTGAAGTACGTCGGCATCGTGGTGAGCAGCATGTAGTCCGCGATGTTGAGCAGCAGCACGATACCGATCAGGTTGAGGATCATCCGCCAGTTGCGGGAGAGCGTCTCCTTCAGCGGCGCCTTCTCCGCCTTCTCGCCCGCCTTCTCCAGCCGGCGGAACTCCGGCGTGTCCTCCAGCTTGTTCCTCAGGTACAGGCCGATGAGGCCGAGCGGCAGCGCGATGAAGAACGGGATCCGCCACGCCCAGCTCGACACCTGCTCCGAGGTGAACGACAGCGTCACCGCGAGCACGACGATGTTGCCCAGCACGTAACCGGACAGCGTGCCGAACTCCAGGAAGCTGCCGAAGAACCCGCGGCGCCTCGTCGGCGCGTACTCGGCGATGAACGTCGCCGCGCCGCCGTACTCGCCGCCCGTCGAGAAGCCCTGGATCAGGCGGAGCAACAGCACCAGGACCGGCGCGCCGATCCCGATCGCGTAACCACCCGCGTAGGTCGGCAGGCAGCCGACGAGGAAGGTGCACCCCGACATCAGCAGGATCGTGATGGCCAGCACCTTCTGACGGCCGATCTTGTCCCCGAGCGGGCCGAAGAACGCGCCGCCGAAGGGCCGCACCACGAACCCGATGGCGACCAGCGCGAGTGACTTGAGCACCGCGTTGCCCTCACCGGGGAAGAACACGGTGCCGATGGCCGTGGCGATCGCCCCGGACGTGAACACACCGTAGTCGTACCATTCTGTGGCGTTACCCATCGCGGACGCGATGACCGCCCGCTTGACCGTTCTCTGGTCGATTTCCGGTTCCTGAGCCGCCGTTTCCGCCATGCGCCCCGACCTCCTCTTTCAGTTCCGTACCAGCGGTCAAGGTTGCGACCTTAGTGGCATCCTGAGTTCAGGTAGTGATTTTCCCGCTTCTCGTGGTCCTTGTCTCTTCGAGCGCGGGACGGGCGGGATTTTCGGGGCGTGAAGAGTTACTTTGGGCGGATGAAGTCCACTCCCTGGCCGCCCGTCGAGACCGAGACGCCGGCTCCGCACCCCGACGCGCCGCAGGCGGGCACGAAGCTCGCGATGCACTACGAGCAGTGCTTCGGCTGCGGTGAGGTGGACGGCGGCCTGCACATGCGGTCGGCGATGGGCGAGCACGCGCTGGTGCACTCGCAGTTCACCGTCACCGAGGCGCACCAGGGCGCGCCCGGGCTGGCGCACGGCGGGCTGCTGGCCTGCGCGTTCGACGAGGCGCTCGGCTCGACGGTCGGCAACCTGCTGCGCCGTCCCGCGGTGACGGGGAAGCTGGAGACGGACTTCGTGCGGCCCGTGCCGGTCGGCTCGACGCTGTTCATCACGGCGAAGGTCGACGGCGTGGCGGGGCGCAAGCTCTACGCGAGCGCCGAAGGCCGCCTGGACGCCGAGGACGGGCCGGTCGCCGTGCGGGCGCGGGCGCTGTTCGTCGAGGTCAGCTTCGAGCACTTCACCACGCACGGTGACCCGGACGCCATGTCCAAGTTCCAGCAGGCCCAGGACCGCATCAACCCGTGATGCGTTACGTCAGCGTCCGGGGGCGGATGGCGTTGGCGCGGTCGACGAGGGCTATGCGGTCCTCCGTGGTGTGGGCGACGCGGGCCAGCGTGCGGTAGCAGCGTTCCAGGCCGAACCGGACGTCGCGTTCGGACAGGTGGCAGCCCAGCACCCGCGTGTTCGTCGTGTGGTTCGGTGGGGCCGCGCGGACCCACTCGAACGCCGCTTCCAGCACCTCCGCCGTCAGGCGCGTGCGGCTTTCCGCGTCCAGGGTGAGCCTCTCCAGGCGGGCGCCCGCGTCCGCGAGATCGCCTTCGGTCACCTGGCCGTTGCCCGTCGCGCGCGTCTTGATCTTGATCGCCGCGACCTGCGCCGCCACGTAGTGCGTCGACGACGACGGGACCGACTCCAGCACCTCGATCGCGCTCGCCCGCGCGCCCTGCGCCAGGTACACGCGGGCCAGGCCGAACGCCGCGCTCACGTAACTGCGGTCCGTCCGCCACACCAGCTCGTACAGCCGCGACGCCGCGAAGTAGTCCCCGACGCCTTCCGCGCTCACGGCCAGCGCGAGCTTCGGCGCGATCTCGCCCGGCAGGTCGTCGTAGACCGCCTCGAACGCCACCTGCGCGACACGCTGCCGCCCACCGGCCAGCTCGATCAGCCCGCGGTGCCAGTCGATCCGCCAGTCGTGCGGGTAGCCCGCGCGGATCGCCAGGTACTGCGCGGCCTGCAGCTGCCGGTTCGCCTCCGCGAGCTCGCCGAGCTCGATGCGGGCGCGGACGATGCGCAGCCGCACCTCGATCGACTGCCGCGGCGCGCCGATCAACGCGTCGATCGCGCCCTGCGGGTCCAGCGCCGTCGTCGTCGCCAGCACACCGGCCGCCGGGTCGCTCGTGTCCACCTGCGGGATCGGCAGGCCACCCACGACGTCCTCGCCCTTGGGCAGCTCGACCGGCTTCCCCGGCTCGGGCACCACGATGTCCACGCCGAACGTGTTGGTCTCCGGACCGAACACAGTGGACACACCCGGCCGCGCTTTTCCGGTGCCCAGCGCCATGATCTCGCGCAGCACCCCGGCGAGCTGGTCCGCCATGTCCTCGGCCGTGATGAACCGGCGGTCCGGGTCGCGGTGCGTCGCGCGCTTGAGGAACCGGTAGTACGACCCGAACAGCTTGAACAGCGGCACCTCGTCCGGGCTGGGCAGCGAGTCCTTGTACTTCGTGGTGTAGCCGTTGAACTCGAAGCTCAGCACCGCGAGCGTGCGGCCCACCGTGTACAGGTCGGACGCCACCGACGCACCCTGCGAGGCCAGCTCCGGCGCGCTGTAGCCGGTGGTGAAGAACAGCGGGCTGGAGTAGTCGTCGATGCGCCGCACCGCACCCAGGTCGATCAGCTTCAGCTGCTCGTGCGTCTGGATGACGTTGTCCGGCTTGAGGTCGCAGTACAGCAGGTTCTGGCTGTGCAGGTACCCGAGCGCGGGCAGGATCTCCAGCCCGTACGCGATGACCTGCGCGATCGGCAGCGGTTCCGGCCTGCCCGCCTTGCGGTAGTGCGCGAGGGCGAGCTGCCGCAGCGACTGCCCGCCGACGTACTCCATCACGATGTAGCCGACGGAGTGCCCGGTCTGCGGATCCGGGTGCTGTACGAAGTTGTAGATCTTGACGATGTTCGGGTGCTCGACCTCCGCCAGGAAGCGGGTTTCGTTCACCGCCGCGGCCGTGGCCGTCGCGTCGCCCGCGTCGATCAGTCCTTTGAGGACGACCCAGCGGTCGTTGACGTTGTGGTCCTGCGCGAGGTAGATCCAGCCCAGCCCGCCGTACGCGAGCGCGCCCAGCACCTCGTACTGCCCGCCGACCAGGTCACCGGGCCGCAGCTTCGGCACGAACGAATACGGCGTGCCGCAGTTCTCGCACACGCCCTCGGGACCGGCGTCACCGCGGCCGACCTTCGCCGAGCAGTTGCCGCAGTAGCGCTTCTCCTCCGACACCACCGGGTTCGTCAGCACCGCCGACGCCGGGTCGCGGTAGGGCACGGGCGGCACGTCGACCAGACCGAGCCCCAGCCTGCCGCGCCGGGAGGTGCGCCTGCCGGTGCGCCGCGAGGTGCCGGGGAACGGGCCGGAACCCGTGCCGCCGGTGCCCGGACCCGTGCCGCTGCCGGTGTGCCGCCCGCTGGACGTCTCGGGCAGCACGCTTTCCGTGCCCGGGTCGGGCAGCTGCGGGCCGGTGCCGCGCGCCTCGTCGACGTGCGCGGGCGGCCGGATGCTCGTCGTCGGCGACGGCGAGGCGAGCACGCTCGTCAGCTGCGGTTGCTGTGCCTGCTGGGGCGGCGCGACGGGACGGATGAACTGCGTGGACTCGGCCGGGGATTCGTCGAGCCGGCCGGAGATGGGCTCGTGGTCGGGCATGGTCCCCTCATCGGTACGAAACGGGCGGCGGGCCTGCGGGCCCGAGCACGGGCGCGATCCAGGTGTTGTAGGTCTGCTGCCAGACGCCGCTGCCGCGGACGTTCTCCAGCACGGAGTTGACGAACCGGACCATGTCGTCCTGGCCCTTCGGGATGCCGACGCCGTAGTTCTCCTGCGTGAACCGGTCGCCGACGACCTCCAGGTTCGGGTCCTGCTTCGCCATCCCGGCGAGGATCACGTCGTCGGTGGAGATCGCGTCGACCTGGCCCTGCTGCAGCATCACCAGGCAGTCCGACCAGTTGTTCACCGAGACCGGCACGGGCCGCGCGGGCGCGTTCTGGATCGCCGAAAGCGACGTGGACGTCTTGGTGGCGCACACTTTCTTGCCGCCCAGGTCGGACAGGCCGGTGATGCCGGAGTTGCGCGTGGCGAGCACGCGCTGCCCCGCCTGGTAGTACGGGGCCGAGAAGTTCACGTCCTTCAGCCGCGCGCACGTGATGCTGTACGTGCGGACCACGACGTCCACGCTGTGGTCGCGCAGCACGTTCTCCCGCTGGGACGACGGGATCGCCTTCCACTGCACGTGCCCCTCCCACGACCCGAAGATCGCGGCCGCGAGCTGCTTGACGATGTCGATGTCGAAGCCCTCGAGGTTGCCGTTGGCGGGGTTGAGGAAGCCGAACAGGTACGTGGTCTGGTCCACCCCGGCGATCAGCCGTCCCCGCGAGCGGATCTGCGCCATCGTCGAGCCGGACGGGATGCCGGGGCTCGGTGCGAGGCTGCGCGTGTCGCAGGTGGCCGCGGTCGAGCCGCCCGCGGACGGATCCGCCCCGCCGACGTTCGCGGGCTGCGGCGCCTGCACCGCGCCGACGGGGGCGGGGTCGACGGGCGTGCCCGCGCTGCCGCAGCCGACGAGCAACGCGGCCGCCGCACACAGCGCGGCGAGCCTGTAGAGCTTCTTCACCGGTACTCCCTCAGCCGGTCGCGGATCCCCATCGTCACCCCCGCCGCGGCGACCAGCGACAGCACCGCGACACCGGGCGCCAGCAGGGTCAGCGCGCGGTCGGCGTTGCGCGTCTCGTCGAGGAAGTTCTGGCGGGCGGCGTCGATCGCCGTCACCAGTGCCTGGTCGAGCTTGCCGAAGGCGCTCGCCGCGCTGTCCGGTGCGGTGGTGTCGACGGCCTTCTTCACGGCTTCGGCGTAGTTGCCGCCGTCGTCCTGCGCGCGGACGTCCTTGTGGGCCTCGAGCCACGCGTTCGCGCTCGCCCCCGCCTCGGTGATCTGCTGCGCGGCCGGACCGTCCAGCAGCCCCCGCGCCTCCGTCAGCAACCCGCTGAACTGCGGGGAGAGCCGCTGGTAGTCCTGCTCGTAGCTGCTGCCGTCACCACGAGCGACGAGCGTCATCATCTCGTCGGCGCGGGCCTGCACGGCGGCGATGCGGGCGCGGACCAGCACGTCGGCGGGGTGGCTGCCGTCGTCCCGGCCACCGCCGACCAGCGTGCCCTGCACGATCAACGCGACCACGCCCCACAGCAGGACCAGCACCATCGCGCCGCTCGCGACGACCAGCCCGATGTTGAGCAGCCGGTTGGTGCGCCTCGTCAGGTAGACCTGCGTGGCGACGAGCGCGCCGAGCACGGCGACAAGGAGGATCACGCCCGCCCACGGGAAGCCGGCCGCGTCGTCCTGTTCGGCGGTGAGCCGTTCGGTGTCGATGCGGTACAGCTCCTCGGCCGCGGGCAGGATCGTGGCGCGCATGAGGTGCGACGCCTCGCGCAGGTACGACGCGCCGACCGGGAAGCCCTGGCGGTTGTTCGCCTTGGCGCGCTCGATGATGCCGGTGTAGACGGGCAGGTTGCGGCTGATGATGTCCACCTGCGCCGCCGCGGCCGCGACCCCCTCGGAGTCCGAAGCGGCCTTCGCGAGCGCGGCACCGGCGCGCGCGATGTCCTGGTCGTACCGCTCCCGCATCTCGGGCGGTTCGGCGCCGATCACCAGGAACGCGTCGGCCGACGTGGCGTCCGCGTCGGACAGCGAGCGGTACACCTCCTGCGACGCGGCGGTCAGCGGCTCGCGGTGGTCGATCAGGTCGTTGATCGTGTCCTTCTTGCCCTGCACGGCGATCGTGCCGACGACGCCGAAGACCAGTGCCAGCACGACGAGCCCGACCCCGATCACGGTGAGCCGCCCCGGGCTCGTGCGCACCGACCGCGTCAGCCCGCGCGCGGCGGCGACCGGCAGGTCGAGCAGCCCGGCGAACCCGCTGCGCCCGGCGCCGCCGGGTGCGGGTGGCTCGGGTACGGGTCCGCTCGGCGCCCCAGGCCGCACCGCGGTACTCGTCATGAAACTCCACCCCTCGCCCGCCGACTACCGCAATGAAGGTAGCCGAGTGGCCGGAGCGTCCGCCATCGAGTCCGGGCGGTTCGGAAAATTCCGCACGACGTTATTGGACCGTGTCTGCCCGGTTGCCTTTCCGAGTCAGGACGACCTCGATCCCGTCGGCGAACCGGTACGGCGCACGGGCGAGCACGGACCCGAAATTCCGGCGCAGGCGCGACATTTCCGCGCGGACGGTGACGGTGCGCGCACGATCACCGAACAACTCCTCCGCGAGGTCGGCGGCGGAGCGGCCTTCGCGGTGGACCGCGAGCGAGTGCAGGATTTCGGCGTGCCGCGGGCTGAGCGAATGCGTCCAGGAACCGGTGGTTCCGGTGACCGTGAGCGTCGAATCGTCGAGAACCACCCGGATGGGCGCATCGGCTTCGCGGGCGAGCCGCACGAGCCAGCCACCCGGGAGCGGTTCGAGCACGCAACTGCCCAAGGCGGGCAACCAGGTCTGCCCCGGCGCGCACCCCGACGGCAGTGAGACGCGCTCGACCGGGGCGAGCCCCGCGGTGGCGGCGACCCAGCCGTGCCGGTCAACGACGACGGCGCGGCCGGGCACCTTGGACAGCACCGGCAGCGCGACGCCCCGCAGCCGGTCGAGTTCGGCGAGGTGGGCGGTGCGCAGGGTCGATTCGGCGAGCCGGGCGACGGCGTCGACGAGCGCCAGCGTGCTCGGGTGCACGGTCGCGGCGGGCCCGGACAGGTCCACCACGCCGAGCAGCCGCCCGTCCCGCGGGTCGCGCAGCGGGGCGGCGGAGCAGGTCCACGCGTGGTGCGTGCGCACGTAGTGCTCGGCGGAGTAGACCTGGATCGGGCGGCGGGCCACCAGTGACGTGCCGATCGCGTTCGTGCCGACGACGTTTTCGTGCCAGCACACGCCTTCCACGAACCCGAGCCCGTCCGCGCGGC
Organism: Amycolatopsis dongchuanensis; assembly: GCF_039542405.1. Classification (NCBI taxonomy): domain Bacteria; kingdom Bacillati; phylum Actinomycetota; class Actinomycetes; order Pseudonocardiales; family Pseudonocardiaceae; genus Amycolatopsis; species Amycolatopsis dongchuanensis. The sequence continues at coordinate 50,277 of NZ_BAABIB010000061.1, forward strand.
GGCGCACCGCCTTGCTGCCCTCGCGCCACAGCACGGCGCCGCCCTGGTCCACCACGACCATGATGTGCGCGGCCTGCTCCGCCACGCCCACGAGCCCGGCCCGCAGCACCGGCAGGACACCGGCCAGCCCGCTCGCCTCGCGGCGGGCCGCGACGTCGGCCGGGGTGAGCGGCTCGGGCTCGTTCCCGTGGTCGGGATCGACCCCGAGCCGCCGCATCCGTTGCCAGGACTCGCCGATCACCGGGCGCGGCCGCTTCGGCAGCGCCTCGCCGGACAGGGCGGCCTCCCACACCTTCGCGAGGGCGCGCGCGTACCGCCGGGGGTCCTCCCCGACCGGCAGCGCTGCCTCGAGGTGTTCGGCCATCCTGTCGAGGGTGACACTCAGGGGACCACTTCCACAACGGCCGAAGGGGCTTCCATGTGCACCATGTGCCCCGCGTCGTCGACGAACCGCACGTTTTCCAGTGACGCGGCGTTGGAGACCGGCACCACGGCGTCCCGGCGGCCCCACACGACGGTCACCGGAATGTCCACTTCGGACAGCAGCGGGCGCACGTCCAGCGGCCGCAGCAGCGTGTCGACGAGCGTGTGCAGCGCCTTGTCCACCCCGTCGATCCGCTTGTACTTCATCAGGTCGTCGGCGAGCTGCCTGGTCACCCGCGCCGGGTCGCCGAACAACGCCCCCAGGTGCGGTTTCAGCTCGCGGCGCGAGGTGGCGTCGGCGAATCCGCGCAGGTAGTCCGCGTTGATGTCGTCACCGAACCCGGCGGGCGCGACGAGCGTCAGCGAGGCCACCCGTGACGGCTCGCGGGCCGCCGCGGCGACCACGACCGCCCCGCCGAGCGAGTGCCCGACGAGGTGCGCCCGCGGGATCTCCTTGGCGGCCAGGAAACCGAGCACCGCGTCGGCGAGGGTCTCCAGCGAGCCGTCGCCGACGTCCTTCGCCGACTCCCCGTGGCCCGGCAGGTCGAGCGCGTGCACGGTGTGCCGTTCGGCGAGCGGTTCCTGCACGAACAGCCAGGAGTTCTTGTCGCCGCCGTAGCCGTGCACCAGCACGACGTGCTCCTCGCCCTCACCGAGCGTGGCGTACGCGAGCGTCCGGCCGCCGACCTCGACGGTGCCGGTGACCGGGCCCCCGACCTCCGGGACCACTCCGGAGTCCAGCTCCTCGCGGGCCTGCCGGGCGGCGGCCTCGATCTCCTCCTCGGGCACGTCGGCCGGGGCGATCAACGCGATGGTCGCGCCGACCGGGACGTCCTCGCCGACACGGGCGATCACGCGGCGCAGCACGCCCTCGTCCGAGGCTTCGAGCGAACCGGCGATCTTGTCGGTGTCGATGTCGGCCAGCTCGTCACCGTCGGTGATCTCGTCGCCCTCGCTCGCGATCCACTCGGTGATCTTGCCGCTGGTCATCGACAGGCCCCACTTGGGCATGACGACCCTGGCGATCATCGGGTCCATCCGGCCACCGCCTTGACCGCGTTGACGACGCGCTGCGCGTCGGGGATGTACAGGTCCTCCAGCGCGTCCGAGAACGGGACGGGGGTGTGCGGGGCGGTCACCATCTCGATCGGCGCCCGCAGCGCCCCGAACGCCTCCTTCGCGACCAGCGCGGAGATGTCGGTCGCCATGTTGCAGCGCGGGGTCGCCTCGTCCACGACGACCAGCCGTCCGGTGTTCTCGACGCTCTCCAGGATCGTCTCGGTGTCGAGCGGGCTCGTCGTGCGCGGGTCGATGATCTCGGCCTCGATGCCGGAAGCCGCCAGCTCGGTCGCGGCCGCTTCGGCGACCGACACCATGCGCCCGATCGCCACGATCGTCACGTCGTCGCCGTCGCGGACGACGTTCGCTTCGCCGAAGGGGATCGTGTAGCTGTCCTCGGGCACTTCGCCCGTCGAGTCGTACAACGCCTTGTGCTCGCAGAAGATCACCGGGTCGTTGTCGCGGATCGACTGGATCAGCAGGCCCTTCGCCTCGTACGGGCTCGACGGCACGACGACCTTCAGCCCGGGGATGTGCGTGAAAACCGGGTACAGGGCCTGCGAATGCTGTGCCGCGGCCCGGAGACCGGCGCCGTACATCGTGCGGATCACCACCGGCGTCTCCGCCTTGCCGCCGAACATGTACCGGAACTTGGCCGCCTGGTTGAAGATCTGGTCGAAGCAGACGCCCATGAAGTCGATGAACATCAGCTCGGCGACGGGCCGCAGGCCTCGCGTGGCGGCCCCGATCGCGGCCCCGATGAACGCCGACTCCGTGATCGGCGTGTCCAGCACCCGCCCGGGGAAGGCGTGGTAAAGCCCTTTGGTGACACCGAGGACGCCGCCCCAAGCGTCGTCCTCGCCGGGGCTGCCCGCGCCGCCCGCGTTGTCCTCGCCCATGACGACGACGGTGTTGTCACGGGCCATCTCCTGCGCGAGGGCCTCGTTGATCGCCTCGCGGTAGCTGATCGTGCGTGCCATGTCGCGCTCCTTCAGTACGAGACGTAGACGTCGGTTTCGAGGTCCTCACGGGTGGGTTTGGGCGCGGCCTTCGCCTCGGTGACGGCGGCTTCGATCAGGTCCGCCACCTGCTGGTCGATGGCATCCAAAGTGGACTCTTCGAGCTGCCCCGTCTCCGTGACCCGCGCGCGGAAACGCTTCAGGCAGTCCAGGTTCTCGCGCGCGTTGACGACCTCGCCCGCGCGGTAGGTCTGCTGGTCGCCCTCGAAGTGCCCGAAGTAGCGGGTGAACTTGACCTCGATCAACGTCGGGCCGCCACCCTCGCGGGCCCGCCGGATCGCCTCCCCCGCGGCCTCGTGCACCGCGAAGAAGTCGAACCCGTCCACGATCACGCCCGGCATGCCGAACCCGGCCGCGCGGTCGGCGATGTTGTCCGCCGCCACCGACCACGTGCTCGCCGTCGCCTCGGCGTACCCGTTGTTCTCGGCCACGAAGACCGCCGGGAGGTTCCACACGGACGCCAGGTTCAGCGCCTCGCACGTGGTGCCCTGGTTGCTCGCGCCGTCCCCGAAGAACGCCACGCCGACACCGCCGGTGCGCAGCTGCTTCGCGGCGAGCGCGGTACCGCAGATCAGCGGCGGCCCGCCGCCGACGATGCCGTTCGCGCCGAGCATGCCCTTCGACAGGTCCGCGATGTGCATCGAGCCGCCCTTGCCGTGGCACGAGCCGGTGCGGCGGCCGTAGATCTCGGCCATCATCGCCTTGACGTCGACGCCCTTCGCGATGCAGTGCCCGTGCCCGCGGTGGGTGCTGGCGATCGAGTCGCGCTCGTCCAGGTGCGCGCACACGCCGGCCGCGGACGCCTCCTCGCCCGCGTACAGGTGCACGAACCCGGGGATCTCGCCGGTCGCGAACTCGTCGTGCACGCGCTCCTCGAACGCGCGGATGGTGCGCATCGTGCGGTACGCCTCCAGCAGGGCGTTCGCGTCAAGGCCGGGTGCGGCCGGGGTGGGCAAGGTGTCCGTCATCGGTGACGTTCCTTTCTGTGAGCAGTGCGCGGGAAGCTGCTTCGGTGAGGGCGGCGGTGACATCGACGCAGCGCGGTCCGTCGGCTCGCAGGCGGACGGACGCGGGGGTGTCCCGTAGCTCGAGTTCGCGCTCCCCGTCCACGGCGACGACGCCACACGGGGCGAGTTCGACGGGTTCGCCGACGGGCAGCACGCGCCAGTCGCGGACGCCGACGGGCACGACGAGCCCCGGCGCGATCGGCGCCCGCACGATCCAGCGGGCTTCGGGGAGCGGCGCGAACCGCAGCGCGACGCCGCCCGGTTCGTCACGGGGGCTCGGGCACAGCTGCCCTGCGACGCTGGACAGGCCGATCGCGTCGGGTTCGGCGAAGGTGCAGTACAGCTCGGTGAGCTGGGCGGGCTCCCACAGCGCGCGGGAGCCGACGTACGGGGAGCTGGCCCCGCAGACGTCGACGAGGGCGAGTTCGGTGCGCTGCCCCGCGGTGACTTCGAGAACGGACGCGCGGCGGGTGGCGTCCACCGCGCCGGTGGCCACCAGCCCGGCGGCGAGTCCGGCCACCGTGGCCTCGCGGAGCTGCGGGAACGCGTTGTTCGTGCCGGTGGACAGCGGCAGCAGCGGCACGTCCCCGCAGGCCGCGGCCGCGACGCGGGCGGTGCCGTCACCCCCTAGGCAGACGACCACCCCGGCGCCCTCGGCGACCATCCGGCGGACGGCGTTGGTGGTGTCCTGCGCGCTGTCGGTGAGCGGGTCCTCGCAGAACTCGACGGCGGGCCAGGCGTTGCGCCCGGTGCGCAGGGCCCGCAGGACGGCGGCGGAGATGCCGCCGAGGTCGGTCGAGAGCAGCGCGCGGGTGACCCCGACCGAGGCGAGCGCGGTGAGCAGCCGCTGCACCATGTTCGCCTTCTCGGCGGTCGGGAACACCGAGGCCTTCGCGACCAGCCGCCGGATGTCGCGGCCGGACGCGGGGTTCACCACGATCCCGACTGTGGGTTCCGTCACAGTTGTCCATGGGACACCCGCGAGGCCCCCGCCGGGAAGGGTTGCACCCCGTTGCAAACGAAGGAGCCCCCCGCCTCACGGGGAGGCGGGGGGCTCGTTTCGAAGCCTGTGTCAGATGACGCTGACCGAGGTGGCCTGCGGACCCTTCTGGCCCTGGCCGATCTCGAACTCGACGCGGGCGTTCTCCTCGAGGCTACGGAAGCCGTTGCCCTGGATCTCCGAGTAGTGCACGAACACGTCGCCGCCACCGTTGTCGGGGGTGATGAAGCCGAACCCCTTCTCGGAGTTGAACCACTTCACAGTGCCCTGAACCATGTAAACAATCTCCATATACTGCAAAACAAGCAGAGCACCTTTTCGATGCTCCGGGTCAACGCGAGGCGGTTTGCTCTCCCGAATGGGAAACCACTACGCCCGCTAAGTTCTGCGAGCGTGGGTTAGCACGAACACAAAAGCTTGAGACCTCTTACAGTTAATCACAGATCGGGCTGGAGCGCCAGCCGGTTCAGCCGCTGGGGTGTCGGCCAGCGCACCTGCGAGGCCCAGCCGAGCTTCTCGAAGATCCAGATCAGCCGTGCCGTGATGTCGATCTGCCCACGTCGGACGCCGTGGCGGGCGCACGTCGGGTCGGCGTGGTGCAGGTTGTGCCACGACTCACCGAAGGAGAAGATCGCCAGCGGCCAGAAGTTCGCCGCCTTGTCCCTGCTGGCGAACGGGCGCTCGCCGATCATGTGGCAGATCGAGTTCACCGACCAGGTGACGTGGTGCAGCAGCGCCACCCTGACGAGGCCGGCCCAGAAGAAGGCGGTCACCCCGCCCCACACCGACCAGGTGATCAGGCCGCCCGCGATCGCCGGGAGCAGGAACGTCGCGGCTACCCAGACGGGGAACAGGCCGTCCACCCTGCGGATGTCGCGGTCGGCGAGCAGGTCGGGCGCGAACCGCTCGGCGTTGGTCACCTCGCGCTCGAACAGCCAGCCCATGTGGGCGTGCCAGAAGCCCTTGGCCAGGGCTTTCGGCCCGGTGCCGAACAGCCACGGCGAGTGCGGGTCACCCGCCCGGTCGGAGTACGCGTGGTGCCGCCGGTGGTCGGCCACCCACGTGGTCGCGGGCCCCTGCGCGGACAGGTTGCCCGCGATGGCCAGCGCGACGCGCAGCGGCCGCCGCGCCTTGAACGAGCCGTGGGTGAAGTGCCGGTGGTAGCCGGCGGTCACGCCGAGGCCGGACACGACGAAGAAGAACGCGCCGAGGCCGACGTCGAGCCAGCTCAGCCCCCAGCCCCAGGCGAACGGCACCGCCGCCGCCAGCGCGACCAGCGGCAGCAACACGAACACCTTGACCAGTACGTGTTCGGGTAGCGAACGCATACCCGAGAGCATCGGTTTCGGTTTGCGGACGGGGGTTTCAGTGACCATGCAGAAGTACCAATTTCAGAATTCGGGAAATAGTAAGGAATTCCGACCCTACGCGAGTCCCGCGGAAAATGCGAGGCGAGCTCGCCTCAGCGGGTGCGCTGCGCCGGGAAAAGGGCGCTGAGCCGCACGTCGGGGTCGATCACGTCCGGGTCGGTGCGCACGTCGATGACGCTGGGCCGCTGGTGCCGCAGCGCCCGCGCGATCGTCGGCTCCAGCTGCTCGGGCGACTGGACGGTGTAGCCGACCGCGCCGAGCGAACGCGCCCACGCGGCGAAGTCCACCGGCTCCAGCGCGACCCCGGACAGCCTGCCGTGCGTGCGGGCCTGGTGCATCGCCATGTCGCCGTACAGCCCGTTCTGGCTGACCACGACGATCACCTGCGCGCGGTAGCGGACCGCGGTCTCCAGCTCCTGCCCGCTGGACAGCAGGCCGCCGTCGCCCGTCATCGCGACCACCGTGCGCTTCGGCGCGGCGAGCTTGGCCGCCACCGCCGCGGGCACCGCGTACCCCACCGTCCGGTCCGCCGGCCCGAGCTGCGTGTGCGGGGCCGTGAAGCACCAGTAGCGGTGCACGAATCCAGCGAAGTTGCTGGAGTCGCTCGCGACGATCGTGTTCTCGGGGGCCGTCCGGCGCACCGCCCGCACCACGTCGGCGGGGTGCACGAGCACGCTGCCCCGCGTGTCCGGAGGGGTCATGTAGGTGTGCGTGGAGGCGTTCGCGGCCGAGCTGCGCCGCGTGCGCGGGATCGCGACGCCCGCCAGCTCCCGCAGGAACGGCGCGATCTCGCACTCGATGCGGAACGTGAGGCCCCGGCGGCGCGTGGGGGTCAGCCCGGTGCCGATCACCACCAGCGTCTGGCTCGGTGACGGGTAGCGGTGGTTCTGCGTGGTCACCTCGTCCAGCCTGGTCCCGATGGCGAGCACCAGGTCGGCGCGGTCGAGCGCGTCGAGCTGGCGGGCCGGGATGCCGAGCCCGAGGTGACCGGCGTAGCGGGCGTGGTTCTCGGGGAAGGCGTCCTGCCTGCGGAACGCGTTGTACACCGACAGCCCCAGTTTCTCGGCCACTTCGACCAGTTCGTCCCGTGCCGCGCGCACCCCGGCACCGGCGATGACGACCGGGTAGCGGGCGTCCGCGAGCAGCGACGCGACCTCGTCGGCCGAACGCAGCAACGCGCCGCTGCGGTCGGGCGGCGGTTCGGGCTGGGGAACGCCGCCTTCGTACGGCGCGATCCAGAAGTCGTCCGGCACCGCGAGCACCGCGGGCCCGCGACGGCCGCGCCGCACCTCGCCCAGTGCCTCGGCGAGCAACGCGGGCACCTCGGAGGCGACCTCCGCGCGGGCGCTCCACTTGGCGTACGGGCGGAACGGCTCGACCGGGTCGGGATCGTCGGCGTCGTCACCGAGGAGGCCCACCGATGGGCGGTCGGCCAGCAGCACGATCATCGGCGTCTCGTCGCGCTGCGCCGTCTGGACGCCGGGGAGCAGGTTCAACGTGTTCGGGCCGCGGGCTCCCAGCAGCAGCGCGGGCACCTCCCGCAGCTTGCCCTCAGCCTCGGCCATGAACGCTGCGCCCGTTTCGTGCCGGGCGTGCACGACGGTGAGCGGGGAGTCGAACTGCAGTACGTCGAGGAGGTCGAGGAACGAGTCCGCGGGCACGGTGTACGCGCGCCGCACGCCCGCGTCACCCAATACCCGGACCGCCGTCCGCCCGACCGTCCACCCTTGCTGATACGTGATGGCACCTAGGTAATCAGCGTTGCCGACCTTGGTCAAGTAGCCCCCTATGCTCAGGACGTGGCCAACGAGACCGTGTTCACCTACGGGGCGCCCGCGCTGAAGTACGGCGCAGGCGCCTGCGAAGAGATCGGGTACGACCTGGTTCAGACCGGTGCGCGGAGCGTACTCGTGCTCACCGATCCCGGCGTAGCCGCGACCGGCTGGCCGCGGCGCATCGCCGAAGGGCTGGCGGGGTACGGCCTGCGGGCCGAGATCTTCGACGGGGTGCACGTCGAACCGACCGACGTGAGCATGGCCAAGGCGGTCGAGCACGCGCGCGGCACCGGCCCGTGGGACGCGTTCGTCGCGGTCGGCGGCGGCTCCACCATCGACACCGCGAAGGCGGTGAACCTGTTGACCAGCAACGAAGGCGAGTTGATGGACTACGTCAACCCGCCCGTCGGCGGCGGCCGCGCGCCCAGTGCGCCGCTCAAGCCGCTGGTCGCGGTCCCGACCACCACCGGCACCGGCGCGGAGAGCACCACGGTGTGCGTGCTGGACGTGCTGTCGTTGCAGGTCAAGACCGGCATCAGCCACCTGCGGCTGCGCCCGACGCTCGCCGTCGTGGACCCGCGGCTGACGGTCACCCAGCCGCCCTCGGTCACCGCGGCCAGCGGGATGGACATCCTGTGCCACGCGGCGGAGAGCTACACGGCCAAGGCGTACACGGAGTTCGAGCGCAAGAAGCCCGAGGAGCGCGTGCCCTACTGCGGCGCGAACCCGATGGCGGACATGTTCGCCGAGCGCGCGCTCGTGCTGCTGCGCGACGCGCTGCCCGCCGCCGTCGAGAACGGGGACGACCTGCACGCGCGGGAGAACCTGTCGCTCGCGGCGACCTTCGCCGGGCTCGGCTTCGGCAACGCCGGTGTGCACATCCCGCACGCCAACGCCTACCCCATCGCCGGACGCGTCCGTGAGTTCGTGCCGGAGGGCTACCCGCCGGAGGAACCGCTTGTGCCACACGGCATGGCGGTGTCACTCACCGCGCCGGAGGCGTTCCGGTTCACCTTCCAAGCCGCGCCGGAACGGCACCTGCGGGTCGCGCAGCTGCTCGGCCCCGAGGTCGACCGGCCGAACGACGACGCCGACTACCTGCCCACCGTGCTGCGGCGGCTGATGGAGCGCATCGGCATCCCCAACGGCATCGGCGCCGTCGGGTACACCGAGTCCGATGTGGACTCACTCGTCGAGGGCACGCTCAAGCAGCAGCGGCTGCTCGCCATCGCGCCCCGCACGCCCACGGAGGACGACCTCGCGGGCATCCTGCGCCGGTCGGTGTCGCTGTGGTGAACGAGTACCCGCACTGGCGGACGGTGCCGACGCGCTGGAAGGACAACGACGTCTACGGGCACGTCAACAACGTCGTGCACTACTCGCTGATGGACACGGTGATCAACACCTGGCTCATCGAGCGTGGTGGTCTGGACCTGGAGAAGAGCCAGGTGATCGGCCTGTGCGTCGAGTCCCACTGCAACTACCACGCCTCGGTCTCGTTCCCCGACGTGCTGTCGGTGGGCCTGCGGGTCGGGCACCTCGGCAAGTCGAGCGTCCGCTACGAGATCGCCATCCGGCACGGGGAGACCCTGGTCGCGGAGGGGCACTTCGTGCACGTGTTCGTCGACCGCGAGACCCGTCGGCCGGTGCCGGTCGAGGGCAGGCTGCGGGACTGCCTGGAGGAGCTCAGGCCGCGACCGGATCGGTCCACGCCCGCATGAGCGCGGCGTAGCGGGGCGAGGCGGCCAGCAGGTCGTCGTGGCTGCCCAGCAGGGTCGACCGGCCGTCCATGACGAGCACGCGGTCCGCGCGCAGCGCCGACGAGAGCCGGTGGGCGATCACCACCAGCACCCCGCCACGCTGCGCGAAAGCGCTTTCCGCGCGGACCTCCGCGGCCGGGTCGAGGCCGGACGTGGCCTCGTCGAGGATGACCACCCGCGCCGGGCTCGCGTACACGCGGGCGAGCGCGAGGAGCTGGGCTTCTCCCGCCGACGTGCGCCCCAGCTCGGCGTCGAGCCCGCCGAGGCGGGACACCACGCCGTCCGCGCCGACCGCCCGCACCGCCGCGACCAGCTGCTCGTCGGTGGCGTCCGGCGCGAACAACGCGAGGTTCTCCCGCACCGTGCCGTCGAACAGGTAGGTCTCCTGCGGCACGAGCGCGACCAGCCGGTGCAGCGCGGCGGGACGCAGCTCGCGCACGGGCACCCCGCCGACGAGCACGTCGCCCGCCTGCGGCTGGACCATCCCCGTCAACAACGACGCGAGTGTCGACTTGCCGATACCGCTGGGGCCGACGACGGCGAGGTGGTCACCCGGCGCGAGCCGCAGGTCGAGGTCGCGCACGATCGGTTCGGCGTGCTCGCCCCAGCCGAACGTCAGCCTCCTGGCTTCGACGGTCGCGTCGGCCGGTTCGCGGTCGCCCGAGGGCTGCGGGGGCAGGACGGTGGTCTCCCCGACCCGCCGCAGGGCCACCAGCAGCCGGAGCACGACGCTGCTCGACGTCGCACCCAGGTTGTGGACGGCGGGCTGGAGGCTGGTCGCGAGGTAGACCAGCGAGCCGAGCGCGGCCCCCGCGCTCAGCGCGCCGGACCCGACGAGCCCCGGTGCGACGAGGAGCGCGAGCAGCAGGGGCAGGAAACCGCCGGTCGCGATGACCGCGGTGCGGGCGGCCGCCATCCGGGCGAGCCGCATCGCCGACCGCGCCTGGTGCTCCACGGCGGCGTGCAGCGGCAGCGCGACCTCCGGTTCGGCGCCGCACGCCACCACGTCCCGCATCCCGGCCAGCACCGTGCCCGCACGCTCCGCGGTGGTCTCGTCGGCGAGCGTCACCTCGCGCTGGCGTCGCGCGAGCCCGGGCAGCAGGCAGCCGAACAGGACCAGCGAAGCGCCGACGGGCACCGCCACCAGCCACGCCAGTGGGCCGGCGACGGTGAACAGGCCCAGCAGCGCACCCCCGGTGGTCACCAGCATCACGCGCGCCTGCACCAGCAACCCGGCGGTCGCGTCGCGGATGACCTCGATGTGCTGCGTGATCCGCGCGACCGCAGCGGCGTCGACCCCGTTGCGGCGCGGCGGGTTGTGCAGCACCCCCTGGACGACAGCGGTGACCAGCGCGTCCCGCACCGGTTCGACCAGCGTGCCCAGCTGCCGCCACACCAGACGTGACGCGCCTGCCCCGGCCAGCGCCACTGCCCCGAACACGAGCAGCCACGCCACGCCGCGCCCCGGGTTCCCCGCGGCGAACCCGTCGTCCACCGCGAGCTGCACCAGCCGTCCGGAGGTGAACGCAGGCAGCCCTTCGGCGACCGAGCACGCGGCCAGGACCAGCCCGCCGCGCCACTGCGCGCCCAGCGCGCGCCAGTACAGCCTCACGTCCCCTCCGTGAAGATCGCGCGGTAGTCCGGTTCCCGCCACAGCACGTCGTGCGGTGCGGCCGCGCGAACGGCCCCGCTTTCCAGCCACAGCACCAGATCCGCACGCGCGGCGGTCGTCGGCCTGCGCGTCACCACCACGCGGGTGCTGCCGGACTCCCGGATCGCACCGTCCACAAGGGACTCGGTCACGGTGTCGAGGCTGGCCGTCGCGTCGTCGAGCACCAGCACCCGCGGACGGCGGACGAACGCGCGGGCGAGCCCCAGCCGCTGCGCCTCCCCACCGGACAGCGGCGCTTCGGCGAGCGGCGTGTCGTACCCCTCGGGCAGCCGGACGACCAGGTCGTGCACCTGCGCCTGGCGGCAGGCCGCGCGGACCGCGCCGCGCCCCGCCCAGGTGCCGAACGCGACCGCGTCGGCGACGGTGTCCCCGATCAGGGCCGGCCGCTCGAAGGCGTAACCGACGAGGGCACGCGGAACCTCGGCGGCCGGCGCACCGTCGAGGCGCACCCCGTCCGGCGTCAGGCCCCCCAGCCGCGCCGCCAGCGTGGACTTCCCGGACCCCGAACGCCCCACGACCGCCACCAGGCTGCCGCCGGGGATCCGGATGCCGTCGAACTCCAGCACCCCGTCCCCCTCGGGCACGGTCGTCCCGCCGCGCTCCGGCACCGGTTCCGACAGCACCTCGACGATGCGGTGGGCGCTCGACCGAGCGCGGGAAAGCGTGGTGAGCAACGGGATCTGGCGGACCAGGCTCATCCCCAGCGTCACGTACCCGAGCGCGGCGAGCACCTGCCCGACGCTCAGCCGCCCCGCGAACACCCCGAACCCGGCCGCGGTGAGCACCGCGAGTTCGACGGCGGGCAGCAGCAACGCGGCACGCCACACCATGCGCGCCTGCGTCCGCCACATGCCCCGCCCCGCCGCGTGCAGCCGGGGCAGCGGCCGGAGCACGCGCCCGGCCTCACGCTCGGCGGTACCCGACGCGGCGATCGTGCGCAGTCCGCGCACCGCGTCCAGCAGCCGCGCCGACAACTCGCCGGAAACCCGCTGGTAGGTCAGCACGTCATCGGCCGTGCGCCGCAGGTGCGCGCGGGCGGTGAGCAGCGCGAGCGGCACGCTGCCGAGGAAGACCAGCGCGAGCCGCCAGTCCATGAGCGCGAGCAGCACCACCGCCCCGGTGCTGATCACCACCGAAGAACCCAGCTGCACGACGATCGACACGATGGCCCCGGCGGCCGTGCAGTCCCCGGTCAGCCTGCTCAGCACGTCCCCCTCGGCGAACCGCGAGCGCAGCCCCAGCGCGAGCACCCGGTCGACCAGCAGCCGCCGCAGCCACGCCGTCGACGTGCTGGTCACGCTCGTGGTCAGGATCCCGCCGGCCACCTCCGCGAGGATCTCCGCGGCCCCCAGTACCAGCACGAACGCGACCAGGGACAGGCTCGTCCGCCCGGCGATCGCGGAGTCCACCGCGCCCGCCAGCGCCGACGGCAGCAGGAGGCTCGCCGCGGCCGCACCCGCGGTCACGAGCACGACCAGCAGCGCGCGCCCCCGCACGCGCCGCGTCGCCGCGCGCAGCAGCTCCTCGCCCGTCATGTGGAACCTCCTTGCCCCGACGGGGCCGGACGCGGTAGGCACGAATGGGAGCGGCGCACTTGGCCTGCGCCGCTCCCACCCGCTCCGATCAGATGGTGCTGCAGCCCAGGAGGCTCAGCGTGCTGTTCGCGCAGCCGGCGAGCAGGCTCAGGTTGCTGATCGGGTGGCCGCCACCGTCGCCGCCGCCGCCGTGCTCGGGGGCTTCCATGGCCTGCAGGTCGAGAACCAGATCCATCGTTTCGCCTTTCTCCTGTCACTTTCCCCGGTCCGGTCGGACCGAAGCCTGTGGGCCGCCGAGGAACGGCAGCACCGGTGTGCCGTCGAGGACGGCGCCGAGCCCGAGCAGGATCCCGGCGCCGCCCGTGGCGACGTCCATGGACAGCCGCAGCAGCTGGTTGCCGGGGAACGCGATGCCGCCGCGGAAGGGGATCGCGTACCAGGCCAGCCGCGAAAGGTGCACCTCGATCGCCCGTTCGGCGACCGGGTCCGCCCCGCGGTGCCTGCCCGCCGCGAGCGTGGCCATCAGCCCGGTCCGCCCGTACAGCAGACCGGGGTGGATCACGAACTCGCCGCGGCACGCTTCGCGCAGCCCCCGCATCCGCGCGACGCTCTCGGCGTCCGGGTGGTGCGCGGCGAGGTGCTCGGCGACGAGCGCCACCCCCGCGCTGCCCACCGCGAGGTAGGGCAGGGTGCGGGCCCGCCCGTCCTTGGCCTGGAGCGAGCCGTCGTCGGTCTCGACGAACTCCTCGAGCTCCCGGTTGAGCGCCCGGTCGGCCGCGTCGAGCCACGCCCGGTCGTGGGTCTCCTCGAACAACCGCACGAACAGCAGCGCGGGCCCCGACCAGCCGCTGACCAGCCCGGCCTTGGCGAACCTCCCCGGCGGCGCGGGGGTGTACCCGGTCAGCTTGGCGCCGATGCGGACGGCCTGCTCGCGGTACTCGCGGTCGTCGCGAGTGTCGGCGAAGTGCAGCAGGTTGAGCGCGATGCCCGAGAGCCCGGACCACAGGCCCGGCTCGGTGGTCTGCTCGACCAGCGCGGCGGACTCGTCGAGCACGCGGGTCGCCTCGTCCCGGTAGCCGAAGTTCTCCAGCACGTACGCGATCCCGTGAGCGCCGTCGAAGAAACCGGGACGGGCGGGCGGGTCACGCCGCACGGACTCGATCAGCCACCGCTCGTGCTCGGGGTGCCGTCCGCCGCCGGTCAGGTCGAGCGCGTGCAGCACACCCGCGGCCCCGACGGCGAAGCAGGCGCCGCCGACCTGGAACTGGTCGATGTCGCCGGGGAAGAGCCGGTCGGTGCGGTCGGGGGTGGCGCTGGCGAGGACGGCCGTGGCGATGGCCTTGCGGACGAGCGGCCAGTCCGGTTCCGGGTCGTCGAGGTCGGTGCGGATCGGTTCGAGGCCGGGCCGCACCAGCTCGGCCCCGTGGTCCGGCGGCAGGCCGAACCGGTCCCGCACGAAGTCCAGCAGCGAGGGCAGCTTGCCGGGAGCGAGTTCGAGCAAGGCGTTGAGCGGCAGGAAGAGCCACAGCCGCAGGGCGGCGAGCGCGTGGTCGTCGATGGCGACGCCGGTCAGCCCCGGCGGGGCCTTGAACCCGGGCGCACCGAGCGCCGGGCGGCCGGGCGCGTCGGCGGGGAAGGCGAGTTCGAAGTCGACGAGCGCTACCTGGTCGTCGTCGTCCACCAGCACGTTGTTGGGGTGCAGGTCGCCGAAGACGATTCCGCGCTCGTGGATCGCGTCGAGGAGCTTCGCGAGCCTGCCGAGCAAAGCGTTCGCCCGCTCCGCGTACGCGGGCAGGTCGCGCTCGGCGGCGTCGCGGCGCGTGAGCGGGTAGTGGTGGGCGAGCCAGGAGGCGAGGGAAATGCCGGGCACGCGGTCCATGGCGAGGAAGTGGTGCTCCCAGACCGTGAACAGGCGGTGCGCGGCGGGCACGCCGGGGATGCCGGCGAGGCGGCGCAGCACGTCGTGCTCGCGGTGGAGGCGAACCACGGCGTCCACGTGGTCGCGGTCCAGTCCGGCGTGGGGGCGGGCCTCCTTGAGCACGACCTCGCGGCCGTCGGCCTTGTCCTCGGCCAGGTAGACCCCGCCGCCGTTGGAGAAGTGCAGGGAGGAGGTCACCCGGTAGGGGAACTGCGCCGGGTCGCCGCCGCGGCGGGCCGCCAGGTGCGGGGCGAGGCACTCGGGCAGCTCGACCCAGTCCGGCAGCTGGAAGGTGGGGGTCCGCTCGTCGGGGACGAGTGTCCCGTCGGGCTTGCACACGGCGAGCACTCTGCGGCCGTCGGCCTCCACCCAGCGCTCGGAGAAACCACCGTAACGGACGTGGAGTGGACCTCCACCGTAGCGCAGATCGCTGAGAATGTAGGGCCCGGACTCCCCGGAAAGAACTCCGGACAGATCATGAAGTACGCGTTCCAGCTCATTGTTGTCACTCGGATAAATAGTGGCGAGCTTGCCGCTGCCCTCCCGCGCCGCGTACTTTGAATTGTTCGCCAGCACCATCTCGGCCGTGCGCAGGTGCTTGAAGGAAATCGATCTTTCCAGGCAGTACCGCCACACCTCGACGAGCACCCGGCGGGCGTTCGACGGCGTGCCCGAGACGTGGATTTTCCAGCCCTGCGAAGGAAGATCGCGGTCCACGGGGCGGAAGTAGCGCCACACCCCCCGCTCGGCGCACAGCCACCCCCCGTCAGGTTCCGGCAGCGATTTCGCAAATTCTTCACCGCTTTCAGCGGTGTTCCGCTGCTCGTCGAAAAAGAGCGGATCGGCGAAGCAGAACGCCTCGTACCTGAGATCCATTTCGGGGGCTCCTCCGCGGCAATTTTTGCGGTGCCGCCATCTTGCACCCGCAACCCCGGTGAATACCAATAGGCCGTTTCGGCGTTGTTGGGACCACGCACGCCCGCGTTACCACCAGGTAGCGAAGACCCGGCGTAACGACTACACCACCCAAATGGAGGCATAACTTCCAGGCCGCCGGTTCTTTTGCCGCCCCTGCTTCACCCGCGAGTAGGGGTGACGGGGCCCGGGTTAAGCTCGGCAGGTGATCTCGGGCTTCGCGGTAGCGGTGGCGGTGACCTCGCTTTTCGTCGCCGCCTGGGCCTTCGTGGCCGCCGCGCGGAACCGGGAACCGCAGCGGCCGTTGCTCGTGGCACTGGCTGTGGTCGAGGTGTTGCTGGTGGTGCAGCTGGTCATCGGGATCGTGGGGCTCGTGCGGGGCGGTCACCCGGGCAGCCTCGCGACGTTCCTGGCGTACCTGGTGGGTTCGCTGGTGATCATCCCGGCCGGCACGGCGTGGGCGCTGGCGGAGCGGAGCCGGTCGAGCACGGTGATCCTGGGCGTGGTGTGCCTGGCGATCCCGGTCATGGTGCTGCGGCTGCACGAGATCTGGGGAGGCGCGAGTGCCTGAGCAGCGGAAGACGGCGACGGGTCCCGGCCGGATCCTGGTCGCGGTGTACGCGATCTTCGCACTGGCCGCGACGTCACGGGCGGCGGTCCAGATCGCGACGAAGTTTTCGGAGGCGCCGGTCGCGTACGTCCTGTCGGCGGTGGCCGCGGTGATCTACATCGTGGCGACGGTCGCACTGGCCCGCTCGGGCTCGACGTCGTTCCGGGTGGCGCTGGCGTCGTGCACGGTGGAGCTGCTGGGCGTGCTGACGGTCGGTACGCTGAGCATCTTCGACAAAGCGGCCTTCCCGGACGCGACGGTGTGGTCGGGCTACGGCGAGGGGTACCTGTTCATCCCGCTGGTCCTGCCGGTGATCGGCCTGCTGTGGCTCCGCCGGACGGCCCGCGTACCGCAAGGGTGAGAGGAACGACTAGGCTACGTGGCGGTGCCCCGCTCCGGCAGGGGCCACCGGGGGCGTTAGCTCAATTGGTAGAGCTGCGGACTTTTAATCCGTAGGTTCTGGGTTCGAGCCCCAGGCGCCCCACCGATTTAGTCATTGTGCGAACCACTCCGTTCGGGGCCGTTTCCGCTGGTAGGGCGGGGGCGGCCTCGTCGTTGTTGCGGGGTTGGGGGATGCGGAAGACCGGGATGAGCCGGTCGGGGCCGGTGATGGTGACCTTGGCGACCAGGGCTTCGACGAGGGCCTTGGTCTGGTTGTGGGTGCCGCTGGTGATGATCTCGGTGATGTGATCGGCCACCGCTGCCAGGCTGGCGGGCTCGGGCATGGCGGGCTCGTCGTCCAGGGCGAGAGTCAGTTCGTCGCGGCGGACTCGGAGTTGCTTGGTGGTGGCGCGTAGCTCGGTGAGCCGGTCGGCGACGAGTTCTTCGTCCATCGTGCCGCGCTCGAACGCGGACAGGTAGCGGTCGATGGCCTGCCCGGTCTTGGTGATCTCGTTCTCGACGGCGGCGAGTTCGGCGTGCCGGTCGGCGTGCGCGGCCCGGTGTTGGGTCTGTTCGTGGGCGATGGCGTCGGCGATGAGGTCGTGCCGGGTGCGGTAGAAGCTGGCCAGGGCGTCCAGGACGGCCGCGTCCACGGCGTCGGCGTTGAGCCGCGACATGTCGCACTTGCTGGCGTCGTAGCGGGCGAGGTTCCAGCAGGTGTAGTAGCGGTAGGTGCGGTTGCGGCCGGTGGCGCGGGTGCCGATCATGGCCTTGTGGCACTGGGGGCAGCGCAGGCGGCCGGTGAGCACGTAGTCGGAGCCGGACGCGGCCCGGTGGGCGTGGGATTCGCCGCGTGCGTCGAGGATGGCTTGGGCCTGCTCCCACACGGTGAGGTCGATGATGGGTGCGTGGGTGTCGGTCACGGTGGTCTCCCGGAACGTCAGTTCGCCGAGGTACACGCGGTTGTTGAGGGCGCGGATGACTTGGTAGCCGGACCACTTGCCGCCCGAGCTGGTGCGGTGGCCCCGGTCGTTGAGCACTTTGGCGATGGCGCGGGAGCCGAGCCGGTCCTTGGTGTAGAGGTCGAAGATCAGTCGCACGATCACGGCTTCGTGCTCGTCCACGATGAGGGTGTGGGTGGTCTTGTCGACCTGGTAGCCGAAGGGGCGTTTGCCGCCTTTCCACTTTCCCTTGGCGTGCTTGCGTTCCATCCCGGCGATGACCCGGTCGATGATGGTGTCGCGTTCGAACTGGGCGAACATGCCGAGCATCTGCACCAGCATCCGGCCCATCGGCGTGGAGGTGTCGAACGGTTCCGTGGCGCTGCGGAACACCACCCCGGCGGAGTCGAGTTCGTCGAGCAGCATCACCATGTCCCGCAGGTTCCGGGAGAACCGGTCGACCCGGTAGACGAGCAGCACGTCGATCAGCCCGGCGCGGGCGGCGGCGAGCGCGCGTTGCAGCCCGTCGCGTTCGGTGGTGGCACCGGAGGCGTCGTCGGGAAACCGCGCCACGAGCCGCCAGCCGGGCTGCGAGCCGATGTAGGCGTCCAGCCGCGTGTCTTGGGCTTCGATCGAGTAGGGCTGGTGCTCGTCGTCGGTGGAGCGCCGCACGTAGATCCCCACCCGCACATCGTCGCCGAGTGTGGTCATCGCGGCCTTCTTCGTGCGTTGCGCGGTCGTCGATCGCGCCATTGTTCCGACCCCCTTGGTTCGGTATTTCCGCGTGCCCTGTAGTAGCCGTTTCTCGGCTACTACAGGGCGACTACGCGGCTACTAGATCACTACTAACGTCGACTTATAACCGCAGCTCACGGGCGGTGTGTCGTGCTTCCATTATCGCTCATCAAGCACGGTAAGGGAAGCGGAACAGTGCTGTTCTACGCAGCTTTTTCGTTGCCCTCCCCGGGGTTCTCGTAGTTGTTTCTCCATTGGCCGATGAGCGTGGCCAGGGTGGTGACGGCAAGGTCGTACTGCTGGGCGGTTATCGGTTCGGTGTCGATCCGCTCCACGCGCCAGGTGTCCTGTGTGGCTGATCGCGTGGGGCGGAACGGGAGCACGGTGGCGTCATCGCCACCGCTGTCCTGTTCGTGGTCGTGTTGGGCGTGGTCGGGTGTGTGCTGGGGCATGGTGCACCTCGGGTGCTCGCGAGCCCGCACTCGATGGCGGGAGGTCGCGGGCGGCTGTCGGGCGGTCACTGGGCAACCGTCGATCAGCAGGACCCGCCGGCCCTCTGGTCACCAGCACCCCGGAAGCCTCCACAGTAGAGGGTTCGTGGTGGGGGTGATGGCCGCGCCGCTACGCGCGATTCAAGGACCGGCTGGGGTCTGAACTGCTCCAACCATTGTGCCGCTTCGACTCCCCGACTGCCTCATCACATTTCTCGGGCACCCGCCGGGGCCAGCGATCACCGGTTGACTGAACCCTTCCCACTGTCCACCCGAGACATTCGCCGAGACCAATGCCGGGACCGCGAGACAAGGTGCGGGACTGCGTGTCTCGCCGGTCTCGCTTGCGGTCTTGGTGTCTCGTCTCGACCTGTCTCGGCGTCCCGGTGTGGTCTCGCCAGATGCGGGACCACGGTGGACAGCTCGACGTACAGCGGGTTCAGATTTCCGTGCTGCGCAAAGGCGACGGGCCGAACCAGCGAACCGGTGCGGCCGTCGTCGCTGTCTTTCCTGCGGATCAGGTCATCGTTGGTCACCACCTTCCGGGCAGTCGGAAGCGCGCGGGAACCCCCTGCGAGGAGAGGGATTCAGGCGGCCCAGCGTGTTCGTCGTGGCCGGTGGACGTCCGGCCGAGCCGGGGCTGTCGGCGCGCGGTATACGTCATCGTCCGCGTCGTCGTAGAGCGTCACGTCGCCGAGGTCGTCATCGTCGTCCACATAGCCCGCCGGGTCGGCTGGTTCGGGCTGGGGTGTGTCGATGCGGCGCGACATCTCACGGTCGTTCGGGTCGAGCGCCGCCTCGTTGAACGGCTGGTCGGTGTTCGAGGCGCTGTGTTCGACGGAGGGGCCACGTTGCGGCAGTTCGGCCAAGCGGTACCGGCGCGGCACGGTATCGCCGCCCTGCGGCGTCCACAGGCCCCAGATCGGCCCTGCCGGGCCGTCGGCGTGGCCGAAGGTGCTGTCGTCGCGGGCCGCGGTGGCGATCACGAACCCAGGCTCGGAACCGCCGAGGGCGCGCCGCAGCGCCGTGCGCAGGGCGATCTCCCGCCGGGTGGAGTGCACCGAGAACAGCAGGACGCCGAAGGCGTCGGTCGGGAAGGCGGCGTAGTCGGCGAGCTTGCCGGTGACCTTGGTCAGCGATTCGGTGCCGGTGTCGTGTTCGAGGAAGAACCGCACCGTCCGGCCGTCTTCTTCCCAGCAGCCATACCCGTCCGGGCGCAGCCGGGTTTCCCGGCCGCCGCCCAGGTACTTCCAGAAGAACTCGGTGCAGCGGCGTTCGGACCACCACTGCGTCAGCCCGTCCACCTCACCGTCGCGGCCCGCCTCGCGCAGCCGGGCGGGGTTGCGGTGGGCGGCCAGGGTGCAGAAGAAGTCGTTCACGCCGAGCTGGTGCTCCAGCTTCGGCCACAGCGCCAGCCGTTCCAGGCTCTCGGTGTACGCCTTCGGCGCGGGCGGGCGCTCCGCGCGCTGCGCGGCGATCAGCCGCGCGCCGAGGTAGCCCAGCGCGTAGCGGGTCTGGCTCGTCCCGCCACGCAGATAGGACTCGCGGAACGCGAACACCACGCCCAGCTCCCGCAGGTGCCGCAGCCGATCCTGCGCGCGGCGCACCGACAGGAACTCGATCGCGGCGATCTGGTTGGTGGTCAGCACCTTGTGCTCGGCCAGCAGGGCCAGTAGGCGCCGGTCCCGGTCGACCAGGCGGAACCACAGGCCCGCGTCAGGCTCCCCGGCCCGCCGGCCGCCGCGCCCCGCGCGCCCCCGATGTGTGGATAGGTGAGGATCACTCCTCAGTCGGCCTTCCGCCCGCTCCCGCCGATACCACCGCTGACCAGCGGGTTTAGTAGCAGCGGCCTCGGCGTTTTGGTCGGCGGATTCAGAACGCCGAGCCTGCGCTGACCCAGACGCGGAACGAGACGCCAACCCATCCGCACCCACCACGCCACGGCCACCAGCACGGTCAGCACCGTCCACCATGATCACCACCACCTTCCGGCCGGAGCAGCCGAGAGATCCCCGGCACCCCTGAACTCCGAATTTCGGCCCCAAAATCCTGGCCCGTGACCCAAACGTGACCGAAAACCGGTGGATTGTGACCGTGGAGTGATCTCGCCGTGACCGGCGCGTTGTGATCGGTGATCTCGCCGCCTTCGGCGGGTGGTGACCATGATCGACCGTCCCTTCCAGTGTGCCGGAAACCCCTGCACTAATAAAGGCCGATTTTTCGCCCGATTTTGGACACCAACGCACCCGACTGAGACCAGGCTGTTACCCACAGCCCACCCGTCGCCCGCACGAGCTGCACCGGGTATCGGCACCGCCGTGCGCGGCCATCGCGCTCCTGGTCTCGACGGTCGGATCTACAGGTGTCGGGTGAGGCGCTTGACTGGTCCGTAGGGCTATTGATCTGCGGAAACAGCGAACCACACTGAGTCAGTCAGCGGGCCAGTCATAGGTGGCCCGCTCACTGGCCGGTCGGTGGCCTGCTGTTGACATGCTGAGTGGCCCACCGGCTGCCCGTGCTTGCGGACTCAGGCGAGCAGGACCTTGCGATTGCTCCAGGCAAGGTGCAACGCCGCCGCTGCCCCCGGAGAGAGTCGCTTGGACTCGCGGAGCCACGTCAGTGTGTTTTCCTCGAACGGAAAGGCTCGCGCGGGCATGGTGCCTTCCGAGTTGGTTTCGACGGCGTTGGCGAACAGTTCGTCGTAGGTGTCCGGTGCGATGACTGCGGCGGTGAGGATGTCGCCGGCAAGCGTGAGCGCGTCCAGCGTGACACCGAGGCAGAACACGCGGATGTGACCGTCGCGTAGCGCCTTGTCCATCGTGGTGAACGGTTCCAGCTTGTCGTATCGGATCGGCTTGCCGGAGCCGTCGTACTCGTCATGGCCGAGCAGTTCCTCGGCGTACTCGCGCTGGATGTTGCGCCAGATCGAGAAGTCGGCGGCGACGGCGGCCGGGATGACGGAGGAGGGTTGGAAGATGCCCGCGGGCAGCAGGTGCGCCATACCGCCGCCGCCTGCGACGCTGGCGGAGTCGCGCTGGTGAAGGACAACGCTGGGGCTGTCGCCGCCCCTGATGGTCAGGGTGCCGATCGCACCCATGAGCGGTCGGCGGCCGAGGTTGAACGGGTCTGAGATCAGCTTGCGGAAGGTCAGCCGTCGCATGGAGGCGCGCGGCATGACGGTTTCCCGGTCGTTGTCGATGGCGAGGTGGTGGGCGGCGAATTCGTGGGCGAGCGCCTCGTTGGTGTCGACCGCGTCGAAGAAACCCATCTGCCCGAAGTGCAGGCTCGGCTGGGTCCAGTCGAGTCCGAGCAGGCGGAAGCACAACCGGTTCTCGAACAGGCGTGGCGCGGCGAGGTCTCGGATGGCGTCGTGGTAGCGGCGGTATCGGGCGTCGATGGTGGCCAGCGGGCGAACCGGGGCGCTTTCGGGTTCTTCTCCGGTGACGGTGGGCTCGGCGACTACGGAGTCCAGTGTCAGTGTGATCTCGTCCAGTGGGACGGGCTCGGCAGGAATCCAGTTGGGCGCGCTGATGACACCTGTGTTCTTCAGTCCCGGCACGCGATGGTCGCGGTACAGCGACTCGGCGAGCACAGCGAGGTCGCGGCGATGCTTGCCCAAGGCCGAACGGACCTGGCGCCACTCGTCCTGGTCGCGTTCGAGATGCGGGTCGGCAGTTGTGGGCACGGTGGCGAACGTGAGCGGCGCAGGAAGGGGCTCGGTCTGGTCCTGCTCGGGTCGGACCGTGCGCGGCCTGCGGAAACCGAGTTCGTCGCCCGCGCAACCGAAGAACTCGGCGAGCAGTCGGCGATAGAAGGGCTGTGGCCACACGACTTCGCCGCGCTCCCATCGGCCGATGGTCTTGCGCGTGATTTGGGGGTGCTTGCCGTACCGGGTGGCGAGGTTGGTCAGTTCGTCGGCCAGATCCTGCTGGGACAGCCCGCCCCGCTCGCGCAGAGCGATCAGTACGGTGTTCGGTATGCGGGGCTCGTCGGGTGACACAGGATCAACGGTAGGGCGTGCTGCACCCGCAGATCAGGAATGTCCCCCCAATGTCCCCGATCTGGCCCAACTGTGGGTACTTGCTGTGGTCGTGTTCGTCCCTGCTGCCTGGTGAACTCGTAGACGCCGTTACACCAGGTCAACCGAGGGGTGAACACCGATGAACGACCGCGCTGGCGCCGCTCACGGAACGCAGATCGCGCCGCTCGTGCCGGGGATTCCGGGACTTGCCTGGGCCGAAACGCGCGCCGCCGCCGTCGACCTGGCGAGGCACGGCTGGCCCGTGCTGCCGGGAACCTACCAGCTTGCCGAGCACGGGGCCTGGCTGGGCAGGTCCGGCGCGGCCGGGCTGGAACCGGTCGCCGCGCTGTGGCAAATGGCCACGACGACCAACCCGGACGTGGCGATGGAGTGGTGGACACGGCGGCCGTACTCGGTGCTCCTGGCGTGCGGAGCCGGGGTCGACGGGGTTGAGGTACCCGCCGTCCACGGGCAACGCGCGCTGGGACAGGTCTCGCCGGCCTGGCGTGGTCCGGTCGCCGTCACACCCTTCGGTTCGTGGTTGTTCTTCGTGCGCAGCGACGATGAACCGCTGCGCCCTGAGCTGGCCGCGAACGCACATGCGCAGTTGCACGCGAGCGGGGCGTGGTTGCCCATCCCTCCAACGGTGCGTGATGGCCTGCCGTATCGCTGGCGGGTGCCCCCGCACATCGTCGGCTGGGCGCTGCCCGCTTCGGCCGAGGTTCAACGAGTGCTGGTCGCGTCGCTGAGCCGTCAAGCCGGCGGTGCGCGACCCAGCCTCACCTGAGTAAGCCGCGCCTGCGCCGAGGATGCCCCGACCGCCCTCGGCGCAGGCGCACCCACGCCCACATCGACCCAAGGGGAGGTGCCGATCATGGCTGATAGCGGTGAACAGGCCACACAGTACGTGACGCGAGTGCGAGAAATCCTGCCACGATCCGCGTCGATCATCGAGGCGTTCCGCGACACCACCAGCAGAGACCATCCCGGCCAGCTCGTCCTCGACACGGCGAACGAGCTGGCGGCCCAACACGAGCAGCAGTGGCAGGCCGAGGATGTCAGCCGCGCTTCCGGCGCGTCCGCCGAGGCCATCGCCGAGAGCAAGCGGCTCATCGACGACCTCAACGCCCGACGTGTCGCCCTGGTGGAGCGGATCGACGAGTGGGTTTCGGCCCAGGTCCACAGCCGCGCGGACGCCTCCCTGCACACCGAGACCCTCGGCTCGGTGGTCGACCGCCTGGCGATCGCGTGGGTCCGTGCGAACAGCCTGATCAACACCAACGATGCCCGCGATCGAGCCCGCTTGGCTCTGCGGCAGCTCGCCGAGCTGGCCGACGCCTACGACGACCTGATCCGCGACGTCGCCACCGGCCACCGACGGCTCCCGGCGTGGCGCCTCCTGAAGACCTACCGGAGCGCACCGTGACCGCAGAGGCACATCAACACCTGTCGGTGTCGCTCAACGGCGTCGACAACGTCGGGAAGACCACGCAACTCGCCTGGCTGCACCGTGGGATGCCCGACGCCCACCTTGTGGGTACTGTGGATGCCTGGGATTCCCGATGGCGCGAGGTCGCTGCCGAAGACTTCGCCCACTGGTGGTTTGTCGGCTCCTCCACGGCCGAGCACGTCGGACTGATGCTGGGCAGCCACGTCGCCCGCCGCGACGCGAGCGGACCGCTGGCCCTGGAAGACCGCGGCTTACCCATGCTCCGAGCGACCTGCGCCGCCACCGCCGCGCTCAAGGACGGACTGTCCCCGACAAAGGCACTCCGGCTGGTGGACCGCCTCGCGGCCGATCTCCCGGTCGCCGCACCTCGGCGCGAAGTCCACGTGCTGTTACGCCGGTCCGGTGACCCCACACGGGAAGCGGCCGAGGCGTTGCGGCGCGAGCCGAAGCCAGCCAACGAACGGTACGCCGCCTACCAGCGCACGCTCGCGGAGGTTTTGACCATCCAGGTTGAACGCGGGGACTACCACGCCGTGCTCGATCTCGGCGACGCCCCGATCCTGGATGTCCAGCGAACGCTCCGGAGCCACCTGGCTGACGCGGGCGTCAACGTGGAACCGCTGCCGAACGACGTGTTGGAACGGCTGTGGGTGCTGGGCGGCATGTCCGAGAGCGGCAAGAGCACAGTCGGCGAACTGTTGCGCGACGAGCACGGCGTGACCAGGTTGAAGATCGGCTACCTGGTGGAAGTCGCCGCCATGCGGGCTGGAGTCGTCGACCCGTACGAGCACTGGTCGGAGCGGGAGCAGGCGGAGCGGCTCACCGACGAAATCCTGCGATTCGCCGAGACGACCAAGGCGCGCACGATCAGCCTGGAAAGTGCCCACCGCTTCGAGGCGACCGCGCACCTCAAACGGGTCTGGGGTGACCGTTGCCAGGTCGTCTACGTCGATGCGGATATGTCCGTCCGGGCGAGCCGCGCGGCGGAGAGCGAGTCCCGGTTGCGTGGCCGCGACGCGACCAAGCGCGAACGCGGAGCGGACCGGATCGCCGAGATCGCCGATCACCTCATCGACAACTCCGGGCCGCTGAGCGCACTCAAGCTCGCCGTGAGCCGAATCGCGTCGACCGTGGACCTGCCCAGGGTGACGTTCCACGCGAGTGGGCCGGTGACCCAGAGCGGGTGGTTGGGGCAGGCCGTCGACCACGTGTGTGACGAGCAGGTCGCGCTCGTGCTCGCGACCGGCAGCACGGGGACCACGAGCTGGCGGGACGGGTGGAGCGATCTTGATCTGCTCGTGGTTCGTGACACCGCGCCCGCCGCGTGGCTGCGGGACGTTGCGGGCACCCTTCCCGCACCCGACGCGATCAAGGTCGGCCTCAGCGTCTTCACTACCGCCGACATCGACGCGCTGCGGGTGCCACCGCGCGTCGTGCAGTCGCTGCGCCGCGCCGCCCAAGGGGTCGGCGTGCTCTACCGGCGAGCGGACCATCTGCTGCCGGTGCCGGCCGCCGCACACGGCGATCGCACCAGCCGGGGCGAGTTGGGACTCGTGCTGATGACCACCCGCCGCCTCCTCGCCGCCGATCAGCCGGACGTGCGCGCCGTGCACAAGCACCTGGTGCTACTCGCCAAGATCCTCCTGCGCGCAGACGGACACGACCTCCACGACGCCGATGAGGTGCTCACCGCGTTCCGCGAGCTTCACCCCGCCGCCGAATGCGCACCGCCTGAACTGTCCGACCTCATCCGCCGCCCCGGCGACCCGGTCCTGCGCGGACAACTCGTCGACGCGACGGACCGACTGTTGACCTACCTCGACCGACTCGACCACACCACCGTGAGGACCAGCGAATGACTACTGTTCCCGAAGACCTCGCCTACCAGGCCCGGCGCGTCCGCCGTCTCGGCGTGCCCCCGCAGACTCGGGATGTCCGGATCGTTCACGAGCTGGACGGCATCCTCGACCAGGTCCACCCCGCGACGTTGCTACGGACCGGTGGCGCGCTGTGGGACGCATGGTCGCGCCACCCGGAGTCCACGGCCCCGGACCTCCTGCTCGGACTGGACGCGGGCGGCATCCTGCCCACCGTCGCCGTCGCACTTGCCAGCGACCTGCCGTACCGACTGGCCTGGAAGCTCGACCTCGACCTGCCCGACAAGCGGCGCTTCACCGAACCCCATGCCCGCCGCACCGAGGTATTCACCTACGGCGACCTCGCGGGAACCCGCGTGCTCATCGTCGATGACGAGATCACCACCGGCAACACGCTGGCCAACCTGGTCACGGTGCTCCGCGAGTCAGCCGTGGAGGTGACCGGCATCGCGTGCCTGATCGAGGACACCACCGGCAACGCCCGTCCGCTGCTGGAATCGCTCGGAGTACCGCTGTGCACCCTCACGCGACTGTGAGCCCGTGGACGATCGAGCCGGTGACGCTGCAACGCGGCGGGCCAGTCATCGTCCCCCGCCACCACGCACCCCTGGCCCGCGCGCTGCCGTTTCGGCGCGCGGCCGGGGAACTCCCCTCCTACACCAGCGGCGCGGACGTGATCGGCGAACGCGGCTGGTCAGTGGTCCTCGGTGACCGCGGCTTCGGTGATGTGCTGCTCGCGCTCGGACTTGTTCAGGCCCTCGCCGATGGGACCGGACGCGACGCCGAACTCCACTACGAGGGACCACGTCCACGCCTGATGCAACGATGCCGGCTGCCGTTGAGCACAAGCCTCACCGAAGGCCCGCACACCGTCTACACCAGGCACGGCAATGGATTCACCTTCCACGCGATCCCCGAACGACCCCAGGCGTGGCTGGACATCCTGGACGACGAACTCGTTGAGGTCCACGCCGCTCTGCCGATGCGGTACTACCTCGCCGCCGAACAAGCCCTCGGCGTCCGGCTCCCCGCCGACCGCGCTCCGCTTCCAACCTTCAGATCGAGCGAGCAGGCACGACCGTTCCACGTCGTGTTCGTCTCGGCGACCAGTTTGCCAAGCCGCAAGGACTACGGCGCAAGCGGTTTCGCCCGCATCTCGGCTGTCCTCGTCCAGCGGTTCCCCGCGCCGTGGACGTTCACCTTGATCACCAGTAGCGATGCCGAGCCTATGACCTTCGAGGGCATCGAGGTTCTGGTCGGGCTGGACGCGGTGGACTGCCTGGACGTCTTCGCGTCAGCCGAAGTCGTGATCGGCAACGACACGGGCCTGACCCATCTCGCCGCACTCACCGAACGCCCGGACGGAACCGGCCCGCACGTGATCGGGCTCTACGGTCGCCACGCCCACACCAAGTGGACCACCGGGACCGCACGTCACCACGCCATCGCCACCACGTTCTCCCAGATGCTGGCCCTCGCCGACCGCTGCCCGGTGCGCGACCACCTGGACGACGCGCTGTGGTCGCGATCGGCGAGCCTCGCCGACCTCCCGGCGGAGATCATCGCTGAGTTCGCGAGCGACCTCGCCGGTTGGTGGTGACTGCTCATGCTGAGGATCACCAACCACCGACGCTTCACGGCCAACCACACCTGGCACGTCGACTGGGCCGGGCACGCGCTGTTCGTCAAGGCCAACCCGAACCACGACGAGGCCCGCGCCGAATGCGCAGGACACGCGCGCATCCGCGAGTTCTACCCGATACCGGGGCTGCGTGGCGCGCGACGAGCCGCCCGCTGGACCGTGCTCGTCTACGACCGGTGGCCGTACCTCGGCCACGATCACGGCCTGCTGCTCGACGAGATCACCCACGCCGACCTCACGGGCGACCTGGCGCGGCTCGACACCTGCCTGACCGCCGTGTTCCACCACTACCGCCACGTCATCGGCAACACCCTTCGCCCCACGACCAACGGGGAGACGATCAGCAAGCTCTACGGCGACCGCGCCGCTCCCGATGGCCGCCTCGACCAGTACTACAGATCCAACGCACCGTGGCCGATCACCAACGGAACGCGGAGAGTCCGCCCACAGGATCTGGCAGACGTGCGACTGGTCGTCAACGGCCGCGAGCACGCCGTCGACTTCGCCGAACTGATGACCAGGCTACGGGTCCACTTCGCCCGCCACAGCCCGGTCTGGGCCGCCATCACCCAGGGCGATCCCACCGACATCAACATCGGCTGGTCGCCCGCAGGCGGACCGGTGTGGTTCGACTACGACACCGGAGGACTCAACGCGCTACCCGGCGAATTCGCGTGTTTCCTGCTCTACCAACGCCTCCACGGCGCATGGCTCACCCCGCACTACAACCCGGCCGCGTTCGACGACCACCCCTCATCGCTCGCCCCGGCGAGCCTCGCCGAGCCCGTCGTCCAGGTCGAACACACCCGCTCATCGCTGGTGATCGACTATCGGCACACGCCCAGCCGAGCCCGCGGACATGTCCTGCGCCGCTACCTCGACGAGATCATCCGGCCCATCGCGTGCCATCTCGGCATCGACGACCTGATGGCGTGGATGCGCCCGTACCTGGTGATGCGGCTGCTCGCCGTCTACCACCTCGCCGGCCTCGAACGCCGCGACACTGCGCTGTCGCTGGCCCTACTCGCCCAAGCACTGGACCCCGACACCACACTGCCGGACTTCCTCGCCCTCACACCATCAGATGCGGAGGTCAACTGACCGTGGCCCGTCCCGTCGCCATCGTCACCGGAGCCGGTTCCGGCATCGGCGCGGCGATCGCCGTGCGCCTCGCCGACCGCTACGACCTCATCCTCACGCACCTCCACGACGACCCCGATCTGCACAACGTGCTCGCCACCGTCGAACAACGCGGCGCTGCCACAGTCGCGATCACGGGCGATCTCACCGACCCAATGACGATGGACACGCTCGCACACGAAGTCGAGCACGCCGCCGAACGGCTGAAAGTCCTCGTGTCCAACGCCGGCGCCTATCCGCGCATCCCCTGGACCAGCCTCGACCTGGACACCTTCCGCGAGCAGATCGAGGTCAATCTGGTCACGCACGCGGCGTGTGCCCAGCTCGTCACCCCGTCCCTCACAACGCGCGGCCACGGCCGCATCATCACCGTGTCCTCGGTGCTTACCCAGCTCGGCCGTGTCGACCTCGCCGCTTACATCGCGGCCAAGAGCGGTCTGGAAGGACTCGTGCGCGCCCTGGCCCGAGAACTCGGACCACACGGCATCACCGTCAACTGCGTCCGCGCAGGCTCCATCGAAGTACCCGCCGAACACGCCGTCGTCCCAGACCACGACGCGATGATCACCCGACAGCTCGACCGCCAGTGCGTCAAACGCCGTGGACACCCCGACGACATCGCCGCCGCCGTTGACTTCCTCGCCTCCCGCGACGCGGGGTTCATCACCGGCCAGTGCCTCACCATCGACGGGGGTTGGTGCATGACATGACCCCCGCCGCGCTCTGGATGCGCCACGGCACCTGCGACGATGGGCTCTGCCGCCCCGGCGCTCACGCCCGTCCCGGCAGTCCACTGACCATCGCAGGCACCGTCGAAGCCGAACTGACCGCCCGCGAGCTGCACAAACATCGCTGGCAACCGGCACTCATCGCATCCAGCCCACTGCGCCGCGCTCGCCAGACTGCCGCCCTCGTCGCCCGCGCGTCGGACAGCCGACTTGCCGAACCGATCAGCGCGTTCGCCGAATGGCGAGCCCCGTACTGCGTGCTGGGCCTCGCCTCGAACCAGTACCCGCCCGACTACATCGCTTGGCGGCAGCAGCGCGCCGACAACCCGGACAGCGCCCTGCCCGGAGGCGAAAGCCTCCGGGCGTTCGCCGAACGCGCACTCGAAGCCGCAACCATCGCCGGTGACCTCGCCACCGAGCACGGCCCGGTGCTGATTGTGTCGCACCGGCTGCTCATCGGCGCCGTCGCCGCCCTGCACCTCGGCTACCGCCACCCCGCCGACATCTTCGGCTACGCCAGCGACTTCCGCCTTGCCCCCGCCCAGTTGTGGGCACCACCGAGGGAGACCACGTGATCAATGATCAAGCCGACGACCGGATCTTGCCGCACGAATCGGACCACGAGCGAACCGTCCGCCACCGCCTCGCCAGCCTCCTGGCCGACAGCCCCATCCCACCCATGGAACTGATCGACAACCTGGCCCTCTACCTGCGCAGGCAGCCGCTGACCGACCTGCTCTCCCTGGACGCGCTCTACCGAATGATCCTCAACGTGCCGGGCGTGATCATGGAGTTCGGCGTGCACCGCGGACGTCACCTCGCCGCCCTCACCGCGTTGCGCGGCGTGTACGAGCCGTACAACCCGCACCGCCGGATCATCGGCTTCGACACCTTCACCGGCTTCCCCGACGTGACCGACATCGACACGACCGGCCCCAGCGCCGTCGCCGGCCGGTTCGCGCTCACCGACGGCTACCCACACCACCTGCGCGACGTGCTCGACGCCCATGAGCAGGGCGAACACCTCGGCCACATCCGGCGCACCCTGATCGTCCAAGGCGACGTGCGCGAAACCCTCCCGCGCTACCTGACGGACAACCCGCACACCGTCATCGCCCTGGCCTACTTCGACCTCGACCTCTACGAACCCACCCGCGACGCCATCGACGCCGTCCGGCCGTACCTCACCAAGGGCAGCGTGCTCGCCTTCGACGAACTCGCCCACGCCAAGTGGCCCGGAGAGACCACAGCACTGCGCGACACCCTCGGCACCGACCACGGCACGCTGCGTACGCTGCACGGCCGCGCCACCCCGACGTACCTGCGGTGGGGCACGTAGTCGCAGCTCAGGCGGCTGCCCCCGCCTCGACCAGCAGAGCCTCCCGGTTGGACAGGATGAACTCCTTCAACGCGGTCGGCTTCAAGTCGATCGACGCGAGATCGTCTCCTCGAAGGTCAACCCGGTCCAGGTCATACCCGCCGCGCGACGGGTCGTTGAACTCCGGGCCGCTCCGGGCCGACTCGTCCAGGCTGGCCAGCCGCGCCACGAAGAAGTGCTGCACAGCGACCCCACCCTCCGACGGCGAGCTGAACAGGAAGACCTGCGAGGCATCCGTGGCCTTCGCGCCTAGTTCCTCCGCCAGCTCCCGGTAGAGAGCCGCCTCCACCGAGGCGTCAGTGTCCTCGACACCGCCACCGGGCGCGGTCCAGTACGGCGCCTGCCCCGGCTTCGTCCGCTTAATCAACACCAACCGACCGAGATCGTCGATCAAGATCGCCCGTGCTGCACGCCGTCCCACTGCCACCGTCAACTGATCCGTCACATGCCAAGCTTACGGCCCGCCGATTCGGCACAACCACGGCAGTCGCTTGATCGACGACGGTCCGTCACAGCCGGAAGAAACGGCGGTTCCCGGCTACCTGCTGCGGTACGGCCTGTAGGGCAGCACGCGCGGTTCGCGGGGCGGCGTGACGAGGTTGTCGCCGGGCCAGAAGGGGCCTTCCGCGGCGAACCGCCGCACATGGCCGGTCAGCTCGTCCAGGTGCTGTTGCCGCTCGACCGGGCCGGCCTGGGAGCGGGAGCCGTCCGGGTGGTGCAGCTCGTGCACGGTGGTCGGGCCACCGCCCACCAGGACGGCGGTGAGTTGCGGCAGGCCCATCGGCATCGCGTCGCAGCCCTGGTGGCGGGCGATGTGCACCACCGCGTCAACGACCTGTTCCCAGTCGGCGACCTGCGGCCATAGCTGTCCGCCGTCCAGCTCGAAGGTCAACGTGGACAGCGGCACCACCCCGCCCGGTGTGCGGCCGGGGAACTCGGTGAGGCACCGGTACATCCGGCCGCCGTCTGGCTGCGGCACGGCCGGGTGCAGCAAGGTCAGGGCGTGCACGATCGTGGCGTTGATCGGCACCGGGTGCTGCGGGGACTGGTACGGCTCGTGTAGGGCGAGCAGGTACACGTCCTGGACCGTCACATGATCCCTTTCCATCGCGGCTGAGGTTGGGTGGGCCATCAGGCGTAGGGCTCTACGGAGATGTTGTAGACATGCCCGCGCCAGGACCGATCCACGGGCAAGGCGCGGACGGCGTACTGGTAGGTGGGCAGGCCCAGCTCGTTGGCACGGGCGATCAGCGCGCGGACATCGCCCAAGGTCAGCACGCGAGCGGAGAGCCGACGACCCCAACGGCGCCATTCCACCTCGGGGCCGGTGGGCTTCTGCGTGACGCTCGTGCGTTTCTCCGTGTCGCTGGGGCTGGCCTCGCCCGAGTTCGCGGGCGGGGAGGCGGGCGAATCGTCGCTCGCGGTGTCGCGGGCGTCTTCGACCACGGTCTCTAGGCGTTTCACCTTGCCGTCCCAGCCGGCAAAGCAACGGACGGGCGTGGTGTCGGGGAAGTGCAACGCCGTGGCGCTGTCTACGAACTCGCTCAGTTCGTGGAAGTGGAAGATGGTCCGGTCGGGCCGCCTGGCCTGCGTCACGTTGTGCGTCACGACCACCACGATAGGCATTCGCCCGGACACGGCACGTGGCCCCTGTGTGGATCACCCGACTGGCCGAGCCGGGGTGCGGTCGGCCGCGTCGCGACGCTGACATGATCGGCCCACGGGAGCTTGGCGATGAGTGAAAGGGTGTGGGGGTGTGGCCTTGTCCATGCTTGACCGGATGCGGGCGACAGTACGCAGCATCGGGCGTGATCCCGACCTGGTAGCCCGGCACATCGAGTCCGAGGGCTGGCCGGACGAGGTGCGCGGTCACCTGGAAATCGCGGGCCTGCTCAGCCTGCTCTACCGGGAAACCGGGCGGCTGCTGGCCTTGGCCACCGACATCCCGGAGACCCCCGACTGCGGGTACATCGCGATGCCCGGCACGATCGAACTCCCTGGCGAGGACGCCCGCGCGGCGGCGCGGTGGGAACTGCGCTGGGCTGAAGACCGGCTGTCGGACGTTGCCTTCGACGGCGCCAACGACCAGTGGTTGACCGGGTTCGCCGCCGCCGAACAGGCCGTCGTCGCGGCGAACCAGATCCTCAAGCTGATCAGCGGCGACACAATCCCGGCGCACGCCGATCCCCGCTCACCCGCATGGGACGACGCCGCCCGCGCATTCAAACTCGCCCAACAGATGCTCAACGAGGCGCGAGCGGGCCGAACTCACACCACCACCCCCTCCGACGAGGAGTAGGCCGGTTCCAGCCGCGCCGGTCGTTCGCCACGGCCGCGTGGGTCGCCGAGGGCGGGTGGCAGGTGCCCAACCTGCCGCCAGCGCCGCAGCACCTTGCGGCCGTAGTTGTTCGTGCCCGCGATCCGGTCCAGTTCCGCGCCGGTCGGCGTGCGGCCCTTGGCCCGCTCGGTCACGTAGTAGGCCCACATCCGCTGCTCGGCGGTCGGCTCGGCCGGCCGAGCCTCGTCCGGGACCACCGCGAGACGCACCACCGCCCCGGTCTCGTCGCCGATCTCGCCCGTCTCGGCGGTCTCGGTGCTGGTCTCGTTCGTGGTCTCGGCGCGGTGCCGCTTGAGCGCGCGATTAAGCAACTCGACCGCCAGCAGCAGTCCTAGCGGCGGGCACGCCGCCACCGCCACGGCGAACACGCTCAACTCCGGAGCCGCCGCCACGTTCGCGCACAGCGAAAGGCAGATCCCGAACACGAAGGACACCCAGGCCGCCCACCGGCCACCGGCGCGGCGGCCGTGGCCGGTGGTCTTCCACAGCTCGACTGTGGCCGTGGTCAGGATGCCGTCCACGATCAACGGCCAGATCGCCGCCGTGGCCTCGTCGGCACCAAACCGCAAGGCGAACTCGCGGCCGTGCCGGTAGGAGGCATACGCCGCGCCAAGCGCCACCAGTGCGGTACAAGCGCACTGCACCCACAGCGCGCGGTCCTTCCGAGCGGTTGCCGTGGCGCTCACCGCAGCACACCTCCCGCCGCGCGTCGTACGTCGTCCGGGCAGCAGCCGAGGCAGGCGAACACCTGCGAACCGGTCACCGACCGGCCCACCGGCACATGCGGAACCCGGACGCGGAGGTAGTCAGCTCCGCACCTCACGCAGGCCAGCCCGTCGGCTTGCGGCGCGGTCAGCCCGATGATGATTGCTTCGCCGCTCATCGGGAACCACCCGCTGTAAGACGTCGGGTGCCCACCGGGCGGATCGTGATCTCAGGGCCTTCGACCAAGATCGTTTGGTTCGTATGCTGAAGCGTTAGGCCCACTCTCCCCTTCGAGACAACTGGCTGCGACGGTGGTCGCATGGGCATCTCTGGAGCGCACGTCATCATCTACAGCCACGACGCGGAAGCTGACCGATCGTTTTTCCGTGAGGTCCTCGACTACCCGCATGTCGACGCCGGCGGCGGCTGGCTGATCTTCAAGCTTCCGCCCGGTGAGGTCGCCGTGCACCCCGCCGAGGCCGACGCTTCTCACGAGCTGTACCTGATGTGCGACGATCTGGACGTGACGATCAGCGAACTGGCCGCCAAGGCGTCACGTGCGCGGAGGTCACCGAAGCCCGATGGGGGCGCCTGGGCCGGATCCCGCTACCCGGTGGCAGTCAAGTGGGCCTCTACGAACCCCGGCATCCCCGCGCCACCGACCTGTGATTGCGGATTCGCGGGGCCGAGATCGTCACCCGTGCCGCCAGGGTGCTTGTCCGGCGGGAGCGTGATCACGTCAGCCCGGCGAGCGCGTTTCGGGCTTCGGCCAGGGCGAAGCCCAGCAGGTTCAGGCCTTGCCACTGTTCGGGGTCGTTGGCTCGCGGGTCGTCCTGGGTCAGTCCGATGCCCCAGACGGAATCGCGCGGACTGGCCTCCACCAGCACCCGCTCGCCGGTTCCGACCAGGAAACGGCGCAGTTCGGGGTGCTGGCTGAACTTGGCGATGGAGCCCTCGACCACGATGTCGTAGCGGCAGGCCTCCCACTCGTGCTCGTCGAAGCCGCGCACACCTCGGCCCAACTGCTTGGCCCGGTGAGGATGAGGCGCCTGCAAGATCTGCTCCGCACTGGCCGGATCGGCGAACAGCATCGCCTTGCGCCACATCATGTAGTGCTCGGCTGTCGGGAACGTCTTGCCGTCGACGGTGAACGGGGCCGGCCACCACTGGCTGAGACATCCCCGCCCGATGCTGCCGTCACGTTCAGGCTGATGACCCCAGAAGTGGAGGAACTTCACGCGTCGGCCCTGGTGGATCTGTTCGACCAGCTCAGCGATACGGCCCCGGCTTGTGGACATGAACGACAGTCTCGCACGCTTCCTCTTCCCTTACACAGCCCCAACTTCACGCGGCATGCCCAGCCTCGCCAACGGCTGCGGCGCCACCAGAGGCGACTGCCACACCGCCTCGAAGGTGGCATCCCCCGGATCCAACGTCACACGCATCCGGTGCGGGGTGTCCAGGAAGATCACGTCCACCTGGAGCACCTCCCCGGACCACGCGTACGCCGTGGCGTGGGTACCGCTCGTCGTCCAACTGCCCGGCGTGCCCAGCGACGCCGTGACCGGTGGGCCGTCGTCGAGCAGGGTGATCGCGTCCTCGCTCAGGTCGACCGCTTGCAGGAACTCCTTGCCGCGTCTGGGCGAATACCTTCCGGTGGGGATCGGACCGGCCGTGCCCGGCGGGACCGGCAGGGACGGAGACAGCGTCGGCCACGGCCCCGCCGGGCCGCGCTCCGCCATCAACGCCGGGAGCAGGTGCGTCCACACCTCGTCCAGCACCGCCTGCATGTTCGGGCTCTGGGCGGTCATCGCCACCACCGCGTCGGCCTCGGGGAGCACCAGCGCGAACTGCCCGTGTGCGCCCGCGGCGCGGTAGCCGTGCCTGCTGACCCAGAACTGGAAGCCGTAACCCTGCCGCCAGTCCGGGTCGGGACCGTCGGTTTTCACCTGTGCCCGCGTGGCTTCCGCGATCCACTCGGCTGGCAGCAACCGCTTTCCCCGCCAGACGCCGTCGTCCAGGTACAGCTGGCCGAGCTTGGCGATGGCCTCGGTCGTGGTGTGCAGTCCAAAATGCGCGGCTTCGACACCGTTCTCGTCACGCGCCCAGCCGTGGACGTCGATCGCCAGCGGCTCGTACAGCCGGGGCGTCAGGAACTCCGTCAGCGAGCTGCCACTGACCTTGCGCACGATCGCGGCGAGGGCACTCGTGCAGGGCTGGTTGTAGGCGAAGAACGTGCCCGGCTCGAACTCGGGCGGCAACCGGAGCAGGCCGAGCACCGGATCACCGTTGCCGGCCCGAAGCGCCTGCGCCTCCCGCTCGTCCGCGTGCCCGCTGGCCATCGCCGCCACGTGCCGGACCAATGTGGACCGCGACCGCGGGTCGGTCACCAGGCTGTCCCAGCCGGGGAAGTAGGACAGCACGGTGGCGTCCAGGTCCACCAGGCCCTCCGCCACCGCGAAGCCGAGGGCCGTCGAGACGAAGCTCTTGCTCAGCGAATACAGCAACCGCGGCGAATCGCGGTGGTACGGCTGCCACCAGCGCTCGGCCACGACGTGCCCGTGTCGCACCACCATCAGGCTGTGCAGCTCGACATCCGGCAGCGGAGCCAGAGCATCGAGGAACGCGTCGATCCCGCGCATGTCGACGCCCTGCTCGGCCGGTGTGCTCCGGGGAAGGCTCACGGGAGGTCCACCAGGACTTTGCCGACGGCACCGCTTTCGACGGCCCGGTGCGCGTCCGCCGCGCGGTCGAGCGGGAAGCGCAGCAGGGGCAGACCGTGGTCCTCGCCGACGGGCAGGGCACCGTCGGCGACGGCCGCGGTGACGTCCTCGATGGCGGCGTTGAGCACCTCCGGTCCGGCTGTGTAGAGCACCAGGAACTGGAAGCGGGTGTTCAGCACCATCGTGCGGCGTACGTCGAGTTCGACCGGGACACCGCCTTGGTTGGCGTAGACGGAAAGCGTGCCGCGGAAGCGGAGCACCGACAGGTCGAGTTCCAGGTTCGCGCCGAGCGCGACCTCGGCGATGACGTCCACCCCATCGGGCGCGATCTCGCGGATCGCGGCGGCGTCGCTTTCGCGGTAGTTGACGACGTGGTGGGCGCCCGCGGCGGCGGCCAAGCGGGCCTTCCCGGGGCTGCTGACGGTGCTGATCACGGTCGCGCCCGCCCAGCGCGCGAGCTGGATCACGGCGTGTCCGACCGCGCCGGCCCCGCCCGCGGCGAGCACGACCTTGTCCTTGAGCGCACCGGGCGCCAGCCGGCGCGGCCCGTCCTCGGCGACGGTGAGCGCGCGGTGCGCGGTGAGGGCGGGGACCCCAAGCGCGGCGCCGACGTCGAACCCGGCGTCGTCGGGCAGCGGCACGGCCCGCTCGGCGGGCACGACGGTGTACTCGGCAGCGGTGCCCGCAGGCCGTCCGGCAGCGGCCATGAACAACCACACCCGCTGGCCCACACGCCCCGGATCGACGCCCTCGCCGACGGCGTCGATCGTGCCCGCACCGTCGTGGTGCGGGGTGATCTCCGGGAAGTTCTTGGCGTGCCCCATTCCCGCGCGGGCCTGCACATCGGTCGGGTTCACGCCGGACACGGCGACCCGGACGCGGACCTCACCGGGGCCGGGCGCGGGCACATCGCGCTCGACGAGTTCGAGGACTTCGGGGCCGCCGTTGTCGCGGTAGACGATGGTCTTCACAGTTCTCCTTCACCTGGCAGGGCAATGCGGAGCAGTTCAGCGAGGTAGAGCGCCAGCACCCGGTGCGCGATGGGCGCGGCCTTTTCCCGCGCCTCGGCAGGCTCGTGGCCTTCGGCTTTGACCAGCCACGACGCCACGCAGTCACGCACCATCGCGCGCAGCCGGTCGATCATGTCCACGACGATTGCGCCGATGGCGGGGTTGGTCGTCGCCTCGCCCCAGATCTGCACCCCGAACCTGGCCTCGACCGGATCGATGACCGAGGTCATGCGGGCGAGGAGTTCGTCGGGGTCTGGCGGGTTGTCGTCCCGGGCGTACTCGCCGAGCACCTCCGCGCGCTGGGCCAGCGTCGCGCGGGCCGTGGCCTGCACGATTTCGGCCTTGTTGCGGAAGTGCGCGTAGATCGACCCGGTGGACAGCCCGGACTCGGCCGTGATGTCCGTGATCGACGTCCGCTCCAAACCGTTGCGACCGAAGCACCGCACCGCCGCCTCGGTGATCTGCGCACGTCGGAGCTCCTTGCGCGCATCGGTGAGCCGGGGCATCACACCTCCCACAAAAAGAACCGCTGTTCTGCTTGTCTCGATACTAGCAGAACAGTGGTTCTTTTTGTGGGGCTTACCGCGGGTCGGACACCAGTTCCACGACGCCACCGCGGGTCTGCGCGACCAGCACGCACAACAGGCTGTGGGAGGCGAGATCCGCGTTCAGGGCGAGCGTGGGCGTCAGGGGAGCGCCCTTGATCGGCACGTAGGTGACGAAGCCGGTGGAGTCGACCAGCCCCTCATCCCAGGTGTACGTCACCGAGTCGGGGGCGCGGCCGGCCCACCCGGCCGCTTGGCAGGTCAGCGTGGAGCCGGGCGCCTTCGTGCCGGTGATGGCGGGTTCGCCGGTCGGCCTCGGCGCGAGCACCGGATGCCGCTGGGTGAGGAACGAACGCAGTTTGGCGGCCTCGGCGAAGCCACCGGGAGCGTCCTGCCCGCACTGCTTGCTCCGCACTTCGCCACCGAAGCTGGTCAGCCCGACCAGTGCCGGGCCTTCGTCCCCGTATTCGACCAGGGGACCGCCGCTGTCGCCCGCACAGATGGTCGTCCCCGCGGCCTGCGCACACACCACCGAGGCGGCGTCGACCACCCCGGCGAGTTGCTCGTCGCAGCTCGCGTGGTCCAGGACGCTCATCCTGCCGACGTTGAGCGCATCACCGTAGGAACTCGACGGGTTCTGCGGGTCGTAGGGCCCGGTCTGACCGTGGCCGAAGACGGCGACCGGCGTGCCTGGCGCGGGGGTGTGCCGGGCGACCGGCAGTACCGGCACGCCCCGGACCGGCCGCGCCAGCTCGATGATGGCGGCGTCATCGGCCGCTGCCGAGCCGGCGAAGTCGCCCGGGCTGCCGGGCGGGGAGATCAACCGGTAGCCGGGGTGCGTGGTGAACCCCTTCATGGGCACGATGCGCCCGGGGTCGGTGGACAGCGTGCCGCCGCCGACGTGCACCTCCAGGTTGGTCGGATCGGTGTGGTCGAGGCAGTGCGCCGCCGTGGCGATCCGGTCGGGCGCGATCAGCACACCGCCGCACAATTCCCGCTGGACCAGCGGCGCGGTGCCCTTCCTGGCGATCGTCGCCATCCAGGGCGCGGTCGCCGGATCGGACACCGGCTGTCCACCGGACACCGCGAACGCCGGTGTCACGGCCGACATGGCCAGGGCGAGTGCGGTCGCGCAGACCGCCAAAGTTCTTGCTGGCAAGGGAAACCTCCTGTGAGGGGGACGTTTCCCGAAGCTAGGGGCCCGGCCACGGCGACCGCGACAACCGACGGGATGATCAACCCCTGTACGAAAGTGGTAGGACGCATCGGAGGTCGGGTGTTGCCGGGCACCGGAAAATCCGGTTGAACCGCCGCGGGTGGTTTCTCTACATTGGTCCAGCCGCGGCCCGCTGAACCGGTGCGCAGGTGAGGGTTACTTCTGGCGCCTGGCCGGTGAAGACGCCTTCTACGAGTCCGCTCGAGAACGCGACAACCGGTTCACCGCTCTGGTCCGGGAAACGACCCTCGACGATCCAGAGTGGACAGTTCGGTTCCTGCGCTGGCTGCGGTCCGAGGCGAACTTCCGCACCGCCGCACTCGTCGGTGCGGCAGAGTTCGCCCACGCGCGACTGTCCGTGGGTGCGCACGTGCTCTCCCGTTCCGTCGTGTCGTCGGTGCTGCAGCGCGCGGACGAACCCGGTGAGCTGCTCGGCTACTGGTTCGCCGCACACGGTCGCGCGATCCCGAAGCCCGTCAAGCGGGGGATCGCGGACGCCGTGAGCGTTTGTACACCGAGCGCGCCTACCTGAAGTGGGACTCCGCGGCGCGGGCGATCCGGTTCGCGGACGTCCTGGAACTGGTGCACCCCAAGGCAGGCACCGCTTGGCAGGCCGACCTGTTTCCAGCACATCCTCGACGCCCGCCGCGACCGCGGGAGCGACCTCCCCACGTCGCTGGGCACGCTCACCGCTCGCCGGCGCCTCACGTCACTGCCCGCCGGGCAGCGGCGGGTGGCCCCGGTGGCGCTGGCGGAGGCGGGCATGACGTGGGAGTCGGTCGCGGGCTGGCTGCAGGGGCCGATCACGGCTGCCGCGTGGGAGGCGCTCGTCCCGTCCATGGGCTACATGGCGAAGCTGCGGAACCTGCGCAACTTCGACGAGGCCGGGATCAGCGACGAGGTCGCCACCCGGGTGGCGGCCGAGCTGTCGGACCCCGAAGCCGTGCGGACGAGCCGCCAGCTGCCGTTGCGGTTCCTGTCGGCCTACCGCACCGCCGCGCACGACCGCTGGAAGGGCCCGCTCGAGCAGGCGTTGCAGCACTCCCTGCGCGGCGTGCCACGGCTCTCGGGGCGGACGCTGATCCTGATCGACACGAGCGGCAGCATGACGAGCCGGTTCTCCCGGGACGGCACGCTCCGCCGGTGGAACGCGGCGAGGATGTTCGGTCTCGCGCTGGCACAGGCGTGCGACCGGGCCGACGTCGTCTCCTACTCGCACGACAGCAAGGTCTTTTCCCTGCGGCGCGGGGAAAACCTGC
This sequence comes from Amycolatopsis dongchuanensis, assembly GCF_039542405.1. Classification (NCBI taxonomy): domain Bacteria; kingdom Bacillati; phylum Actinomycetota; class Actinomycetes; order Pseudonocardiales; family Pseudonocardiaceae; genus Amycolatopsis; species Amycolatopsis dongchuanensis. The sequence continues at coordinate 90,920 of NZ_BAABIB010000061.1, forward strand.
TGCGGGCGGTGGACCGGTGGCAGTCGTCGGGGTACTTCCTCAACGGCGGCACGTACACCACTGCCGCCGTGGAACGGCACTACCGGCGGCACGACCGGATCGTCGTCCTGACCGACGAGCAGGCGGCCGACGGCCCGGTCCAGGCGGGAGTTCCGATGTACACGTGGAACCTGGCCGGGTACCGCTACGGGCACGCGCCCAGCGGCACCGGGCGGAGCCACACGTTCGCCGGGCTCAACGACGCGTCCTTCGGGATGATCGCGTTGCTCGAGGCCGGTCGGAACGCGAACTGGCCCTTCTGACGGCCGGTGCCGCCCCTCACCCCGGGGGCGGCACCGGCGTCGTCGTGTCGACGATCAGGTCCGCCCGTGCCCGGGTGCCGTCCGTGGCGAAGAAGGAGTCCTCATGCCGCTGCCACCGCAACCACAGGTCACGGTGGTCCTCGCCGTCGCGGGCGATTCCCCTCGCCAGCCCTTGGGCGCGCGGCGCTTCGACCCACACCCGGTAGGCCGCCTCGATCACCGGTGCGCCCGCCGCCTCCGCCAGCGCCCGGCCGAACGTGCTCCTGCCCGCGCCGCGCCGTGCCGGGTCATGGCATCAGTGAAACTCATTCGCCCCACTACCGCCGCTCGGTCATGATCTGTGCATGGAAACGACAGGGCCCCGCTGCTCCTTCTGCGAGCGGGTCCAGGACGACGAGGAGGGCTGGTTCGACGTCGACGTGCGCGTCGACGAAGGGGAGTACTACCTCTGGTTCTGCTCGCAGGAACACGCGGGCGAGTGGTTCCGGCGGCCGCTGCCCGAGCCGGACGAGGGCACGGTGATCCAGGCCAAACCCGGCGAGGAGGTGGTCGGCTGGCTCATCTTCGCCACGATCGTCCTGCTCGTGCTCGGGTTGCTCGGCATCGGGCTGTGGACCGTGATCAGGTGGTTGTTCTTCGACAGCTGATGTTCCGGCCCCGGGAGCCCTACACTCGACCCATGCGGGGACAGCGCCCGGTGACCGAGGTACCCGACGTGGTGGGGTTGGGCGCCCAGGACGCCTGTGACATCGTGCGCCGCGCGGGGCTCGTCCCGCGCGGGCCCGAGGGCGAGCCCGAGCCCGCCTCCGGGATCGTCGTCGCGCAGGCGCCGATCGCCACCGCGGGCGCCCAGGAGGGCGACGAGGTCGTGCTCTGGACGCAGCTCGGGCCCGGCAAGGGCACCGAGTCCGCCCCGACGCCCCCGACCGAGTCCGCGCTGCTACCCGCTTGACCACTGTGGACAGTCCACAGTGGTCACTGATTCACGGACGCCAGGCCCTTCGGCGCCGAAGCGATCGCACGCTGGATCGCGTCCACGAGTGCCAGTGCGGCTTCCTCCGTCAGCTCCACCGGAACGCGTGCCGACGGGCCCTCGCCCGGGTTGATGAAGTCGATGTTCACCGTGTGCCCGAACGGCGCGTGCACCGGGTGGTCCACGTAAACCGTCGCGTGCGACAGGGAAAACCAGCCGCCCGCGGCCTTCCCGCTGCCGGTGACCTCGATCTTTTCCGTCTGGTACGTGCACATGGGAGATCCCCTCACGCCGAAAGGTGCTTGCCGAAGAAGTCGAAGACGCGCCGCCAGCCCGCCGTCGCCGCTTCAGGGCGGTAGCTGGGCCGGTCCACGGCGAAGAACGCGTGCCCCGCGCCCTCGTACGTGTGGAACTCGTGCTCCTTGCCCAGCCGTTCGAGCTCGGCCGACAGCTTCGCGACCTCCTCGGGGCCGGGGAACTTGTCCTCCGCGCCGAACAGGCCCAGCAGCGGGCACGACAGCTGCGGCGCGAGACCGAGCAGGGGCTTCATGTTCGCCAGCTCGGGGGGCGGCTCGTTGACGACGAAGGCGCCGTAGCAGTCGACGGCCGCGTCGATCTCCAGGCTGCACGCCGACAGGAACGTCTGCCGCCCACCGGAGCAGTACCCGATCACGCCGATCTTCCCGTTCGCGCCGTCCAGCGCCTTCAGGTACCGGGCGGCGCCGTCGACGTCGCCGACGAGGCGGTCGTCGGGCACCCCGCCCGCGGCGCGCACGGCCGCCGCGGCGTCGTCGGGATCCGCGCCCGGTGCCTCACGCGAGTACAGGTTCGGGCACAGCGCGTTGTACCCGTGCGCGGCGAACTTGCGCACGATTTCCTTGGTGGCCGCGTCGTACCCGGGCATGTGGTGGATCACCACCACGCCGCCACGCGGCTTTTCGTCGAGAGGCCTGGCCAGGTAGGCCTCGATCTCGTCACCGCCGTCCCCGGTGATCGTGATCGTCTCGGCCCGCATCGCATCGGTCATGCGATCAGCCTGGCACGATCACCGCCCCGGCGACGCCGGGTCTGGGGTCATTCGCCCTGCTCGGCACCTTTTTCCGGTTCGCCGGCCTCGCCGAGGAGCTTCTCGAGGTCGAACTCCGCGGTCAGTTCCGCGAAGATCGGCGTGGTCTCTTCCTGGCGCACGCTCATGTCGCTTACCTCCCTCTCCTGCCCGCGGGCGCAGTCCCCCACTGCGAACTCCCACGAGTGTTAACGGCAGGTTATGTTACCTACTCACCGTGAGCAACAGGACGACAGCTGAAAAAAGTTCACTCCGAACGTCGCGCTGACAAAGCACCGTGAGCGGGATCATAATGGGGGTGAAGGCGGTGCGGCATGGCACTTCACGGCGAAGAGCAACGGCGGCTGACGGAGATCGAGCGGCAGCTGGCCGAGGAGAACCCGCGCCTCGCGCAGCGGCTGGCCGAACTGCGGCCGATGCGGGTGCCGAGCGTGGTACTCGCGGCGCTGGGCGCCCTCTGCTCGATGGTGGCGGGCTTGTTCATCCTGGTCGCGGGCGCGCAGGCGCAGTCGGGCTTCCTGCTCGTCCTCGGCACCGTCCTCACCAGCGGGGTGCCCACCGCCGTCCTCTGGCGGATGTGGCTGCACCGGCTCCGCTGAGCCGCACCTACCGCCGCTCGATGCGGTAGCCGGCGTCGGCCAGGATCTCCGGCAGCGCCAGCACGACGTTGCGGTCCTTCTGCCGCTCCGCCTCGCCGAGCTCCTCCCACGGCCGCAGGTCCGGGTGCAGTTTCCGCTGGTTGTCGCGCTCCGCGCCGTACCGCCAGCCGTCCGCGCGGCGCTCGGCGACCCACCGCTCGTGCTCGGCGACCGCGAGCCGCTCGACCTCGTCCGGGGTGAAGGCGAAGGGCACCGCCTCCAGGCTCGGCACGAGCCGGCAGCCCACGAGTTCCAGCTTGCGCTCGATGTCACCCGCTGAGGCGCGGTTGGCGTCACGGAGCGTGTCCGGCAGGTCGTCCCAGTCGACGAGCGACGGGTTGACGCGCTCGTCCTGCCCCAGCGCCCGCTGGTCCCGCACGTAGCGCCGGTGCACGGCCCGCGCCAGCGAATCGGTGATCCGCTCGGATAGGTACACGCTCGCCATGTCCAGCACTCCCACGAATCGCAGCCGGTCCTCCTGACCGTGCTGCACCATCATCTCACCGACGCCGGCCAGTTCCGCCATCCGGACGATCACGGTGCCCCGCGTCGCGTCGACGGTGGCCGCGGCGTTGAGGCCGTCCCGAAGCGCACGTTCCTCGTCATCGTGGCAGACGAAGACCAGATGCACACCTGGTTCCGGCTGGTAGACGGGTACCACGGTGACGCGGCAGTGCACTGCGAAGAACGGGTGACGTGCGCGCAGCTCGGCGACGACGGCCTCGCCATCGGGATCGACGACCGTCACCTCCACCGGACGCTGCCGGGCGCGCCGCGCCAGCTCCAGCAGCAGCGCGCGGCCGAAGGCGCTCAGGCCGCTCACCACGAGCCGTTCCCCGTCCGGCTGCTCGGCCGCGATCACCTGCTTGGCGGCCACCCCGTCGAGGGAGAAGAAGTCCACCGACAGGCCTTCGCGCCAGCCGCGGTCGCGCAGCGCTTCGCCGAGTTCGGGATCCGACACGTGCGCGTAGATCTCCAGCGACGCCCGCGTCCGGCGCTCGACCTGGCTGGCCGCGAGCACGGTCGCGATGTTCGCGGCGGTCTCGTCGGCGCAGGCGTACAGCCGCGACGCACGCGGAAGGCCCGCGGCGACGAGCGGGGCCGGGCTGCGTGCGCTCTCCACGCGGATGACCCGGTGCTCGGCGGAAAGGTGCGTGGCGAGCGTCCTCGCCGCCGGTGAGTTCCCGCACACAATGATGTGCCGCGCCCGCCGCCGGGCCCGCAACCGCGCGATCTCCGAGGCGAACAGCAGCCGCGCGGCCTCGACCACGGCGTAGCCGGTGACCGCCGGGGTCAGGAACCGGCTCACCTCCAGCGGCCACGGGTACGGCCCGCCGTTGGACACCGGCGCCGAGTTGATGACGAACAGCTGCAGGTCGTAGTACAGGAGGTCCAGCGGGCGGTGCGCGTACTGGGTGCTGTGCGCGAGGTGCTCGGCGAGCCCGAGGTAGCCCAGCACCAGCGAAACCACGGCGAGCACGGCGAACGACACGCGGACGAGCACCGCGGGGCGCGAGGTCAGTGCGGTAACGGCGGCCTCCGGCGGTCGATCAGGGCTCGGGCCATTCTGGACGACCGGTGCCGCTCCAGTCGATACCCGGACACGAAAACGGCCGCCTCCGGAAGAACTCCGGAGGCGGCCGTGAACAGGCGCCTTTACGCCTTCGTCACCGTCAGCGCGTCACCGGCTTCCAGGTCCGGGATGTCGACCCGGACCCTGTCGCCGTCGCGGATCTCGCCCGCCAGCAGCTTCTTCGCCAGCTGGTCGCCGATCGCCGACTGGACGAGCCGCCGCAGCGGCCGCGCGCCGTAGATCGGGTCGAACCCGTTGAGCGCCAGCCACTCCTTCGCGCCCGGCGTCACGTCCAGCGTCAGCCGCCGCTGCGCGAGGCGCTGCGCCAGCCGCTCGATCTGGATGTCCACAATGGACGTCAGCTGCTCGGTGTCGAGCGAGTGGAACACCACGATGTCGTCCAGCCGGTTGAGGAACTCCGGCTTGAAGTGCCGCTGCACCACCGCGAGCACCGCGTCCCGGCGCTGCCGCTCGTCCATGGCCGCGTCGGCGATCGCCTGCGAGCCGAGGTTCGACGTCAGCACCAGGATGGTGTTGCGGAAGTCGACCGTGCGGCCCTGGCCGTCGGTCAGCCTGCCGTCGTCGAGGACCTGCAGCAGCACGTCGAACACGTCCGGGTGCGCCTTCTCGACCTCGTCCAGCAGCACCACCGAGTACGGCCGCCGCCGGACGGCCTCGGTCAGCTGGCCGCCCTGGTCGTAGCCGACGTAGCCGGGAGGCGCACCGACGAGGCGGGCCACCGAGTGCTTCTCGGAGTACTCACTCATGTCGATCCGCGTCATCGCGCGCTCGTCGTCGAACAGGAACTCCGCCAGCGCCTTGGCCAGCTCGGTCTTGCCGACACCGGTCGGGCCGAGGAACAGGAAGGACCCGGTGGGCCGGTCGGGGTCGGCGACCCCGGCCCGCGTGCGGCGGACGGCGTCGGCGACCGCGGTGACGGCCTCGCGCTGCCCGACGACGCGCCTGCCCAGCTCCTCCTCCATCCGCAGCAGCTTGCCGGTCTCACCCTCCAGCAGCCGCCCGGCGGGGATGCCGGTCCAGGCGGAGACCACGTCGGCGACGTCGTCCGCGCCGACCTCCTCCTTGAGCATCACGTCCGCGCCCGAGGAGCTCGACGCCGTGCTCTGCTGCGCGGCCTCCAGCTCCTTCTCCAGTGACGGGATGCGGCCGTAGCGCAGCTCGGCGGCACGGCCGAGGTCGGCGTCGCGCTCGGCGCGGTCCGCCTCGCCCCGCAGCTGCTCCAGCTGCTCCTTCAGCTCGCGGACCTTCTCGATCGAGCCCTTTTCGTTCTGCCAGCGCGCGGTCAACGCTGACAGCTCCTCGCGCTTCTCGGCCAGCTCGGCACGCAGCGCCTCCAGCCGCTCCTTCGAGGCGATGTCCTCTTCCTTGGCCAGCGCCATCTCCTCGATCTCCAGGCGGCGCACCGCCCGCTCGACCTCGTCGATCTCGACGGGCCGGGAGTCGATCTCCATGCGCAGCCGGGACGCGGCCTCGTCGACGAGGTCGATCGCCTTGTCCGGCAGGAAACGCGCGGTGATGTAGCGGTCGGACAGCGTCGCGGCCGACACCAGCGCGGCGTCGGTGATGCGGACACCGTGGTGCACCTCGTAGCGCTCCTTGAGGCCACGCAGGATGCCGATGGTGTCCTCCACGGACGGCTCGCCGACCAGCACCTGCTGGAAACGCCGCTCCAGCGCCGCGTCCTTCTCGATGTGCTGCCGGTACTCGTCGAGCGTGGTGGCACCGACCATGCGCAGCTCACCGCGGGCCAGCATCGGCTTGATCATGTTGCCCGCGTCCATCGCGCCCTCGCCGGTCGCGCCCGCGCCGACGATCGTGTGCAGCTCGTCGATGAACGTGATGACCTGGCCCGCCGAGTCGGTGATCTCCTTGAGGACGGCCTTCAACCGCTCCTCGAACTCACCGCGGTACTTCGCGCCGGCGACCATCGAACCGAGGTCCAGCGCGACGACCCGCTTGCCCCGCAAGGACTCCGGCACGTCGCCCGCGACGATCCGCTGGGCGAGCCCCTCGACGATCGCCGTCTTGCCGACGCCCGGCTCACCGATCAGGACCGGGTTGTTCTTCGTGCGCCGAGACAGCACCTGCACGACGCGGCGGATTTCGGTGTCACGCCCGATCACCGGGTCCAGCTCGCCCTTGCGGGCGCGCTCGGTCAGGTCGACGCCGTACTTCTCCAGCGCCTTGAACGTGCCCTCCGGGTCGGGGCTCGTGATGCGCGCGGAGCCGCGGACCTTGGTGAAGGCCTCACGCAGCGCCTCCGGGGTCGCGCCGTGGCGCTTCAGCAGGTCGGCGACCTGGCCCCCTTCGGCGGCGAGGCCGACCAGCAGGTGCTCGGTCGAGACGTACTCGTCACCCAGCTCGGTGGCGAGCTTCTGCGCGTGCGTCAGCGACTTCAGCGCGGGGGTGTCGAACTGCGGGGTGGACACCGTCGCACCGGTCGCCGAAGGCAGTGCGCCGGTGATCGGCTCCAGGTCGTTGCGGACCTGCGCCAGGTCGGCGCCCACCGCGGTCAGCAGCGGGCCCGCGATGCCGTCGCTCTGGGCCAGCAGCGCGCCCAGCAGGTGCGCCGGGGCGATGCTCGGGTTGCCCGCCACGGTCGCCGCCTGCGCCGCCGACGAGATCGCCTGCTGGGTCTTCGTCGTCGGGTTGAAAGCGTCCATCCCCACACTCCATGTCGAAAGCCTGTGTTCTCGCCAGGTACAACGTCAGAAAAGTTGAGCGTGTTCCGCTCAAGTCTGACGAGTTCGGTAGCAGAGGTAGACGACCCCGTTCGCGAAGCGCCGCTCGTCGGCCAGCTCGAGGTCCAGGCGCGTCCCGGCGGGCAGGTACGGCTTGCCGCCGCCCACGACCACGGGGTTGAGGAACAGGTGGTACTCGTCGACCAGCCCGGCCCGGATGGCGGGCGCGGCGAGCTCCGGGCCGCCGATCGAGAGGTCGCGGTCCGAGCGCTCCTTCAGCTCGCGGACCGCGCCGGGGTCGAACTCCCGCTCGACGCGGGTCCGCGCCGTGCGGGGCCGCTCCAGCGTGCGCGAGTAGACGATCTTGTCCGCCGCCTGCCAGATCTCCGCGTAGTCGCGCAGGGACGGAGACTGCCCGGGGATCGACGGGTCCGTCTCCCACGGCGACATGGTCTCGTACATCCGCCTGCCGTAGAGGTACGTGCCGATGGACCGTTCGAGGTCGTTGACGAACGCGTGCACCTCGTCGTCGGGCACGCTCCAGTCGAACTTCCCGTCGGCGTCGGCGGTGTACAGGTCGAGCGAAGCCAGTCCGCCGTAGACCAGTTTTGCCATGCTCCCGATCCTGCCCGCCGCACGCACCGGGCGGTACGGGGAAAAACCCTGATCAGCGTTCCCCGACGGCCTTGCGCAGCGCGTCGTTCATCGCGGCGAGGCGCTCGCTCAGCGCGACGACCTCCTCCTCGCTCCAGTCCGCGAGCGCGGTGCGGAAGAACTCCAGGTGCTTCTCCCGCCAGCGCTTCAGCTCCGTCATGCCCTGCTCGGACAGGCTCACCAGCGCCGCGCGGCCGTCCTCGGGCGCCGGGCGGCGCTCGACCAGTCCGGCGGCGACCAGCTGCGCGATCTGCCTGCTGATCACCGAGACGTCGACCATCTTGCGCTTGGCCAGCTCCGAGGGCCGCGATTCGCCGTGCAGCGCGAGGTCGCCGAGCAGCATCGCCGCCGCGGGGTGCAGTCCCGGCTGGTCGCGCTGCCACGAGGCGGTCCCCCACGCGTGCTGCAGCTGCCCCGCCATCCGCAGCTGCTGCAGCAGTTCGATCCCGGCCTGCTCGCTCAGGCTCATGCCGCCTCCTGATTGGTTGTCACATACAACTATACGAGGCGTAGTCGGTCGCGGACACCACCGGGAACGTGAGCCGGACCACTTCTGGCTGACGGCTTTTACCACCCAGACGGAGCAACAACGGGAGCATTCAGCCCAGAAGCGGTTACTCTACGACTTAATCGTGTCCCACTTTCCAGATTACCCCTGACCGAATGGGGTGGAATATTCGTGAGCAGTTCACGCAGTGACGCCCCCGGTAACCTGGACCTGCGCTGCACACCCCTGCTATTGCGCGTTCGTGAATAATCGAGTCCGATCACCAGCGCGCCCCCCCGGAGCACTTCGAAACCGATGACCGCCGAGCCCGTGAGTCCCGTCCCCCGGTCCGTGTACCGGGAGGCGCCCCCAGCCGTCACCGCGATGGTGCGGCTCATCCAGGATTCCTGGGCGAAGGCGGAGCCGTACTTACCCGAGGTGACGCAGTTCTTCTACGGGATGCTCTTCACCATCGCGCCGGCGACCCGGGACTTCTTCCCCATCAACATGGAGGTCCAGCGCAACCGCATGGTGCGGGCGCTCGTGCACGTCGTGCAGATGGTGGACCAGCCCGACGACCTCGTGCCGTTCCTGCGCCAGCTGGGCCGCGACCACCGCAAGTTCGGCGTGATCCCCCGCCACTACGAGGCCATCGGCACGGCGCTGCTCGCCGCGATGCGCGCGCAGCTGGGCCCCGACTGGACGCCGGAGGTCGAGCGGGCGTGGGCCGAGGCGTTCACGATCATCGCCCGGCAGATGCAGGAGGCCGCGGCCGCCGACACCAACCCGCCGAGCTGGTCCGCCACCGTCGCCGAGCACCGGCGGCTCAGCTGGGACCTCGCGATGGTGCGGGTCGAGCCGGAGGAGCCCATCCCGTACCGGCCAGGGCAGTACCTGAGCGTCGAGGTGCCGCAGCGGCCGCGCCTGTGGCGGTACCTGTCCCCGGCGAACGCGCCCCGCGAGGACGGCTCGCTGGAGTTCCACGTCCGCGCCGTGGACGGCGGCTGGGTCTCGCGGGCGATCGTCAGCCACACGCAGAAGGGCGACGTCTGGCGGTTCGGGCCGCCGCTGGGGCGGCTCTACGTCGACCGCGAGTCCGGCCGCGACGTACTGATGATCGCGGGCGGCACCGGGGTCGCGCCGCTGCAGGCGATGCTCGACGACCTCCAGCAGTGGGGCGACAACCCGCGGGTCCGGCTGTTCTACGGCGGCCGCACGCGGGACGACCTGTACGCGCTGGAGGGGCTGCGGATGCTGGCCTCGTGCAACCCCTGGCTCACGGTCACGCCCGTGATCGAGCGCGGGCCGGGGCTCTCGGGCTGCGAGCAGGGCACGCTCGCGGACGTCGTGACGCGCCACGGCGCCTGGCCGGGGCACGACGTGCTCGTGTCGGGTTCCCCGGGGATGATCAGGGCCACCGTGTCGCGGATGCTCGTCGCGGGCACGGCGCTCGACCAGATCAGGTACGACCCGTTCACGATCGATTGAGGTGCACATGATCCCCGTTGCGGACGGCACGATCGACGGTTATCTCGCGCTCCCGCAACGAGAGGTGTCGGGCGAACCGCCGTGGCCGGGGGTGGTGGTGATCCACGACGTGGCCGGGCTGACCGAGGACGCCCGCAACATCACCGACCGGTTCGCCACCGCGGGTTACGTCGCCCTGAGCGTGGACCTGTACTCGCGCGGCGGGTTCTTCCGTTGCGTCAAAACGGTTTTCAAGGATCTGACCGCCGGGCGCGGACGTGCCTTCGACGACATCTCCGCCGCCCGCGAGCTGCTCGCCGGCCGCGAGGACTGCAGCGGGAAGGTCGGCGTCGTCGGGTTCTGCATGGGCGGCGGGTTCGCGCTCGTCGCCGCGACGCAGGGGTTCGACGCCTCGGCGCCGTACTACGGGCAGCTGCCCAAGGATCTGTCCATTCTGGACGAAGCGTGCCCCGTCGTCGCGAGCTTCGGCAAGCGGGACCCGGGGCTCAAGGGTGCCGCGGCGAAGCTCGAGAACGAACTGACCGAGCGCGGGATCCCGCACGACGTCAAGGAATACCCCGAAGCCGGGCACAGCTTCGCCAACCAGGCCCACCTCGGCCCGCTCAACGTGCTGATGCGGATCGCGGGGGTGGGCTACCACCGGGAGTCCAGCGAGGACGCCTGGCGGCGCGTGCTCGCGTTCTTCGCCCAGCACCTGCGATGAACGAAGGGGGCGGAGAAAACCCCGCCCCCTTCCGGGAAAACCTCAGCGGCGCCGGGGTTTCCACACCACCAGCGCCGTCTCCTGCCGCACCGGCACGAGGTCCTTTCGGTAGGAGGCGTGCACCGCCGCCGCGGCCTGTTCCGCCGCGGCGTAGGCGGCGGCGAGCTCTTCGGTGAGTTCCTGCACGCGGGAGCGCAGCGCGTCGACCTGGTTCTCCAGCTCGATGATGCGCTTGATCCCGGCCAGGTTGACGCCGTGCTCCTGGGACAGCCGCTGCACCTCACGCAGCAGCGCGATGTCCCGCATCGAGTACCGGCGCCCGCCGCCCGGCGTGCGGCCGGGCGACACCAGACCCTGCCGGTCGTAGGCGCGCAACGTCTGGGCGTGCAGCCCGGACAGCTGTGCCGCCACCGAAATGACGAAGACCGGGGTGTCCTCGTCCGCCCCCGCGGGCAACCCACCGAAAGCCATCACCGCTCCTTGAGCATCTCCGTGATCTCCGGCCTGGGATCGTGCTTCTCCGACGCCGCCGCGAACGCCTCCAGCGCCTGCTTCTCCGCCCCGTCCAGCCGGGACGGGACCGCCACCTGCAGGGTGACCAGCAGGTCGCCCTGCGCACCGTCACGCCGCTGGATGCCCTTGCCGCGCACCCGCAGCACCCGGCCGCTCGCCGTGCCCGCTGGCACCTTCACCGACACCTTGCCCTCCAGCGTGGGCACGGCCAGCGTGGCGCCCAGCGCAAGCTCGGTGAAGCTGACGGGCACGGTGATCGTCAGGTCGTTGCCCGACCGGCCGAACACCGGGTGCGGGTTGACGTGCACGCGCACGTACAGGTCACCGGCCGTGGCGCCGCCACGGCCCGGTTCGCCCTGCCCGGCCAGCCGGATCCGCTGGTTGTCGTCGACCCCGGCGGGCACCCGGACCGTCAGCGTCCTGGTCTGGGTGCTGACGCCCTCACCGGCGCACTCGGGGCACGGGTCGTCGATGATCTTGCCGCGGCCACGGCACTCCCGGCACGGCTCGGAGAACGCGAACGCGCCCTGGCTCCGGCTCACCAGACCCGACCCGGCGCACACCGGGCAGGTCCGCGGGCTCGTACCGGGCCGTGCGCCGTTGCCGCCACACGTCCGGCACGTCGCCGGGCTCGACAGCCGCAGCGGCAGGGTCGCGCCCTTGACCGCCTCGGCGAAGTCGATCCGCACGTCCGTCTCGACGTCCGCACCCCGCTGGGCCCGCGCGTTCGCCGCGCCCGCCGAACCCCGGCGGCCGAACAGGCCACCGAGGATGTCGCCGAGCCCGCCGAACCCGCCGGCACCGCCGCCGGCGGCCTGGCCGAACAGGTCGCTCATGTCGAACGTGCCCGAACCGCCGGCACCGGGGAAGCCGAAGCCACCGGCACCGCCCGAGCCGAACAGCCGCCGCGCCTCGTCGTACTCCTTGCGCTTCGCCGGATCCGACAGCACGCCGTACGCCTCGGACACCGCCTTGAACTTCTGTTCGGCGTCGGCGTTGCCCGGGTTGGCGTCCGGGTGGTTCTCGCGCGCCAGCTTGCGGTAGGCCTTCTTGATCTCGTCCTGCGACGCGTCAGAGGAGACGCCCAGTTCGCGGTAGAAGTCCTTGCCGATCCACTCCCGTGCACTCACCGGACGTCTCCTCCTTCCTCGCTCGAACTACTTCTGCTGCTCATCCGAAAGTTGCTCCACCGGCAGCTCCCCCTCGACCGGGGTGTCGGCCGGCGGTGCGGCCGCGGCCGGCTCGTGGTCGGTCACGCCGACCAGCGCGGGCCGCAGGGTGCGCTCGCCGAAGCGGTAACCACGGCGCAGGACCGTGGTGACCGTCGGGCCGCTCACGTCCGGGGAGGTGCTGTGCTGCACCGCCTCGTGCACGCTCGGGTCGAAGGCGTCGCCCTCGGCGCCGAACGGCTCGAGCCCGGCCCGCTGCAGGCTCGCGACGAGCTTGTCCGCCACCGCCTTGAAGGCACCGGTGAGGTCACCGTGCTGCTCGGCCCGCTCGAGGTCGTCCAGCAGCGGCAGCATGTCGCTGACCACGGCCGCCTTCGCCGCGAGCACCACGGCCTCGCGGTCGCGGTCGACCCGCTTGCGGTAGTTGGCGTACTCCGCCTGGAGCCGCTGCAGGTCGGCGGTGCGCTCGGCGAGCTGCTTCTCGACGTCCGACTGGACGCCGACCGCGTCGTCGACGATCGTCTCGCCGAGGCTCGGGCCGGAGGGGGCCTCGGGGGCCTCCGCCGTCGCAGCCTCGGGCTGGCGCACCTGACCGGTCTGCGGGTCGATCTTGCGGCGGTCCCGCACCACGACGGGCTCGACGACCTCGCGGTCCACCTCGTCCGTTTCCCGGGAGTGCTTGCCGGTCACTTCTTCTCGTCCTCGTCCACGATCTCGGCGTCCACCACGTCGTCGGCCTTGGCGTCGCCACCGGCGGCACCGGTGGCACCGGCCGCACCGGCGTCACCACCGGCCTGCTGCGCGTTGGCGTACAGCGCCGTGCCCAGCTCCTGCGAAGCGGTGTTCAGCTTCTCGATCGCTTCCTTGATCTTGGCGGAGTCGGTACCCTTGAGCGCCTCGTTCGCCTCGTCGATCGCGGTCTTGACCTTGCCCTTGATGTCCTCGGGCAGCTTGTCGTCGTTGTCCTTGACGAACTTCTCGGTCTGGTAGACCAGCGACTCGGCCTGGTTGCGGGTCTCGGCCTCCTCGCGGCGCTTGCGGTCCTCCTCCGCGTGCGCCTCGGCGTCCTTGACCATGCGCTCGATGTCGTCCTTCGGCAGCGCGGAGCCACCGGTGATCGTCATCGACTGCTCCTTGTTGGTGCCCAGGTCCTTCGCCGTGACGTGCACGATGCCGTTGGCGTCGATGTCGAAGGTGACCTCGATCTGCGGCACGCCGCGCGGGGCCGGCGGCAGCCCGGTCAGCTCGAACATGCCGAGCTTCTTGTTGTGGGCCGCGATCTCGCGCTCGCCCTGGAACACCTGGATCTGCACCGACGGCTGGTTGTCGTCCGCCGTGGAGAAGATCTCGGACCGCTTCGTCGGGATGGTCGTGTTGCGCTCGATGAGCTTGGTGAACACGCCGCCCTTGGTCTCGATGCCCAGCGACAGCGGGGTCACGTCGAGCAGCAGGACGTCCTTGACCTCACCCTTGAGCACACCGGCCTGCAGCGCCGCGCCGACGGCGACGACCTCGTCCGGGTTCACGCCCTTGTTCGGCTCGCGGCCGCCGGTCAGCTCCTTGACCAGGTCGGACACGGCCGGCATGCGGGTCGAGCCACCGACGAGCACCACGTGGTCGATCTGGCCGACCGAGATGCCCGCGTCGCGGATGACGTTGTTGAACGGCTGGCGGGTGCGCTCCAGCAGGTCGTTGGTGATGCGCTGGAACTCGGCCCGCGACAGGGTCTCGTCGAGGAACAGCGGGTTCTTGTCCGCGTCGACCGTGATGTAGGGCAGGTTGATGTTGGCGCTCGACGAGCTGGACAGCTCGATCTTCGCCTTCTCCGCCGCCTCCTTGATGCGCTGCAGCGCCATCCGGTCCTTGGTCAGGTCGATGCCGTGCGAGGCCTTGAACTTGTCGACCAGCCACTGCACGATCCGCTCGTCCCAGTCGTCACCACCGAGGTGGTTGTCACCGCTGGTGGCGCGGACCTCGACCACACCCTCGCCGATCTCCAGCAGCGAGACGTCGAACGTGCCGCCACCGAGGTCGAAGACCAGGATGGTCTGCTCCTTCTCGCCCTTGTCCAGCCCGTAGGCCAGCGCGGCGGCGGTGGGCTCGTTGACGATGCGCAGGACGTTGAGGCCCGCGATCTGCCCGGCCTCCTTGGTGGCCTGCCGCTGGGCGTCCGAGAAGTACGCCGGGACGGTGATCACGGCGTCGGTGATGTCCTCGCCCAGGTACGCCTCGGCGTCGCGCTTGAGCTTCATCAGCACGCGCGCGCTGATCTCCTGCGGCGTGTACGCCTTGCCGTCGATCTCGGTCTTCCAGTCGGTGCCCATGTGCCGCTTGACCGACCGGATGGTGCGGTCCACGTTGGTGACCGCCTGGTTCTTCGCGGGCTGACCGACGAGCACCTCGCCGTTCTTCGCGAAGGCGACGATGGACGGGGTGGTCCGGGAACCCTCGGAGTTGGCGATGACCGTCGGCTCGCCGCCCTCCAGGACGGCGACGACCGAGTTCGTCGTGCCGAGGTCGATGCCGACCGCTCGCGCCATGGTGGTTCTCCTCCTGATATACGCTGCTTGAGCTGCGGTGTCGCGCCCGTCTTGAGCGGGTGTCGCTCAAGTTCTATCTCCTGCCCGACAGTTCCGTCAACCAGAACTTGAGCCGGGGGCGCTCAACCTTTCTGACACTGCCAACGACCGGCGCCGGCGAGTTGTTCCCGGGCCGTCAGGCCGATTTGACGAGCACGTCGCCGCTGTTGGCGCGGACGTCGATGACGTGGGTACCCGCCGGGTCGTCGGCCACCCGGACCTGCTCCTCCCCGGAGCGGGCCTCGGCCTGGACGCGGTACCGGTCCGGCGGCACGGTGACGTCGATGTCGCCGCTGTTGCTCTCCGCCCGCACGTCCTGCGGGGCGGTGAGCTCGACGGTGATCGCGCCGGAGTTGACGTTCGCCTTGACCGGCCCGGCGGGGCCGACCACCCGGATGTCACCGGAGTTGGCGCCCACGTCGGTGGCCCCGACGCCGTCCAGCAGCACGTCGCCCGAGTTCGCCCGGCCGGTGACCGCCGTCCCCCGCGGCACCACGACCTCGTAGTCGACGCTGCAGTTGTGCCCGCAGCCGCTCAGCACCAGCCGCGTGCCCTCCACCCGGAACGCGTCGTCCGGCCGGGAGCGGTGGTAGCGCAACCGCTCGTGCACCGACGCCGTGGCCACGTCCCTGCTGGTCACGCGGACGCTGCCCGACTCCGTGGCGATCACCACGCTGTCGACGCGGCCGGGGACGACGTGGTCCCGCGTGTCATCGGAGTGCCACCACCAGCCGCTCGCGACCGCCACCCCCGCGACGATCAGCGCCGCCCCACCGACCGCGAGTGCCGCCCTGCCCATTGAGTCCTCCCCAGTCAGGTTTCCCGTCTGCGACAGACGCTAGAACCGGGTAGGACTGGGAGGCATCAGGGAACGCCCCCGGTTCGACCCTGGGGTGTCCCCGACCTAACCTCGCAGTGATCGAGTTCAGGTTCAGGGAGGATCGATGGCTCAGCCACCCAACCCGTACGACTTCCTGCCCCCGGTGCCGGGCTTCACGCTGCGCAGCGACGACGTCGCCGACGGGCAGACGCTGGCCGCGCCGCACCTGTCGGGCATCTTCGGCGTGCCGGGCGGCGAGGACCGCTCCCCGCACCTGGCGTGGGAGGGCTTCCCCGCGGAGACGAAGAGCTTCGCCGTCACGGTGTACGACCCGGACGCCCCCACCGCGAGCGGTTTCTGGCACTGGGCGGTGTTCAACATCCCCGCGTCGGTGACCGAGCTGCCCTCCGGCGCGGGCGACGGCTCGGGGCTGCCCCCGGAGGCGGTGACCCTGAAGAACGACGCCGGCGTGAAGCGCTTCCTGGGCGCGGCCCCGCCGCCCGGGCACGGCCCGCACCGCTACTTCGTGACGGTGCACGCCGTGGACGTCGAGAAGCTGGAGGTCCCGGAGGACGCGACCCCGGCGTTCCTCGGCTTCAACCTGTTCAGCCACACCCTCGCCCGCGCGGCCGTCGTCCCGGTGTACGAGAACAAGGGCTAGCGGGGGCGCAGCAGGTATTCGACGACGGGCCGCAGCTCCTCGGCGGTGGGCGGCTCGTCGTCGATCAGGCCCTGGATCAGCAGGCCGTCGATACCCGCGAGGAACGCCCGCAGCGCCACCAGGTCATCGGGCCGGACCATCGACGTGAGCACGTCCAGCCACCGCCGCGCGGCGGGGCGCAGTTCGGGACGGCGGGCGGCGAGCAGGTACAGCTCGTACTCCGCCATCGTCCGCCCGCGCCGCGGGCCCAGCGCCTCCGCCAGCAGGTTCGCGACCTCGTCCGCGCCTAGGCTGCCGCGCGAGCGGGCGCGGTCAATCATCCAGTAGACCTCGGTCGCCATGTCCTTCGCGCACGAAATGAGCGTGGCGACGAGCAGGTCGTTCAGCGTCGCGAAGTGGTAGGTCGTGGACGTCGTCGGCACCCCGGCCTCCGCCGCGACCGTCCGGTGCGTCACCCCCGCCACTCCGTCGCGCTCGATGACGCGCAGCGTCGCGTCGATGATCTCCTGGCGCCGCCGGTCGCCCCGCGCCTTGCGGCCGTCCCGCTGCGCCTTCACTTCGCCGCTCCCAGCTCCAGCAGCACCACCCCGGCGATGATGAGCGCCAGCCCCGCGATCATCGCCGGGTTGAGGCTCTCGTGCAGGAACAGCACCCCGATGACCGCCACGAGCGCGACCCCGGCCGCCGACCAGATCGCGTACACGACCGCGACCGGCAGCCCCAGCTTGAGCACGAAGGACAACGCCGTGAACGCCACCCCGTAGCCCGCCACGACGACGATTGACGGCCCGAGTTTCGAGAACCCCTCGGACAACCGGAGCGAGACGGTCCCGGCGACCTCGGCGACGATCGCGAGCGCGAGCAGGAGATAGGCCATGTTCACCAAACTACCTGTACGATCGTCCCGCTTCCGAGGGAGTCGTGCGCCACACCGATTGGTTACCCACGGGTAAGAACAGTTAGTCTCCCGACAACCACCACACACGGACGAAAGGCCCCGATCATGGGTGCTCTGCAGATCACGCTCGGTGTGATCGGCGTCGCCATAAGCATCGTCGCTTGGATCATGTTCGTCGCCGGCGTCTGGCGCATGGTGCGCATCATTCGCCTCGGACAGCCGGACTCGACGCGCAACGGCCCCTTCTGGCCGCGGCTTGGCACACTCGTCAAGGAGTTCGCCGCACACACCCGCATGAACAAGTTCCGGCACGTCGGCCCGTGGCACTGGCTGGTGATGTGGGGCTTCCTGATCGGCTCGCTGTCCTGGTTCGAGGCCTACGGCGAGACGTTCGACCCGCACTTCCACTGGCCGGTCTTCGGCGCCTGGAGCGTCTGGCTGTTCATCACCGAACTGCTCGGCCTCGGCACGGTCGTCGGCGGGATCGCGCTGGCGATCATCCGCCAGGCCAACCACCCGCGCCGCGCCGACCGCCAGTCCCGCTTCGCCGGCTCGAACTTCAAGCAGGCCTACTTCGTCGAGAGCGTCGTGGTCATCGAGGGCCTCGGCATCCTCGGCGTGAAGGCGTTCAAGATCTCCAGCGGCATCGAGGACCCGGCGCTGTGGACGAGCTTCGTCACCAAGCCGCTCGGCGAGATCCTGCCCGCGAGCACCGCGGCGGTGACGATCACCGCGCTGGTCAAGCTGCTGTCGGGGATGATCTGGCTCTACGTCGTCGGCCGCACGCTCACGATGGGTGTCGCGTGGCACCGGTTCAGCGCGTTCTTCAACATCTACTTCAAGCGCGAGGCCGACGGCGGCGTCGCGCTGGGCGCGCTCAAACCGATGATGAGCGGCGGCAAGCCGCTGGACTTCGAGGAGGCCGACCCGGAGAAGGACGTCTTCGGGGCAGGGAAGATCGAGGACTTCAGCTGGAAGGGCTGGCTGGACTTCACCACCTGCACCGAGTGCGGCCGCTGCCAGTCGCAGTGCCCCGCCTGGAACACCGGCAAGCCGCTGTCGCCGAAGCTGGTCATCACGCAGCTGCGTGACCACGCGTACGCGAAGGCCCCGTACCTGCTCGCCGGCGGCAAGAAGGACGTCACGGGCGAAGAGGTCGGCCTGACCGGCGACAACCCGTACGCGGGCATCGACGTGCTGGCGCTGGCCGAGGCCGAGCGTCCGCTGGTCGGCGACGACGGTGGCGTCATCGACCCCGACGTCCTGTGGTCCTGCACCACCTGCGGCGCCTGCGTCGAGCAGTGCCCGGTGGACATCGAGCACGTCGACCACATCGTCGACATGCGCCGCTACCAGGTCATGATCGAGTCGAACTTCCCGTCCGAGCTGAACGGGATGTTCAAGAACCTGGAGAACAAGGGCAACCCGTGGGGCCAGAACGCCAAGGACCGGATGGCCTGGGCGGAGGACCTCGACTTCGAGGTGCCGGTGTTCGACGGCGAGCTGGGCGACGCCGAGTACCTGTTCTGGGTCGGCTGCGCCGGTGCGTTCGAGGACCGCGCGAAGAAGACGACGCGTGCGGTGGCGGAGCTGCTGCACATCGCGGGCGTGAAGTACACGGTGCTCGGCCCGGAGGAGTCCTGCTCCGGTGACCCGGCCCGCCGCGCGGGCAACGAGTTCCTGTTCCAGATGCTCGCGCAGCAGAACGTCGAGGTGCTGAACTCGGTGTTCGAGGACCGCGCGCCGCTGGACCGGAAGATCGTCGTCACGTGTGCGCACTGCTTCAACACGATCGCGAACGAGTACCCGCAGCTGGGCGGGCAGTACGAGGTCGTGCACCACACGCAGCTGCTGAACCGGCTGGTGCGGGAGAAGCGGCTGGTGCCCGTCGCCCCGATCGCGGACGACGTCACCTACCACGACCCGTGCTACCTCGGCCGCCACAACAAGGTGTACGAGGCGCCGCGTGAGCTGGTCGGCGCGTCGGGCGCGCAGTTCCGCGAGATGCCGCGGCACGGCGACCGGTCCATGTGCTGCGGCGCCGGCGGCGCCCGCATGTGGATGGAGGAGAAGATCGGCAAGCGGATCAACCTCGACCGCGTCGACGAGGCGCTGGGCACGGCGCCGACGAAGATCGCGACGGGCTGCCCGTTCTGCCGCGTCATGCTCACCGACGGCGTGACCGCGCGCCAGAACGACGGGCAGGCGAGCGAGAAGGTCGAGGTCGTGGACGTCTCGCAGCTGCTGCTGCAGGCCGTCAAGCGGCGCCCGCAGCCGGTGCCGGAGCCCGCGGCGGCCGGTCTGCCCGCCGTCGACTCCGACCCGTTGTCCGCGGATGTGCCCACCGACAAGGTGCCCTCGGGCACGCCTTTGCCGGACGAGGACAAGTAGTCCACACCGTCGGGGGGTTCGCCCGCGAACCCCCCGACGGGCTCGACAGCCGCGTTATCCTTGTTCTCTCGCAGCCGCAGGTGTCCGCGAGGCAGTTCGACCTGCGCGAATTGGGGCGAGAGATGGGTGTACCCGCTGGCGGTGGACCGGCTGACAAGCCGGCGATCGCCCGTGCCGGTGCCCGTTTCGCCGGGGAGTTCGACGAGCCCGTCGCCGAGGCGCCCCGGCTGCCGCGGTTCGACGACCAGGTGGCGTCCGAGGACGCGTCCGGCCCCCGCGTCCGCCCGTACGTGCTGACCGGCGGCCGCACGCAGTCCACCTACGAGCTGGCGCTCGAAACGCTGGTGAACGTGCGGGCCGACGCCCGCTGGACCGGTACGGCGCTGAACAGCGAGTACCAGCCGGTGCGGGCGGTGTGCCAGCGGACGGTGTCGGTCGCCGAGGTCGCGGCGACGCTGTCGATCCCGCTCGGCGTGGCCCGCGTACTGCTGTCCGATATGGCCGAACTGGGGTTGCTCCACATCCACGGCACCGAGCGCACGGCGGAGGGCAGGCCCCCGATGGCGCTCATGCGTCGCGTGCTGGATGGTCTGCAACGGCTTTAAGATCGGCCGGTGAGCGAGCAGGGCGAGTCCCCCAAGGGCGAGAGCACGGTCACCGTCGTACTGGCGGGTTCGGTCAACCTGGCCATCGCGATCCTCAAGGCCATCGCGGGCGTGCTCACCGGTTCCGGGGCACTGCTGTCCGAGGCGGCGCATTCCGTCGCGGACACGATGACGGAGATCCTGCTGCTGACGGCGCTGCGGCGGTCGAGCAAACCGGCCGATCTCGTACACCCGTTCGGGTACGGCAAGGAGCGGTACTTCTGGTCGCTGCTGGCCGCTGTGTCGATCTTCGCGTCGGGCGCGATGTTCTCGTTCTACGAGGGTTTCTCGACGGTCTTCGGCGAGCCCGAGGAGCAGGAGAACCCGATCGTCGGCTACGTCGTGCTGGCGATCGCGTTCGTGCTGGAGAGCATCTCGTGGCTGCAGGCGATGCGGCAGGTGCGGCGCGAGTCCGGGGAGCAGGAGCGGTCGATCGCCCAGTACCTGCGGCTCGTCGACGACCCCGCGCCGAAGTCGGTGTTCTTCGAGGACTCGGCCGCGTTGATCGGGCTCGTGCTGGCGTTCCTGGGGCTGCTGCTGCACCAGCTCACCGGCTCGTCGCTGTACGACGGGCTCGCGTCGATCCTGATCGGGCTGCTGCTGGCGGTGGTGGCGTGGAGCCTGGGGCTGACCAACCTGCGGCTGCTCATCGGCAGGCAGGCCGACCCGGTGGTGGTGCGCGGCATCCGTGAGCTGCTGCGGGACGCCCCGGAGATCGAGGCGGTCGTCGACCTGCAGACGATGCTGCTGGGGACCGACCTGATCCTGGTGTGCGCCCGCGTGGACTTCGACGATTCGCTGCACGTGGCCGACGTCGAGCGCGCGTGCGTCCGACTGGCCGGTGAGCTGCGGGAGCGGTACCCGGACGTGAGCGAGGTCTTCATCGAGCCGGTGCCGCGGACGGACCCGGACCTGCGCGCGGCGGTCCTGGCCCGCTACGGCGAGGCCGCGACGCGGTATGGCGGGCAGCAGTAGGAGCGTCAGGAGGCGCTGAGCACCAGGTAGCGCTCGTCCTCGATCGGGCCGCCCCAGAGGGCCGGGTCCGGCAGCGGCCGCACGGCAGCGTGCCGCCGATGGCCGAGGACGAGTGACTGGCACTCGGCGGCCGTCAAGCCGCCTCCCGTCTTCCACCGGCCCTCGACGAGCACCAGCAGGCCGCCGGGACGCAGCAGCCGAACCCACCGGCCGACGGTCGCTGCGGGGTCCGGCAGCGCCCACACCACGTGCCGCGCCAGGACCACGTCGCACGACGCGGGTGGTACCGGCGGATGGGAGGCGTCGCCCCGGCGGAACTCCGCCGGCACGCCCGCGCTCCGGGCCTTCGCCTCAGCGGCCGCCACCATTCCGGCGGACAGGTCCACACCGAGGACCCCGTGCCCCGCCCCGGCGAGCAACACGGCAAGGCTTCCCGTACCGCACCCGAGGTCGACGACCGACGACGGCGCCACCGGCAGCAGCGGCAACAGCACACCGGCCCAGGCCGCCCGCACCGCCGGGTCACGCAACCCGTGGTCGGGCTGCTCGTCGAACGTGGCGGCCTGCGCGTCCCAGAACTCCGGCGTCCGCTCCAGCACGCCCCGATTCTCCTCCAGGCACCTTGCCTGAAGGCGTGAATCAGTGGTTCACTTCTTGCGTGCCCTACCGACGCACGCCCCAGGTCCAGGCGCGGCTGGACGCCCAGCGCGCCGCGATCCTCCACGCCGCCGACGAGCTGCTCGCCGAGCGCGGGTACGCCGCGTGCTCCGTCTCGGCCGTCGCGGAACGGGCCGGGGTCGCGACCGGCAGCGTGTACAAACACTTCCCCGGCAAGGCCGAGCTGGTCGTCGAACTGTTCCGCAACGTCGTGAACCACGAGGTCGACGCCGTCAAGGCCGCCGCCGCGGAGCCCGGCACCCCGGCGGAACGCGTCGTCGCCCTCTTCGAGACCTTCGCCGTACGCGCGCTGAAGGCGCCGCGCCGCGCGTACGCGCTGCTGGCCGAGCCCGTCGACCCACCGGTCGAGGCGGAGCGCATCGTCTTCCGTCGCGTGTTCCGCGACGTCGCCGCGGAGCACATCCGCGAGGGGGTCCGCGCGGGGCTGCTGCCGCCGCAGGACTCCGTGCTCACCGCGGCCGCGCTCGTCGGCGCCGCCACCGAGGTCCTGATCGGCCCGCTCACCACCGACCACACCGGCGCAGTCGCCGAGCTGCGCACGTTCGTCCTGCGCGCACTAGGAGGTTCCGATGCCCGACACGCATGAGGTGCTCAACCAGGTCCCCCCGCTGGTGGACTACGACGTCGCCGACGACGCGGCCCTGCTGGACGGGTTGCGCCGTGAGGGCGGCGGCTGGGCCGAGGACGAGGTGCACGAGCTGGGCCGCCTCGCCGGCAGCGCGCAGGGGCAGGAATGGGGCCGCCAGGCCAACGAGAACCCACCCAAGCTGCACACCCACGACCGGTACGGCCACCGGATCGACGAGGTCGAGTTCCACCCGGCGTGGCACGAGCTGATGCAGGTCGCCGTGGGGCACGGGCTGCACGCCGCCCCCTGGCGCGACGACCGGCCCGGCGCGCACGTCGCCCGCGCCGCGAAGCTGCTCGTGTGGAACCAGGCCGAGGCCGGGCACATCTGCCCGATCTCGATGACCTACTCCGCCGTTCCCGCCCTGCGCTACAACCCCGAACTCGCCGCCGTGTACGAGCCGCTGCTCGCCTCGCGCGAGTACGACTTCGGCCTGCGCGTGCCGAGCACGAAGCGCGGCCTCATCGCGGGCATGTCGATGACCGAGAAGCAGGGCGGTTCCGACGTCCGCGCCAACACCACCACGGCGACGCCGAACGGCGACGGCAGCTACGTGCTCACCGGGCACAAGTGGTTCACCTCGGCGCCCATGTCCGACGTGTTCCTCACGCTCGCGCAGGCGCCGGGCGGCCTGTCGTGCTTCCTGCTGCCCCGCGTGCTGCCCGACGGCACCCGCAACCGGATCTTCCTGCAGCGCCTGAAGGACAAGCTGGGCAACAAGTCCAACGCCTCGTCCGAGATCGAGTACGACGGCGCGGTCGGCTGGCTCGTCGGTGAGGAGGGCCGCGGCGTGCCGACCATCATCGAGATGGTCAACAACACCCGGCTCGACTGCGTGCTCGGCAGCACTTCCCTGATGCGCCAGGCGGTCGTGCAGGCCACCCACCACGCCGCGCACCGCCGGGCGTTCGGCGCGAACCTCGTCGACCAGCCCGCGATGGCGAACGTGCTGGCCGACCTGGTCGTCGAGTCCGAGGCCGCGACCGTCGTCGCGTTGCGGCTCGCGGGCGCGACCGCGGATCCCGAGCAGGCCGCGTTCCGGCGGCTGGCGCTCGCCGTGACGAAGTACTGGGTGTGCAAGCGCGGCGCCGCACACACGGCGGAGGCGCTGGAATGCCTGGGCGGCAACGGTTACGTCGAGGACTCCGGCATGCCGCGGCTGTACCGGGAGGCACCGCTGCTGTCCATTTGGGAGGGTTCGGGCAACGTCGCCGCGCTGGACGCGTTGCGCGCCATGGCGAAGCAGCCGGAAACCGTGGACGCCTTCTTCGGCGAGGTCGAACTGGCCGCCGGCGCGAACGCCCGGCTCGACGACGCGGCCGCCCGGCTGCGCAAGGAGCTGTCCGACCCGGAGGAGCTCCAGTTCCGCGCCCGCCGCCTGGTCGAGATGATGGCGCTGGTGCTGCAGGGTTCACTCCTGGTGCGGCACGCCCCGGCCGCGGTGTCCGACGCGTTCTGCGCCTCACGCCTCGGCGGGGACTGGGGCATCGCCTTCGGCACCCTTCCGTCCACTGTGGACACCAAGGCGATCGTCGAGCGGGTGCGTCAGAACCCGAAGTCCTGAACCCAGTACCAGCCGTCCTTGTCGAGCCCGACGCCCAGCTTCTGGTAGGAGCAGTTGAGGATGTTCCGGCGGTGCCCGTCGGAGTTCATCCACATCTGCATCGTCTGGGCCGCGGTGGTCGACCCCTTCGCGATGTTCTCGGCGGCCGGGCTGGGATAGCCGGCCGCCTTGATCCGCTGGTCGAACGTGACGCCTTCGGGCGTGCTGTGGGCGAAGTAGTCGCGCGCGGACATGTCCTCGCTGAACTTCTGCGCGGCGGTGTCGAGGCGGCTGTCCTCGGCGAGCGCACCGCAGCCGGCCTTCGCGCGTTCCTGGTTCACCAGCGCGAGGACCTGCCCGGCGACCGAGGTGTCGGGGGCCACCTTGGACGTCGGAGCCTTGCTGCTCGTCGAGGGTTTCGGGCTGGACGAGGACTTCGGGGAGGGCGGGGAGCTGGTCGTGCTCGGCGCGGGGGACGCCGAAGTGCTGGACGGCGCGGGAGAACTCGTCGTCGGCGCCGACGTGGTCGGGCTGGTCGGCGACGGGTGGTGGACCGTGCTGGTCGGGCGCGCGGTCGCGTCGGTGAGCGCCACCTGCAGCGTGGATTCCTGGTGCTCGCGGGTGACGAGCAGGCTGCCTGCCGCGAGGGCGACGCCGGTGAGCACGCCGAACGCGACGAGCACGGGTCTGAGCCGGGGATGGGGGACGGGCACGAGGCCAGAAATTATCACCGAACGGTAACGGTCCCGACCCCTCGAACGGCCCAATCTGCTTGCTCCGTTTGCCCGCATCCTCCAGCAGGAGGAGGCGCGTCACCGGCCTCGGCCGCGGACGCCCCGGTCGGCTGCGGTTACGGCACCGGCGGGCCCAGCGCCTCCACGCTGTGCTGGCTGGACATGAGCGCCTACAACGACACCCAGGCGCACACGGCCGCTGGCCAGGACATGAGCGTGACGCTGCCAGGCGGCTACACGATGACGTTCAACATCGTGAACCGGCCCGCGACCAGCACGAACATTCCGGTGGCGGCCTTCGCCGTGCCGACCAACGGAACTGCGTCGGCGATGGGCAACAGCGTCTACACGGCGGCGCGCGCGTGAGCGGCTACGCGCTGGTGGGTGCCGATGCCGAGAACACTTCGTCCGCCGAAGGCATCACGTGGACGTCGAACCAGCCGATCAACCAGGTGGCCTCGGTTTCCGGGGCGCAGGGCTGTCAGGCGAGCACCGCCACCGTTCTCCCAGACCCTGCGGTCGACCGCGGGCATCGAAGCAGTCGCGTTCGCGGTGCAGACCTCGAAGCTGACGCTGAACAAGCAGATCACGGACCGCCGCCAGGCGAACGACTCGTTCGACATCTCGGTGACCTCGCCGGAGGGCGCGACCGTGGGCACGGCCAGCACCGGCCTGTCGAACACCGCCACCACCGGCGCGCTGACCGTCCTGCCGCGTGCGGCCGGGCAGGGCTACACGCTTGGCGAGACCGGCCTGACCGGTAACTACGACCAGTCCTGGTCCTGCACCAACGCCACCACGGGCAGCATCACGCCCCTGCCTTCGGGCACCGGCACCAGCGTGCAGGTCTCCCCGCAGCCGGGTGACGACATCTCCTGCACCCTGACCAACACAGGGCAGAAGACGGACCTGAGCCTCGCCAAGGAGGGTCCGGCATCCGCCGCGCCCGGCGACCTCGTGACGTACCGGCTGATCGTCACCAACCACGGCCCCGGCAACTCGACCGGCTACACCGTGAACGACCGGCTGCCCGCCGGCCTGACCAACATCACCACGACGACCCCGGGCTGCACTGTCACTGGTCTGGACCTCGCCTGCACCGGCGGCGAACTCGCCGCGGGTGACAGCGCGGTGATCGAGGTTTCGGGTATCGCCGACGGCAGCGTGAAGACGCTCTACAACTCGGCGGTCGTGAAGTCCAACGAGATCGACACCGACCCGACCAACGACACCTCCAACCAGGTCACGACCGAGATCGTGCCGATGGTGTCGCTGGCTGTCGCCGGTGGTCTGCTCGTCCTCGGCGGCGGCTACGCGCTCAAGCGTCGTCGCACCAACGCCTGATGCGGAAAGGGCGGGCACCCTCGGGCGCCCGCCCTTTTCTCAGGCCACGTCCTCCAACGCGGTGCCCTTGGTCTCCCGCACGAACTTCAGCGCGAACGGGATGGACAGGAGCGCGAAGGCGGCGTAGATCCAGTACGTCGTCGCCAGGTTCCACGCGGCCATGCTCGGGAAGCTGACCGTGACGGCCCAGTTGGCGACCCAGTTCGCGGCGGTGCCGACGGCGAGCGCGGCGCTGCGGATGCGCAGCGGGAACATCTCGCCGAGCATGACCCACAGGATCACGCCCCACGACAGGGCGAACGAGATCACGAAGACGTTCGCGAACACCAGCGCGACCGGTCCCCACGCCCCCGGCAGGCTCAGCTCCCCGTCGACGGTCTCGGCGTTGCCGAACGCGATGGCGGCGACGCCGAGGCCGATCGCCATCCCGACCGAACCGATGAGCAGCAGCGGCTTGCGGCCGACGCGGTCGATGAAGGCGATCGCGATGAAGGTGCCGATGATGTTGATGACCGGGCTGACCATCGAGATCAGCAGCGAGTCGGTGTTCTGGCCGACCGAGTGCCACAGCGTGTCGGAGTAGTAGAAGATCACGTTGATGCCGACGAACTGCTGGAACACCGCGAGCGCGATGCCCACCCACACGATCGGCAGCAGCCCGAACCTCCCGCCGACCAGGTCGCGGACCTTCGAGCGCTTCTCGACCCGCAGGCCGCGCCGGATGTCCTCCAGCTTCGCGTCGACGTCACCGCCCTCGACCTGCGCGAGCACCTTGCGCGCCTTGGCCGTCTTGCCGATGGACAGCAGGTAGTGCGGCGATTCGGGGATCACCGAAGCGAGCACGAAGTACACGATGGCGGGCACGGCCGCGGCGCCGAGCATCCACTGCCACGGTTCGATGCCGCCCAGCGAGCCGTTGAGGTCGTGCGAACCGTCGGCCCCGACCGGCGCCAGGTCCTTGATGACCCAGTTGACCAGCGCGGAAACGCCGATCCCCAGCACGATCGCCAGTTGCTGCAGTGACGCGAGCCGTCCGCGGTAGGCGGGTGGCGCGACCTCCGCGATGTAGGCGGGCCCGATGACCGACGCGACGCCGATCGCGATCCCGCCGACAACGCGCCAGATCGCGAGGTCCCACACGCTGAACGGGAACATCGCGCCTAGTGCGCTGACCAGGAACAGCACCGCGGCGAGCTGCATCGTGCGGATGCGCCCGATGCGGTCGGACAGCAGCCCGCCGAACCACGCGCCGACCGCGGACCCGATCAGCGCGCTGGAGACCGTGAGGCCGGTGACGCCGTCGCCCACCTCGAAGTGGTGCTGGATGCCGAGCACGGCACCGTTGATGTTGGAACTGTCGTAGCCGAACAGGAAGCCGCCGACCGCGGCCGCCCCGGCGATGAACACCACGTGGGCGAGATGTTGCTGACCGGCTCGCTCCCCGGTCGTGGGCACGCTCATGTCCCCTGCCTCCTTGGTTGTGCCTCCGAAAGGGGCCAACCAGGAGAGTGGTCCAGTCCATACCGGACCACCGGGTGAGATGGTTCACCCAGGTCAGCGATCTGTCAGGCGTGCGGCGGCTTCGTGGGTGATTCGTGCCGCCTCGACCGTGAAGTCCGCTACCAGCGCGAGCTGCTCGTCGCTGTAGGTGGCGCAGAGTTCCCGCACCTGCTGGATCAGGTGGTCCCACAGCGGCGCGATGGAGCGCGCGTACTCCGGGTTCAGCTCCACCAGCAGCCGGCGGCGGTCCCGCGGATGGGGCGTCCGTTTCACGGTGCCCTTGCGCTCGAGCCGGTCGATGAGCGCGGTGACCGACGCGGGCGCGAGCCCGGACCGCTCGCTGAGCTGCTTCGGGGTCAGCGGACCGAACCGGGCGAGGTAGTCCATCGCCTTCGTCTCGACCGCCGACAACCCCTGCCGCTCGGCGATGGCGGTGTGGAACATGACCGTCTCCGTCGACAGCGCCCGCGAGGCGTCGATCAGCCTGGCCACCAGTTCTTCCCGCTCGCTTGACACGCAGCAGAGCCTAACGCATCCTTTCTTTCGATCGAACTAATGACTTTGCAACTTTTCGATGGAAGGAAAGACATGGTGCGAGCACTCGTGATCGGCGGTGGCATCGCGGGCACGGTCACCGCGATCGCCCTGGACAAGGCCGGTTTCACACCGGTTGTATACGAGGCGTATGACAGAACGGCCGAGGGAGTGGGCGCCTTCCTGAGCCTCGCCGCCAACGGGATGAACGGGCTCGAAGCGCTGGGCATCCGGGACGTGGTGCACGGTTTCGCCACCCCCCGCATGGTGGTGCAGAACGGCAACTCCCGGCTGCTGGGCGAGTTCGAGTCGCCGGGCATGCGGACGGTGCCGCGCTCGGACCTGTACGTGACGCTGCGGGACGAAGCGGCGCGCCGGGGCATCCGGATCGAGTACGGCAAGCGGCTGGTGGACGCGGAAGGCCCGCGAGCCCGGTTCGCCGACGGCACCGAGGCCGAGGGTGACCTGCTGATCGGCGCCGACGGCCTGCGCTCACGCGTGCGGCGGCTGATCGACCCGCGGGCGCCGGAGGCCCGCTACGTCGGCCTGTTGAACACCGGCGGCATCGCGCGGGGCGTCCCCGTGGACACCGAACCCGGCGTCATGCACATGGTGTTCGGCAGGCGGTGCTTCCTCGGGTACGTGCTGAACCCCGACGGCGACGTCTGGTGGTTCGCGAACCCGGCGGCGGACGAGGTCCCCGACGCGACGCCGGAGCAGTGGCGCGCGGAACTGCTGCGGTTGTTCGCCCGCGACCGCACCCCGGCACGCAGCCTCATCGAGGCGACACCCGAGATCTACGCCCCGTGGGCCACGTACGACTTCCCTCGGGTACCGACGTGGCACCGCAACCGGATGATCATCATCGGGGACGCCGCACACGCCGCGTCCCCCGCCTCCGGTCAGGGTGCCTCGATGGCGATCGAGGACGCGGTCACCCTCGGGCGCTGTCTCCGCGACGCGGCGGACGTGGAGCGGGCGTTCGCGGAGTACGAGTCGCTGCGCCGGGAACGCGTGGAAGCCGTGGTGGCGCAGGGGAAGCGCAACGGTGACCAGAAGGCGCCAGGACCGGTGGGCCGGTTACTGCGGGACTTCTTCATCGCACGGGCGCTCAAGGACCCGAACCGGGACGAGCAGCGCTGGCTGTGGGACCACCGCGTCGAGTGGGTGTCCTAGCGCCAGGTGTCGACGCGGTGGAAGTTGAGGTACGCGCGGCTGGGCGTCGGGCCGCGCTGGCCCTGGTAGCGGGAGCCGACCTCGGTGGAGCCGTACGGGAACTCGGCCGCGCTGGTCAGGCGGAACAGGCACAGCTGGCCGATCTTCATGCCGGGCCACAGCGTGATCGGCAGGTTCGCGACGTTGGACAGCTCCAGCGTGATGTGGCCGGAGAAGCCGGGGTCGATGAACCCGGCGGTGGAGTGCGTGAGCAGCCCGAGCCTGCCGAGGGAGGACTTGCCCTCCAGGCGGCCCGCGAGGTCGTCCGGCAGCGTGACCAGCTCGAACGTCGAGGCGAGCACGAACTCGCCGGGGTGCAGCACGAACGGGTCGTCTCCGGTCTTCTCGACCATCGAGGTCAGCTCGTCCTGCTGCTTCGACGGGTCGATGTGGGTGTACTGGCTGTTGTTGAAGACCCGGAAGAAGCGGTCGAGCCGCACGTCGATGCTGGACGGCTGCACCATGGCGGGGTCGAAGGGGTCGATCCCGAGGCGTCCGGCTTCGACTTCTTTGCGGAGGTCACGGTCACTCAGCAGCACGGGTTCACACTATGCGGCCCGCATGTGGCGGGAGTAGGTCGGGTCGAGGTGGACGATTTTCGCCAGCCGGCCGACGTAGTGGCGGCGTTCGAGGCCGCCGAGGAGCTCCTGCAGGAGCGTCGCGCCGGGGATGTGGCGGCGGGCGGTCTCGGCGGCGAAGTTCGCGGCGGCCGCGGCGAGGACGGCGGCCTGGGCGACGGGGTCGTCGGGCAGGCCGAGGAAATCGGCGTTGTCGCGGCCCAGCACCAGGCGGCTGATCGCGGAGTGGACGCGGGAGAGGACCTTGCCGACGGGGCTGGCCTCGTGGGTTTCGAGGAGGGCTTTCGCGAGCCGCCGCGAATCGTCGTCGGGGATGAACTCGGTGGCGGCGAGCAGCCACAGCAGGCGCCAGGCGTCGTCCTCGCCGGCGGGCAGCAGCTCGTCGTCGACGCCCATGAGCCAGCCCACGTAGCGCCAGAGGTGCAGGATGTCGGCGCGTTCGCGGTCGGTGTAGCGGATGCCGAGGAACTGGGTGCCGACGACGAAGACGAGCGAGAACAGGAGGAGCGTGCCCGCGGTCTGCACCTGGTTGACGGGGCGGTCCCACGCTTCGTAGTCCCAGTCGGGGCGCCGGTTCATGGCGGCGCGGACGTGGGCGTGGACGAGGCGGACGCGGAGGGCGGCGGCGTAGCCGGGGCGGTGGGGCCGGAGGTTGCCGGGCGTGGTGACGTCGATCCACCACGCGGCGGTCTCGATGAGCCGCCGCCCGGCGAGGTGCTCGATTTCGCCGGTGCCGACGAGGGATTTGGTGGCGCGGGAGGCGAGGTAGCCGCCCATCAGCGCCATGTCGCCGAGGGGGAAGAGCCCGAGCAGCCCGGTGCGGGTGATGGCGCGGGCGCCCCGCTCGACGCGCTCGTGGTCGAGCCAGTACGGCACGGCCTCGACGGCCTCGAAGAACGCGCGCACGGCCTCCGGCGGGTCCTGCACGTGTGCGATGCCGTGGGCGAGGGCCTCCTCGAAGGCCTGTTTCGCGCCGGGCGCCGCGACGAGCGCGTCGGCCAGCGGGTCCTCGGCCTGCGCGAAGGCCCGGAAGCGGCGGACCTGCGCCTCGTCGCCGCGGAAGCTGTTGCCAGGCCCGAACAACCTCGCGGCGAGCGCGAACCCGCCCTGCCGGAAGAGCTCGGGATCGTCCATGACAACAAGTGTTGTCAGTTCAGGGCGGCCACGTCAAGGAGAAGGGAGGGCTGGGTGCGGGGGGTGCGTTGCGCTGTGTATGATCTGTGGCGCTGCGGATGTAGTTCAATGGTAGAACATCAGCTTCCCAAGCTGAGAACGCGGGTTCGATTCCCGTCATCCGCTCTTGAGGCGAAGGCCCAGGTCAGCAGGTGTCTACTTCGGACCTGGGCCTTCGTCGTCCTCGGTCGTGGGCCATCAGGGCGCGCCACTGGGTCGCGCTCCTACGACGTCCGGCCAGCGATGGTCGATGTCGGGGCATCGCCGGTACCACCAAGCCAGACCGAGAGGCGCGAGCGGATACGGCAGGGTGCGCTTCGCATATTCACGGTCCAGCGGGTTGACGAGGCGTCTCAAGCGGTCGGCGGCTAACGCAGGTAGGTGCCGCATGACCTCGTCCAGCTCCGATCGGCAGTACGGCATCCCACAGCAATCGGAATGGTCGGTCCCCGGCCGGCCGTGTCGAGCGGCCTCGCGCCACTCGTCGAGCATCCGAACTGTCCAGCCCGGCGAAGGCTCAACCCGTGCGATGTAATCGCGCACCGCTGGAGACAGACCCGGGATCTGCGACGGCCGGTAACGGCGTGGGCGGCTGGGGAGCGCGGCTCGTACCGCGCCTGCGGACCTACGCGGCATCGTCCTTTCGGAAGATCGTCATGTGCCCATCTTGGCACTCCTCGGACCTGCGGCACCTCCTCAGCAGGAGCCTGTGCGGGGCAGCCCGCAGCAATTGCCCCGGTCAACCAGGGTCAACAGGGGTAGCCCGCGCGGATCAAGAACCGCAGGTCAGACCCGTTTTCCTGCGCTCCGGCTACGGTTCCCAAGCTGAGAACGCGGGTTCGATTCCCGTCATCCGCTCTTCGCAGGTCAGAAGGGGTGCCGCCCGGGTTCGGGAGGCGCCCCTTCTGCTGTGTGGGGCGTCAGATGTGTTGCATGACCTGGCGGACTCGATGGCCCAGTGCAGCGGCGATCGTTGCCAGTTCGTCGTCGGTGAGCCAGCTGCGGCCGGGATTCCGGGCGGCGATGTCGATGCAGCCGAAGGCGCATGGCCAGTCGAAGCGGAGGGTGTCCAGCGAGGTGTCGGCGCCGCAGCACGGCAGGCGCACGGCCAGGTCGTCGAAGCCGTCGTCGTAGTCGTCCGGCATGAGGTCTGCCCACCGTTCGAGATTTGCGCCGCAGTGGGGGCATTCGACTCGTTCGAGGTTCGAGCCGCTGTGGATGAAGGCGGCCGCTCGGTGAAATTCGACGGTCACCACACTGTCCACAGCGACGAGCCGGGCGACGACCGCCGCGGCGCGATCGGCGACGTCAGCGCTGGGTCGCCAGAACGGATCGGTGGGGACGACGTGAAGCAGGTTTTCGCTCATTCGCTTCGATCCGGTCTGTTCACGCCTACTCGCATGACGAGATCCTGCCGATAGGCTCAGTCGAACGTCAACGCCGCCGGGAACCGTTCAGGGCTCGCGTATGGGTCGGGCAGCGTGCGGCGCAAAGCCGAGGCTCTCAAAAACATCATGCGCTCGCAATCTGTGGATCCGCCATCAGCAGCACACGGTTTGCGGCGGCATCGAACCCGAGAACCGGGTGGCTCGGGTCGCCTTCGGGCGACAGCTGGCCCAGCTCACCATCAGCACCGGGGATCAGCGCCTCGCGTGGGAAGCGCCGTGATGACCTCGCCCACTCGGTACTCCCAGCTCCACCCGCTGGTCCGCACGAGGTCGAAAACCGCCTGCCAATCCCCGGCGGACGCGCCCTCCACCCACACGTCCGGGAGGCTGCCCATCAAATCGGCGTCGAAGAAGTTCTTCACTTCTTCCCACCGCAAATCCGGCATGGAAGCATCGAAGCATGGCGTTCCGCGAGCTGATCGACGACCTGCTGGCCATCCTGCGGACCGGCGAGCACGACGTCAGCTGGACGCGGTTCCGCTCCACGGCCGAAGTGGTCAGCGAGCTGGAGCAGTTGCGTGAGCGCATCGACGAGGACGAGGCGCGTGAACGGCTGAAGCTCCTCTGCCTGCCGACAGGCGCGATCGAAGAGATCGCCGTCTCCAGCGGCTGGGCGTCGACCTGGGTCCACCTCGTCAACAGCAAGTACCGGGCCGACTTCGCCTGATCACTCCGGCGGATCACCCGGGGACGGGGCCGGGGCGCGGCGTTCCGCCTGGATCTCGATCTCGAATCGCGCCCGGTGGGCCTCCGGGTAGCCCCAGACCTCCTCGAACGGGCCCATCAAGCCCGCGCCCACGCCCGTGCGGCGGACCCGCCACGCCAGCCACGGCAGACCGCCGAGGATCACGGCGAAGAATGCCGCCGTCACGAGGAAAACGGTCATGGCCCCGAGGGTACGCACCGAGGCGGGTTCAGTGCTCCCTCTGGCTCAGCAGGTACGCCTGCGGGGTCTTCTCGAAACCTTCCGGCTTCCGCAGCAACCGAGCCGTTTCCTCGAAACCGGCCGCCGACAGCAACTCGCCGATGCGGTCCGGCGACAGGCGGTACGCGTCCAGCGAAACGTCGTGGTTGTAGGCGTGCTCGATGTGGTGGCGGTGATCGTCACCGGCCTGGAAGGCGAGCAGCAGGTACCCACCGGGCTTGAGCACCCTGGCGAACTCGGCGAAGACCTCCGGCAGGCGCTCCGGCGGCGTGTGGATGATCGAGTACCACGCCACGAGCCCGTCGAGACTCGCGTCCTGGAGGTCGAGCGCGAGCATCGTGCCCACCTCGAACCGCAGGCCGGGATACCTCTCCCGCGCGACTTCGACCATCTGCGGCGACAGGTCGACGCCGAACACGTCGAGCCCCAGCGACGCCAGGTGCGCGGCGATGCGCCCCGGACCGCACCCGATCTCGGCGACGCGTCCTTCCGGCACGAGCTCGGCGAAAGCGCCGAGCATCGCGCGGTCGAAGGTGCTGTGGGCGAGGAGGTCGCGTAGCACCTCGGCGTAGTCGACGGCGACGGTGTCGTACGCGGCGCGGGTCTCGGTCACGAAGGCGGGCTCGGTCACGGCGAGGACCGTAGCGTGGTCGCACTGGGCCGGACGCAGCGTTGAGCGTCGATGTCCCACGTACCGCCGCTGTCGAGGCAGTTCGTGTACTCCAGCTGACCTTCCACCCACTGCTTGTGGCCCGCGCACACCGAGTACAGCTTCTCGTCACCGTCGCGGCACTGGTAGCCGTACTGTGGCGCCGGCCGGGTGGACCTCCTCGGCGTGGACGTCTTCTGCTTGCTGCTACTCGGCTTCGGCTTGCTCGTGGTCGCTGAAGCGGACGAGGGCGACGGCGTGGGTTCGCCGGTCGTGGCGACGGTCGTCGTCACCGCCGGCGGAGGAGCGGTCGGGGCTGACGGAACCACCTGTGTACAGCCGGCAAGCCCGCCCAGCATCACTGCCGCGACAACGATCCTCATGCGCATCACCGGCTCCAAGCTCCCCTCGCCAGAGGGTCGCCCGGAGCCGGTCGGTCGTTACTCCACCGTCACGCTCTTCGCCAGGTTCCTCGGCTTGTCGATGTCCCTGCCGAGGTGGTGCGCCAGGTGGTAGGCGAACACCTGCAGCGGGATCGTGAACAGGATCGGGTCCAGTTCCGGCTCACCGCGCGGCACGCGGATCACCGAATCCGCCAGGCCCTCGGGCAGCGATGCGTTCGTCACCGCGATCACCGGGCCGCCGCGGGCCTTGATCTGCTCGATCGTGCCGATGTTCTTCGTCAGCAACTCGTCGTCCGGGACGATGACCACCGACGGCATCGCCGGCTCGATCAGCGCCAGCGGGCCGTGCTTCAGCTCGCCCGCCTGGTACGCCTCGGCGTGCACGTACGAGATCTCCTTCAGCTTCTGCGCGCCCTCCCGCGCCACCGGCCAGCCCCGCACCCGGCCGATGAAGAACATCCGCTCCGCACCGCTGTGTTCCTTGGCCACAGCCGAAATCTCGTCCTCCGCCGCCAGCACCTCCGTGATCAACGACGGCAGCGCGTCCAGCCCGGCAACGATCCTCGAACCGTCCGAAACGGACAGATCGCGGATCCGCGCGAGTGCCAGCGCCAGCATCGCGAAGCAGACGCCCATGTTCGTGTACGCCTTGGTCGACGCGACCGAGACCTCCGGGCCCGCGTGCAGGAACACGCCCTTGCCGCACTCCCTGGCGATCGCGCTGCCGACCGTGTTGACCATGCCGATCACCTGGCCGCCCTTGCGCCGCAGCTCCTGCACCGCCGCCAGCGTGTCCGCCGTTTCACCGGACTGGCTGATCGCCACGTACAGCGTGTCGTCCTCGACGACGGGGTTGCGGTACCGCAGTTCCGACGCCGGCTCGGCGTCCGCGGGCAGCCGCGCCCACTCCTCCACCAGGTTCGCGCCCAGCTGCCCCGCGTAGTACGCCGAACCGCAGCCGAAGAACTTCACCCGCCGGATTCCGCGCAGCGCACGGGGATCCTGGTTGATGCCACCCAGCCGCGCCGTGCCGAACCGCTCGTCGAGCCTGCCCAGCAGCGCCCGCCGCACCGACTCCGGCTGCTCCCAGATCTCCTTGTGCATGAAGTTCGCGTAGTTGCCGAGCTGGTAGTCCTCGTCGTCGAGGTCCACCGTCATCGGCGTCTTCGCCGTGCGGTGCGCCTGCAGCGTGCTGGTCACGAAATCGTCCGGCGTGAGCGTCGCCAGCTCGCCGTCGTCGAGGTACACGACGCGCTGCGTGTACCGCACCAGCGCCGCCACGTCCGAGGCGACGAACATCTCCCCGTCGCCGATGCCCAGCACGATCGGGCTGCCGTTGCGCGCCACCACGAGCTGGCCCGGGTTCTGCGCGTCCAGCACGACGATCCCGTACGCCCCGTTGACCTCCCGCAACGTCGCGCGCACGGCGTCTTCGAGAGACTCCGCGCCGTCCGCCAGCGCCGCCGCGATCAGGTGCGCCAGCGCCTCGGTGTCGGTCTCCGACGTGAACTCCACGCCCTGCTCGGTCAGCCGGTCCCGCAGCCGCCCCGCGTTCTCGATGATCCCGTTGTGCACCACGGCGATCCGCTTCGCGCCGTCCACGTGCGGGTGCGCGTTGGCGTCCGTGGGCTCACCGTGCGTGGCCCACCGCGTGTGCGCGATGCCGACCGTCGCCGGCTGCTGCTCCTCGACCAGCTCACGCAGCTCGTCCACGCGCACCGCGGCCTTCGTGATCTTCAGGCGGTTCCTGGCCGCGACCGCGAGGCCCGCTGAGTCGTACCCGCGGTACTCCAGCCGGTGCAGGCCCTCCAGGAGGACCGGTGTCGCCGCCCGCGCCCCGACGTACCCCACGATTCCGCACATACTCCGCCTTCCTCACCCGTAGACGATGCGCCGCAGCTGGCGCTCGGTCAGCTCGCCGGCCCCCACGGGCCGCTGCGCGAGCTCCTCCGAGATGACCTGCCAGATCTCCGCGTTCTTACGCCCGCGCCGCTGCAACTCCGCGTGCCGCCGGCGCACGAACTCCTCCGTCGTCTCGCTGAAGTACGCGACGACGTCGGCGATCACGCGCTCGGCGACCGGTACGGGCAGCCCCGTGGAGCCCGCGACGTGGTGCACCAGCTGCTGGTCCATGCTTCGACATTCCCAGCGGCGGCGGTAGGGGGCAAGTTTTCTGCCCGATATCGGGCAGAACTCACGGGGTTAGCCCCCGGAGTGCATGTCCTCGGTCTCGGGGACCAGGTCGTCGTCCGGGTCGTCGAGCCAGCCGTGCGGCAGCGTCACCTTGCCGGGGGAGCCCTGGCGGCCACGCGGGCCGAGCGCGTCGGCGGGGAACGGGGCCTCGGGGTCGAGCTGGCCGATGAGGTCGTCCAGCTCGGTCAGCGAGGAGACCATCGCGAACCGGCGGCGCAGCTCGGAGCCGACGGGGAAGCCCATGAAGTACCAGGCCATGTGTTTGCGCAGGTCACGCATGGCCTTGTCGTGCCCGTCGTGCTGGACGAGCAGCTCCGCGTGCCGGCGCAGGACGCGCGCGACCTCACCGAGGTTCGGGCCCTGCGGGATCTCGCGGCCCGCGAACGCGGCCTCCAGCTCACCGAACAGCCACGGCCGCCCGAGGCAGCCGCGCCCGACGACGACGCCGTCGCAGCCGGTCTGCTCGACCATGCGCAGCGCGTCGTCCGCGGTGAAGATGTCGCCGTTGCCCAGCACCGGGATGCTGGTCACGGCCTCCTTCAGCCGGGCGATCGCGCTCCAGTCGGCCTTGCCCGAGTACCGCTGCGCGGCCGTGCGGGCGTGCAGGGACACCGCGGCGGCGCCCTCCGCCTCGGCGATGCGGCCCGCGTCGAGGAACGTGTGGTGGTCGTCGTCGATGCCGATGCGGAACTTGACCGTGAACGGCACCCCCGCCGACTCCGCGGCCTTCACCGACTCGGCGACGATCCGGCCGAACAGGCGCCGCTTGAACGGCAGCGCCGCGCCGCCACCCTTGCGGGTGACCTTCGCGACGGGGCAGCCGAAGTTCGAGTCGATGTGGTCGGCCAGCCCCTCCCCGACGATGATCCGGACGGCCTCGGCCATCGTCTTCGGGTCCACCCCGTACAACTGCATCGACCTGGGCTTTTCGTTCGCCGCGAAGGTCATCATGTGCATCGTGCCGGGGTGCCGCTCGACGACGGCGCGGGCGGTGATCATCTCGCACACGTAGATGCCGGCGCCGTACTCGGCGCACAGCTGCCGGAACGCCACGTTCGTGATCCCGGCCATCGGCGCGAGCACGACCGGCGGATCGACCTCGCAGGGGCCGATCTTCAGTGCGGGCTTCGTCAGGGTCTGGGTCACGGGCTCCATTGTCCCCCGTGATCCCGGGCACCCGCAGTTAGGCCTGCTCGACCGCGGGGATCTCGGCCGCCCGGCGGGAGCGGGGCCGCGGCGCCGAGACCGTCCAGAGGACCTTGCCGTCGGGGGAGGTGCCGCCGACGCACGTCAGCCGGCGGCACACGACCCGCCCGCTGTGGCCCGCGGTGCCGAGTTCGATCGTCAGGTACGGGATGCGCACGGTCGGGCTCTTGAGGACGACGTCCTCGGCCCTGCCGACCACCAGGCCGGTGAAGGACAGCTGGTCGAAGTGCAGGGACAGGACGGACTCGAAGAGCAGCTCGACCGGTTCGTCGGGGTTGTCGTCCGCGCGGAGGGTGAGCTCCGAGTGCTCGACGTCGTAACGCCACACGCGGAAGGCCCTGGACGAGCTGAACAACGGCTCCGGCTGGTTCATGGCCCCAGTATCGGGGCTCACCCCGCCTCGCGCGGCTCGATCATCACCCGGACTGCGGACGCGGCGGCCGGCGGCCGGGCCATTCGACCGTCACCGGAAGACCTGGCGCTGCCGGCCGAGGCCGTCGATCTCCAGCTCCACCACGTCGCCCGGGCGCAGGTACGGGAACTTGCCCGACAGCGCCACGCCCTCCGGCGTACCGGTGTTCACCACGTCGCCCGGGTCGAGGACCAGGTACTGCGACAGGTCGAAGACCAGCTGCGCCACCGTGAAGATCATGTCCGCCGTCGTCGAGTCCTGGCGGGGCTCGCCGTTGACCCACGACCGCAGGCCCAGCTTCTGCGGGTCCTCGACGTCCGTGGCCAGCCACGGGCCCAGCGGGTTGAACGTCTCCGCGGACTTGCCCTTCGACCACTGCCCGCCGGACTGCTCGATCTGCAGCGAGCGCTCCGACACGTCGTTGCCGATCGTGTAGCCCGCGACGCACGCGAGCGCCTCCTCCGGCGACGACAGGTACCGCGCCTGCCTGCCGATCACCACCGCCAGCTCCACCTCCCAGTCAACCTTCGCGGCGCCGGGCGGGATGAGCACGTCGTCGTTCGGGCCGACGACCGTGTTCGGGTGCTTGAAGAAGATGATCGGCCGCTCCGGCGGCGTCGACCCGGACTCGGCGGCGTGCGCGGCGTAGTTCTGCCCGATGCACACCACCGCGCCCGGTTTCGCCACCGGCGCGCCGATCCGCTGCCCCTCGACGTCCACAGTAGACAGTGAACCGGCGGCGAGTGCGTCGGCGACGCGGGCGAGCCCACCGTCAGCGAGGAAGTCCCCCGTCACGTCGGCGGTGAGCCCGCCCAGGTCGAACACCGCGCCCTCGTGCCGCACCGCCGGCCGTTCGCTGCCGAACTCGCCCAGCCGCATCAGTTCCACGTGTTGCCTCCTCGATCTTGAGGAGGCCCACGTTAGCCCGGCCGGTACTCCCGCAGCGGTTGCGTCCTGGCCAGCAGCTCCCGCATGTCCCCGAGCCCGCCGCCGAAGGCGCCGGCCGCCCGCGCCTGCACCAGGACGTTGCCTAGCGCCGTCGCCTCGACCGGGCCCGCGACGACCGGCAGCCCGCACGCGTTCGCCGTCAACCGGCACAGCAGCTCGTTGCGCGCCCCGCCGCCGACGATGTGCACGCAGTCCACCCGCCTGCCGGACAGGCGGACCGCGTCGTCGATCGCCTTCCGGTACGCCTCCGCGAGGCTGTCCAGCACACACCGCGTGAACTCCGCTGGCGTCTCCGGCACGGGCTGCCCGGTTGCCGCGCACACCGCGGCGATCCGCGACGG
Organism: Amycolatopsis dongchuanensis; assembly: GCF_039542405.1. Taxonomy (NCBI): domain Bacteria; kingdom Bacillati; phylum Actinomycetota; class Actinomycetes; order Pseudonocardiales; family Pseudonocardiaceae; genus Amycolatopsis; species Amycolatopsis dongchuanensis. The sequence continues at coordinate 130,609 of NZ_BAABIB010000061.1, forward strand.
CATGTCGCCGGGCGGCAGGAACCGCGGGTCGTCGACGTCCACCACCGACCGCCGCGGCAGTTTCGCAGCCGCCGCGAGCAGCGGTGACAGGCTCTCGACCTCCCATTCCCGCAGGCATTCCTGCAACAACCACAGCCCGCTCACGTTGCGCAGGTACCGGATGTCGCGCGTCAGACTTTGTGGCTCAGGGGTTATGTAGGTTCCTGAGCAGGAGGT
>NZ_BAABIB010000062.1:0-158694 GCF_039542405.1 Amycolatopsis dongchuanensis
CACCCGCGCCCACCTGCGCTCCGCCGCGCCCGCCCCCGCTTGCCCCGCTCCGCCGCGCTCGCCCGCTCCGCCGCGCCCGCCGCTCGCCCGCCCCGCGCCGCTCGCTCCGCTCCCGCCGCCTCCACCCCCACCTCCCGACATCCCCACCCGTTCCCGGCACCTCCGGCATCCCGCCCCTCCCGGGCAAGTGGGACAAGTCACCCCTTAGATAGTTGCCACATGCAACTACAGGGCTATAGTTGTATGTGACAACCAACTGGGAGGTGGGTGCGATGGGGGCCGGCGGCGACAAGGCGGTCGCGCTGATGCGGGAGCTGCGCCTGTCCGCGCAACTGCAGCACGCCTGGGTCCACCAGGCCTGGCAGCGCGAGGACACGTCCCTGCACCCGGCGGCGCTCATGCTGCTCTCGGAACTCGACCGGCACGGCGAGTGCCGCCCGTCCGACCTGGCCAAGCGCAAGATGGTCGACGTCTCGGTGGTCAGCAGGCAGATCGCGCAGCTGGCCGGCGCCGGCCTGATCGAGCGCAGACCCGCACCCGAGGACGGCCGCGCCAGCCTCGTGCGCATCTCCGCCGAGGGCGTGCGGCGGCTCGCGCGCTGGCGGACGCAGTACCTGGAGTACGTGGACCGCGCGCTCGGCGAGTGGACCGACGCCGAGCTCGACACCCTGACCACCCGGCTGGCCCTGATGAACCAGGGACTGCGCGACGCGCTCGCGCCGGTCGCCTGCCCGCCCCAGGCGGGGGAGAAGAGGAAGTGAGCCCGAAGGTGAGTGCCTCCGCACAGGCAGCACAAGCCCCGATGACCCCGCGCCAGGTGGCGCGCGCGTTCTCGGGGCTGCTACTGGCGCTGCTGGTCGCCGTGCTGTCGTCCACGATCGTTTCGAACGCCCTGCCGACCATCCTGGCCGACCTCGACGGTTCGCAGAGCCAGTACACCTGGGTGGTCACCGCCACCCTGCTGGCCTCGACGGCGAGCACCCCGATCTGGGGCAAGCTGTCGGACCTGTTCAGCAAGAAACTGCTGTACCAGCTGTCCATCGTGATCTTCACGGCGGGCTCGGTGCTCGGCGGCATCTCGCAGTCCATGCCCGAGCTGATCGCGTTCCGCGCGGTGCAGGGCCTGGGCATGGGCGGGCTGCAGGCGCTGATCCAGGTCGTGATCGCGGCGATGATCTCGCCCCGCGACCGCGGCCGCTACAGCGGCTACATCGGCGCGGTGTTCGCGCTCGCCACGGTCTCCGGGCCGCTGCTGGGCGGGCTGATCGTGGACTCGCCGCTGGGCTGGCGCTGGTGCTTCTGGATCACGGTGCCCGTCGCCGTGCTCGCGTTCGTCGTGCTCGGCAAGACGCTGCACCTGCCGGTGCTCAAGCGCCAGGTGAAGATCGACTGGCTCGGTGCGACCCTGCTCGTCGGCGGTGTCTCGCTGCTGCTGATCTGGATCTCGCTGGCGGGCGGCAGCTTCGGCTGGTGGTCGTGGTCGACGCTGCTGTACGTGCTGGGCGGCGTGGCGACGCTGGCGCTCGCGGTGTTCGTCGAGTCCCGCGTGAGCGACCCGGTCGTGCCGCTGCGGCTGTTCCGCGGCCGGACCTTCACACTCGCGGTGATCGGCAGCCTGTCGGTCGGCACGGCGATGTTCGGCGGCGCGGTGTTCCTCGGCCAGTACTACCAGCTGGCCCGCGGCTACTCGCCCACGCACGCCGGCCTCATGACGATCCCGCTGATGCTCGGCCTGTTCCTGTCCTCGACGGTCGCCGGGCAGGTCATCTCCCGCACCGGCAGGACCAAGCCGTGGATGATCGGCGGCGCGGTGCTGCTGGTCGCGAGCCTGTTCCTGCTGTCCACCATCGACCACGGCACGAACCTCGTGCTGATGGGCGGCTACCTGGCGCTGCTGGGGCTGGGCGTCGGCGCGCTGATGCAGAACCTGGTGCTGGTCGTGCAGAACACCGTGGCGATGAAGGACATGGGCTCCTCGTCTTCGGTGGTGACGTTCTTCCGCACGCTCGGCGGCTCCGCCGGGGTCTCGGCGCTGGGCGCCCTGCTCGCGGCGAAGGTCAGCGACCACGTCGCCAGCGCGCTGGCCGCACTCGGCGTCCACAGCGGCACCGGCGGTTCGGGCGGCAGCCTGAACCTCGGCGCGCTGCCCGAGCCGATCCAGAGCATCGTGCGCGCGGCCTACGGCGACAGCATCGGCTCGGTGTTCTTCGCGGGCGGCATCATCGCGGTGGCCACGCTCGTCGCGGTGCTGTTCATCAAGGAGGTCCCGCTGCGCCGCAGCATCGACCTGACCACCGAGGAACCCGCCGCCACGCCGGTGCCGGGCGCGAACGTCTCGGGTGTGGTGAGCACGCCGTCGGGTCGGCCGATCGCCGGTGCGGCGCTGACGCTGACTGATCCGGCCGGGCACCAGGTCGCCCGTGCCGTGACCGGCGAGGACGGCCACTACGAACTGGCCGCGCCCCCGAACAGCGGCTACGTGCTGATCGCCTCGGCGGGCCGGTTCCAGCCGAGTGCCACCGCGCTCGCGGTGAACGGGCAGCCGGTGCGGCGTGACGTGACCATGACCGGCGCGGGCGGGCTCAGCGGTGTCGTGCGGTCCCGTGCCGGGCACCCGGTAGGCGGCGCGACGCTCGTGCTGACCGACTACCGCGGCGAGGTGGTCGCCTCCGTCGTCACCGGCGGAGACGGCTGGTACCACGTGGACGACCTGCCCGGCGGCACGTACACGGTGACGGTCGCGGCCGCGGGGCACCGGCCGTCCGCCACGCAGCTGTCCACTGTGGACGGCGAGGAGTCGGCGCACGACATCGAGCTGGACTCCGCGGCGGAGCTGACCGGCGTCGTCCGGTCCGGCAGGCTCGGCGTCCCGGTGCCGGAGGCGCGGGTGAGCCTCGTCGACCCGGCCGGTGCGGTCGTGGCCGTCACGACCACCGACGCCGAGGGCCGCTACCGGTTCACCGACGTCCCGGAGGGCGACTACACGCTCGTCACCAGCGGTTTCGCCCCGGTGAGCGCGCCGCTCGCGGTCAGCGCGGGCCACGCCGTCTCGCGGGACGTGGAACTGGGCGCCACCGCCTGACCCTGGTGCGGAGTCGACCGCGTTCCGGCAGGACAGGAACGCGGTCAACTCCGGCCCGAACCCTTGACGTCACCGGCACCGCCGACCAAAACTCCAGGTGCGGTTCCGGTTGACAACGTTGTCAGGAAGGCAGGGGTGCATGGGCGGGCAGTCGTTCCACGTCCGGCGGCGGGCGGTGCTGCAGGCGGCGGGTGTCCTGGCGGTGGCGGCCGGGCTGCCACGGGCGGCGGCCGCGGCGGAGAGCACGAGCGCGACGCCCGACCCGGTCGCGGAGACCTACCACCGGGTGCTGCTGCGGCACACCCGCTGGGCGGAGCAGCAGTTCGACTCGACGCTCGGTTACTACCGCCGCACCGACTTCTCCTTCGCCGTGGTGCTCGGCAATGCCCTCCTGCTGACCCGGGGCCGGTACGACGCGTCGCTCGCGGGGGTGGACCGCGAGGCGCTGCGGGCCCACACGCTGGCCACCATCCGGCACTTCGCGGCGAGCAACGTCGTGGCCGGGGGCGGCGAGTGGGGCCAGACCCTGTTCTTCGACACCACGTTCCAGTCCTACTTCGTGCTGGCCGCGCGTCTACTGTGGACTGAACTCGACGACGCGACCCGGGCCGACGTGGACCGGATCGTGCGCGGGCAGGCCGCGTACACCGCATCGCTCGGCACCGGCAACGACCCGCGTTCGGGCAGCTGGACGCCGAACGGGCTGACCGGCGGCTACCAGGGCGACACCAAGCTGGAGGAGATGGGCGTCTACGCGCAGTCGCTCGCCCCGGCGCTGGCGTGGGCGGCGGACGACCCGGACGCCCCGCGGTGGCGCGAGCTGTTCGGCCGGTGGAGCCGCAACGAGACCGGGCTGCCCGCGTCCGACCTGGCGACGCCCACGCTGGTCGACGGCGTGCCGGTGTCGGACAACACCGCGACGAACCTCTACGACACGTTCATCGTCGAGAACCACGGCTCGTTCGGCCCGCACTACCAGGAAGAGCTGTGGCGGACCTCGGGTCGCAACGCGATCCACTTCCTGCTCGCCGGCCGGCCGCTGCCGGAGGTCCTGACGCGGCAGCCGAACGGGGAAGCGTTGTGGCGCACCATCCTGCTGACGATGAGCGACGCCGGTGAACCCCTGATGCCGATGGTCGACGACCGCGAGCACCTGTACGGGCGTGACGTGCTGCCTTTGGCGTTCCGGTCCCAGGTGCTCGGCGACGCCCTCGCCGCCCGTGCGGAGGCGGAGCTGGCGGCCCGGCTGGAGCCGTACCAGGACTACGCACCCGCCACGCGCATCACGAAGTTCTCGGGGGAGCCGAAGTACGAGCCGGAGGCCCGCGCGGAACTCGCCATCAGCTACCTGCTGCACGAGTGGCGGGCGACGCAGCGCGGCGCCGTGACCGCCGTGTCGCGCGAGCGGCTGTTCGCCGACTCGGCCGGGGTGCGGGATTTCGGGGCGGGGCCAGGACTTGTCGCGCAGCAGAGCGCCGCCGCGTGGGCGGGTGCGGTGAGTAAGCCCGGGTTCACGAAGTTCGCGTGGCAGCCGGGGCACGACGACTGGCTGTTCGCGCTCGGCGGGGGCACGCCGATGTTCCTGCCCTCGACCGGCCTGGCGGTGACACGCCGCACGACGCAGGTCTACCGCGGTGTGCGTGACGGGTTCGACGGCTCGGTCACGGTGCTGTCGTTCGCCACCGGGCGCGCGGGTTTCGCGACCCTGCCGACCGGCTCGGTCGTCTACGCCAGCACGGGCCTCGGCGACGGCGAGGGGTGCGTTTCGGTGCACAACCTGACCATGCCGGGTGTGCCGGGGCTCGACGGTGACCGGACGTACACCTTCGCCGAGGGCACGGTGTCCATCCCGGCCGCGGATGCCCGGTCTCTGCCGCCGGGAGTGTCTCGTGTGGACGATCTGACGTTCCCGGTTACCGCCGTGCGGTACGTGCGGATGCTCGGCGTGACTCCGCATCCCGTCTACGGTTACTCGTTGTTCGAGGTCGAAGTCCGCAACGGCGCGGACGGTCCGGACCTCGCACTGGGCGGCACGGCCACCGCGTCCTCGGCCGACACCGGCCGCGCTGCGTCGTACACAGTGGACGGTTCGTACAGCACGCGCTGGGCCGTGTCCCGTGCCGACCGCAGTCGGGCGGACAGCTGGCTGTCGGTCGACCTCGGGTCGGTGAAGGGCGTCGACCGGGTGCGGTTGTTCTGGGAGACGGCGGCGGGCAGCCGGTACGTGGTGCAGGGGTCCGTCGATGGCAGCTCTTGGCGGGACCTGGCGTCGTACCCGGATCCGGACGTGCGCAGCATCGGTGGCTGGCTGGCGGTCGACGACCGGGCGAGTTTCGTCGTGCGCGGCCCGAATCCGCTGACCGTGCAGGGGGACCGGATCGTGCTGTCCGACGGACCTGCCGCGCCCGTGCTGGTGGAAGGACATGTGGGCCGGGTTCGGCCCGGGCCGGCGCCGGTGGCATCGGGCGGATTGCGGGCGAGCCTGGTCGACGGCTACCTCGTGGTGTTCAACCTCGGCGACACGACGACGACTGCGACGGTCACGGTGCCGCTGAGCGGCGAGATCCCGCTGTACGAGGGCACTCAGCGGATCGGGTCGGACGGCAGCGTGCTGACGGTCACGCTCGAGGCGGGCACCGGTCGTGTCTTCGCGCCGAGGTTCCATCTGGACGGACGAGTTTCGTCGGCAACCGTCTACAACGGACAGTCGGTGGAGCTGTCCGGACCGCGGTCGTTGGTGCAGCTGACCGCCGGGACAGGGCGCGCCCGACCGGTGGCGGTGAGCCCGCGGGGAACGTCAGTGGTCTTCCCGGAAGTGCCCGCCTACCCACTCGATGACCTGGCCCTCGGCTGCGACACCTTCCCCGCACCGCCGGTACTGCCACCGGGCATGACCGACCCGGCGGCCGCGGTGGACGGCGACGCGCGGACGTCGTGGACACCGGGGCCGGGCGGGCGGATGGTGGTCGACCTCGGGAGGTCCCGCCCGCTCCGGGAGGTGGTGCTGACCTGGGCGGGCGGCAGGCTGCCCGCCGTCGCGCTCGCCGTGAGCGACGACGGCCGGACCTACACGCCCGTTCCCGTGCCAGGCCGCACCACCCGTCGTACGGTGGTCGCCGTGCGGGCCACGGGGCGTTATCTCGCGGTGTCCACTCCGGACTGGCAGCACGGCGATGCGCCGTTGACGTCGGTCTCGGTGCGTTAGGTGGTGTTTCGAAGCGGCGGAGCCGCTTGCTGTGGGCCGTCCGCTTGCGCCGCCGCGGGTTTGAATGGGATTGGCCGCGCGGAGCGCGTCCGTTGACGGTGGTGGTGGGTGACGGGCGGGGGGTTCCTCGCGAGGACAGCGCCGACGTGGTGGAAGGCACCGCCGCGGAGCGTCCTTGAGGGGTGGTGGTCGGGCTGGCGGGTGGGGGGTCATGAGTCGGCGATCCCGGAGCGAGGGGCCGCCTTGAATCGGCTCAGTGCGCGGAGCGCGTCCGTTGAGGGCGGTGGTGGGAGACGGGTGGGGCCGCTACCCGCACCGGCCCGCAAACCACTTCGATACATGCGTTAGAACAGCTCCGTGCGGTAGGAGTGTTCCAGCATCGCGCTCAGCTGGGTCACGTGCTCGCCGAGGCTGTCCGCCATCTTGGCGGCGTTCTCGGCGAGCATGAGCGCCGACACGTCGCCGCCGAGCGTCACCGCGTCCGCGAGGCCCCGCTCGTCGCCCTCCCAGAGCTTCGCCCTGATCACCGCCTTGCCGCACTGCGAGAACACCTCCCGCACCCGCACGACGGTCGCCAGCAGCGCGGGTTTCCCGTCCGCGCTGAGCATTTCCAGCAGTTCCGGGTCGTCGCTGATGAACGCGTCCCCGTTGACGCGCACGCATTCGCGCAGCCCGGGCACGAAGAACACCAGCCCCACCGCCGGGTTGCGCGTGATGTTCTCGAAGGAGTCCGCGAGCTTGTTCCCCGGCCGGTCGGGGATCGCGATCGTCCACGGGTCCAGCACGCGCACCGAACCGGGCGGGTCGCCCTTCGGGCTCGTGTCGACCTGGCCCTCGTCGTCGGCGGTGGACACGCAGAAGAACGTGCTGTGCGCGATGAACCGGGCGGCGAACTCGCCCACGCACGGTTCCTTCTTCTCCGCGATGAACGGCATCGGGTGGCCGATGATCTCGCGCACCCGCGCGATGTCGATCGCCCGGTAGTTGTCGGCCGCGATCATGGTCTTCCTCCTCACACGTCGAGCACGAGACGGGGGGTGCTGGCGCGGGACACGCACACGTACATGCGGTCGCCCGCCGCCCGGTCCTCTTCGGACAGGATGTCGTCGCGGTGGTCGGGAACCCCTTCCAGCACGCGGGTTTCGCAGGTGCCGCAGATCCCTTCCCGGCACGACGCGGCCACCGCGACCCCGGCGTCCTCCAGCGCGGACAGGATGCTGCGGCCCGGCGGCACGGTGACCGCGACGTCGGACTGCGCGCACACCACCTCGACGGCGGTGTCCTCGGCGGCCGGTTTCGGCCTGGCCTTGAAGCGTTCGAGGTGCAGCGTGCCCGGCCGCCAGTGCGCGGTCCGCGCCTCGACGGCGCTCAGCAGCGGCTCCGGCCCGCAGGCGTAGACCTCGGTGCCGTCCCTCGGCGTGCCGAGCCAGTCGTCGAGCGGGATCAGGCCGACCTCGTTCTCCGGGTACACGAACACGCGGTCCTCGTAGTCCCGCAGCTCCTCCAGGAACGCCATCGATGACGCGTGCCGCCCGCCGTAGACGAGCTGCCACGGCGCGCCCCACGCCTGCGCCTGGCGCACCATCGGCAGGATCGGCGTGATCCCGATGCCGCCCGCGATGAACAGGTAGGACCGCGCCCGCGAGAACCCGAAGTTGTCGCGGGGCGGCCGGATGCGCACGGGCTGCCCCGGCCGCAGGTAGCTGTGCACGTACTCGGAACCGCCGCGGCTCGCGCGTTCCCGCAGCACACCGATCCGGTAGGCCGACCGGTCGTCGGGGGAGCCGCACAGCGAGTACTGCCGGGCGATCCCGGTGGGCAGCACGAGTTCGATGTGCGCGCCGGGCTGCCACGGCGGCAGGTCCTTGCCGTCGGGGTCGCTCAGCTCGACCGAGACGACGCCGGCCGCCTCCCAGCGCAGCTGGCGCACCACGGCGGGCAGTTCGGTGGTGGTGGACATGGTGTTTCTCCTCGTGATCAGGTGGTCGGTCATCCCGGTGCGGACCGGCCGAGCCGCCAGTAGCCGAAGAACGCGATGGCGGACTTGGGCACCTCACGTTCCCGGTGCAGGTACCGGCGCGCCCCGGTGGCCAGCGCGCTCTCCCCGGCGATCCACGCATAGTGGGGCTGGGGGAAAGCGTTTGCGGTAAGCGCTTCCAGTGCGAGTTGCCCCGGCCTGGCGGTGCCTTCGCGCGGGAGCCACGTGATGTCCACACCGGACGGTGCGGACACGTCGTGCACGTCGTCCTTGGCGGGGACTTCGAGCAGGACCGTCGCCGCCAGGTCCGCCGGGGCGGTCTCCAGGATCGCCAGCGCCGCGGGCACGGCGGTCTCGTCGGCGACGAGCAGCTGCCGCCGCGCGCCCTCCGGTGGGAGGTACGTCCGGCCCTCGTCGAACAGCCCGACCTCTTCGCCGGGCCGGGCCCGCAGCGGGAACGCCCCGCCCGGCCCGCCGTCGGCGTGCAGCGCGAACTCGACGTCCAGTTCGAGCGGCTCCCGGCGGAACGCCCGCACCGTGTAGTTGCGCACCCACGGCCGGACCTCCGCCCGCATCAGCAGGGTCTGCACGATCCAGCCGTTCCCGGCGGCGGTGGGCAGGCGCAGTGCGTCCTGGCCCTCCCGACGGAAGAACAGGCGGAAGCACTGGTCGCCGCCGAGCGGTTCGAACGCAGCGAGGCCGGGGCCGCCGAGCGTCACGGTGGCGAAGTGCTCCGACGTGCGCTCGACGTGCACGACGTGGGCCCGGACCAGGCTGCGCGTTTCCGGGGTCTGCCGCTTCGGCAGCAGGGACATGGCGGCCTCCCTCTTAGGCTTACCTAATTGAAACGGTACTGTTCCGTACTCATCGATGTCAAGGCGGGGCCCGGTGACTGCACGACCGGTCGTCAGGAGACGGTGAACAGGGGCAGGACGATCTCGTCGGTGAAGCGCACGAGGTACTCGTCGGTCAGTGCGGGTTCGTTCGGCAGGAGCTGGCTGGTGAACAGGCCTTCGCAGACGCGGTGCAGCCAGCCGAGGTCGATGCCGGGGCGTATCCCCTCGCGGCCGCGCCAGCGCTCGATGAGCGTCAGCCACACGGCGTCGTGCGGTTCGGCGACCTGGCGCTGCAGCTCGCGTTCCAGCGCGGGCTCGCGGCGCGAGGCGTAGATGAGGAACTGGACGACGGCGCGGTTCTCGGCGAGCCAGCGGGCGCTGTTCCTGAGCGCGGCGAGCACGTCCTCGCGGAAGCTGCCCTCGTCGGGTACGCGGAACGCGTCGCGGCCCAGGCGCTGGACGGCCGCGATGAAGAGTTCGTCCTTGCTCGGCCAGCGCCGGTAGAGGGTGGCCTTCGAAGCACCGGCCCGCGCGGCGACGGCGTCGATCGTGACGCGGTCGAGGCCCTGTTCCATCATCAACTCGAACGCGACGGCGAGGATCTCGTCTTCTCGTTCCTGGGTCAGGCGGGGCGGCATTGGAGGAAGCCTAACAACGCGGGTGCTCGACGGGCGTGCGGGCGGGCAGCCCGCGCAGGAGCACGTCGAGGAAGAGGCCGAACCGCGGGGCGGCGGTGCCGAGGTCCACACCGGACTGCTGCCCGCCGAGCCACTGGACCACGCCCAGCCCGAAGATCTGCCAGCTCTGCTCGGCGCGTGGTGCCGGTGCGGTGGCGGTGCTGGTGTCGGCGGCGCTGCCTCGGCGATCCTGAAACCGGCCCGGCTCCTGGGCGCCGATCCGCGTCACGCCGGGCTTTGCGGCGTCGAGAAGGCGGCGAACGCGGCGTCCAGCAGCGCGCCGAGGTCCTCCTCGCCGCCGCCGGCACTCCACTGCCCGAGGACGATCCACAGGCATTCGAGCGCTGCCGCGGCGCGGACGTTCGCGACGACCGACGCCCGGCCGGCCGGGGAGGTCGTCTTCTCCAGCCGCGCGGCGATACCCGGGCGCCATTCGGCCTGCTTCTCGCGGAGCCGTGCGCACAGGGCCGGGGTCTGGTCGATGAGGCCGAGGATCGTCACGAGTTCCTGGACGTCGCGCACGAGGAACGTCACGGCGGCCTCCACGGCGTCACGCAGCCTGGCCCAGTCGTCCCGGTGGGTCCGGTCGGCGTCGAGCGCGTCGGCGATGACGTCACCGACGGGGTCGAAGACGAACAGGACCACGTCCTCCTTGGTGCCGAAGTAGCGCAGGAAGGTGCTGCGCGACACCCCGGCGGCCGAGGCGAGGTCGGCGAAGGTGACCTGGTTGAAGCCGGTCAGGCAGAACTTGTTGAACGCCACGCGGGCCAGCTCCGCTCGCACCGCATGCCGGCCGATCTCCCGTGTTCCCACTGGTGCGGCGCTCATGACAACGAGTGTACTCCGCCACACTGGTTTGCTCTTCTGAACACGGGTTCAGAACCTGATACTCAGTGTCAGACAGGGCACTGAGAAGCATGAAACGGAGCCAGCTGATGAGCTACGACGACCTCCCCGGACTGAGGATCGACGTCTCGGACGGAGTCGCGACCGTCACGATCGACCACCCACCGCTCAACCTGATGGACGCGGTCCTGCTGCCGTCACTCCGGGCGTTCGTCGCGCGCGTGCGGCACGACGCCGACGTCCGCGTCATCGTCTTCGAAAGCGCTGACCCGGAGTTCTTCGTCGCGCACGGGGACATGGCCTACCTGACCGACCCGGACGCGCTGCCCGCGGCCACCCGCGCCGCCATCGCGGCCGCACCGGACGCGCCCGTGCCCGAGGGGATGAACATCCTCCAGGCGATGAGCGAGGAGGTCCGCTCACTGCCGCAGGTCACCATCGGCAAGCTCGCCGGCTTCGCGCGCGGTGCGGGCAACGAGTTCTTCATGTACCTGGACATGCGCTTCGCCGCGATCGGCAGGTCGGGGCAGGGGCAGCCGGAGTCCTTGCTGGGGATCCTGCCGGGTGGCGGCGGCACCGTGAACATGACGCGCCTCGTGGGCCGGGCTCGCGCGCTCGAGCTCATCCTCGGCGCCGAACTCGTGGACGCGGAGCTCGCGGAACGGTACGGCCTGATCAACCGCGCGCTGCCCGCGGCGGAACTCGACGCGTTCGTCGGCACCCTCGCCCGCCGGATCGCCGGCCTGCGGCCGGAGGTCATCCCGATCACCAAGGCCGCGGTCGACGCGGTCGCGCCGCCGATCCCGCGAGCCGCCTACGTCGTGGAGAACGAGGGGCTGTTCGCGGCGTTCGGCGACGAGGTCACCGAGCTCGCCCACAAGCTGCTCGCCGCCGGTATCCAGACCCGCGAGGGCGAACGGGACCACGAGCGCATCGCCAACAGCGTCTGAGCGGGACGGGGTGGCCGGCGGGAAACCCGGCCACCCCTCGATCGCTCAGTCCGGCAAAGCGTTGCGCCGCACGACGTCGGCGTACCAGCGGGCGCTCGCCTTGGCCGTGCGCCGCTGCGTCGGGTAGTCCACGTAGTACAGCCCGAACCGGCGGGCGTAGCCCTCCGCCCACTCGAAGTTGTCCATCAGCGACCAGCAGAAGTAGCCCGCCACGTCGACCCCCTCGTCGACGGCGTCACGCAGCGCCGACAGGTGCCCGGCCAGGAACTCGACCCGCTCCTCGTCGTCGATGCCGCCCTCCGGGTCGGCGTAGTCGTCGAACGCGGCGCCGTTCTCGGTGATCAGGATCGGCGGCAGGCGGGGGTAGTCGTCCCGCAGCCGGACCAGCAGCTCGCGCAGCCCGTCCGGTTCGATGGTCCAGCCCATCTGCGTGCGCGGCAGCCCCTCGGGGTGCACCTGGTGCGCGTCGAGCGCCGGGCGCAGCGGGTGCCGCAGCCCGGCCCGCTCCCCGGCGGCGATGTGCGTGCGCGTGTAGTAGTTGACGCCGAGGAAGTCCAGCGGCGCGGAGATCGCCTCCAGGTCACCGTCGGCGACCACGTCCTCGAAGCCGTACCACGACACCATGTCCTCCGGGTACCGCCCGGTCAGCACGGGGTCGAGGAACCACCGGTTCTGGCAGCCGTCCATCCGGCGCGCGGCCGCCACGTCCGCCTCGTCGTCGCTGACCGCGCGGATGGGGGAGAGGTTCAGCGTGATGCCGACCTGCCCGCCGGCTCCCCGCAGCACCGGCACCGCCGCGGCGTGCGCGCACAGCAGGTGGTGCGCGGCGAGCAGCGCCGACCGGCCGTCGGTGAGACCGGGCGCGTGCCGCCCGCTGCCGTAGCCCACGAACGACGAAACCCACGGCTCGTTCAACGTGATCCACCTCGGCACGCGGTCGCCGAGCGCCTCCGCCACCACCTCGGCGTAGCGGGTGAACGCGTCGATCGTCACGCGCTCGGCCCAGCCGCCCTTGTCCTGCAGCGCCTGCGGCAGGTCCCAGTGGTACAGCGTGACCGCGGGCTCGATGCCGCGCTCCAGCAGGTCGTCGACGAGCCTGCGGTAGTGGTCGAGGCCCGCCTGGTTCACCGCGCCCGTGCCGTCCGGCACGATCCGCGGCCACGCCAGCGAGAACCGGTACGAAGTCACGCCCAGCTCGGACAGTAGCCCGAAGTCCTCCTGCCAGCGCCGGTAGTGGTCGCACGCGATCGCGCCCGTGTCCCCGTGGCGCACCGCACCCGGCGTCGCGCTGAAGGTGTCCCAAATGGACGGTGCACGGCCGTCCACGTCCACCGAGCCCTCGATCTGGTAGGAGGCGGTGGCGACCCCCCAGCGGAATCCTTCCGGCATGGCACGCATCAGTGGGCCCTCCTGGCGAGTTCGTTGGCGGTGTGCAGTACTTCGGCGAAAGCGGCGGGATCGGCCGCCTTCGGCGCCTGGACGCCGAAGGTGACCGTCTCCCCGGGCAGCACGGTCAGCAGTGCTTCGTCGCTGACAGCGCTTTCCGCGGCCTGGTCGGCCAGCAGGGTGAGGTCGAGCAGCAGCGTCTCCGCCGTGACCCACACCTCGTACCCGCCGGGCACGGGCCGCGGTTCGGCGCGGTAGCGGGCTTCCGGCAGGCGGAGTTCGAGGTCGGGCGCGAAGAACCAGGTGGCGCGTTTCGCGTCGGGGGTGTCCACGACGAGCAGTTCCGCGGCGGGTTCGTCGGGTTCGGCCAGCGGCAAGGGGACCTCGTGCCGTGCCATGCCGCGCGCGGGCACGTCCAGCGCCAGCGAGCTGCGTACGTGCTCGGTGCCGTCGAAGCCGATCCGCCGCAGCAGCGGCTCCGCCTGCCACGGCCGGTCCGTGTCGTTGACCGCCGTCAGCACGAGCCGGTCGCCGCGCCTGCCGATGGTCACGAGGCGGTCCGCGTAGCTGTCGCGCAACGCGTACCAGGCGGGCTTCAGCCGCTCGTCACCGTCCACAACGGACCACGAGATCACCGGCCAGCAGTCGTTGAGCTGCCACACGATCGTGCCCGCGCAGTCCGGGGCGAGCGACCGGAAGTGCCGGATCCCGAGCCCGATCGCGCGTGCCTGGTTGAGCTGCGTGGCCCAGTGCCACGCCGGGAACGCCGCCGGCGGCGGGAAGTGCTCGGCGAGCCGGGCGGCCAGTTTCGCCGGGCCGTTCGCCGCCTTGTTGTGCGCGATCACGCCGGGGGAGTCCGGCGTGAGGTCACCGGACAACGCGCGGTGCAGCGTGGTGGCCGTGGGCGCGCCGCAGAAACCGAACTCCGACACGAACCTCGGCGTGTAGTCGAGGTAGCCGAGGTAGTCGCGCTGGTTCCACACGTCCCACAGGTGCGTGCAGCCGTGATCGGGGTCGTTCGGGTGGCGCTCGGCGGAGAACGACCACGGGCTGCTGGGGCAGTACGGCCGGGTGGGGTCCAGCTCCGCGACGATCTTCGGCAGGACGTCGGTGTAGTAGCCCAGCCCCCACGTCCGGTCGCCGAGGCGCGGCTGCCAGCCCCAGTCGTGGTAGCCCCAGACGTTCTCGTTGCTGCCGTTCCACAGCACGAGGCTCGGGTGCGGTGCCAGCCGGGTCACCGCCTCCCGGGCCTCGGCCACGACCTCCCCGCGCAGCGGCTCCTCCTCGGGGTACGCGGCGCAGGCGAACAGGAAGTCCTGCCACACCAGGATTCCCCGTTCGTCGGCGAGGTCGTAGAACTCGTCGCTCTCGTAGATCCCGCCGCCCCACACGCGCAGCAGGTTCACCCCGGCGTCGGTCGCCTGCGTGAACCGCCGTGCGTAGCGGTCCCGGCCGACGCGGTGCGGGAAGCAGTCGTCGGGGATCCAGTTGGCGCCCTTGGCGAACACTCGCTTGCCGTTGACGACGAACCGGAAGGCCGTGCCGTGCTCGTCCGCGCTCGTGTCCAGCTCCACCGACCGGAACCCGACCTGCCGCGACCACCGGTCCAGCTCCTCGCCCTCGGGCGTGGACAGGACGACTTCGAGCGGATAGCGGTGTTGTTCCCCGTAGCCGCGGGGCCACCACAGCCGGGGTTCAGGCACGTCCACGGTGACCACAGTGGACTCTTCGGACGTGGTCGTGGCCACCTCCTGCCCTGCCAGCGACACCCGCACCTCGACAGGTGCGTCGTCCTCCCGCTGCAGGGCGATGTGCACCTCGGCGTGCCCGGTGTTCCCGTCGACCGTGACGAGCGGGCGGACCGAAGCCAGCCGCGCCCGCCGCCACTGTTCGAGCGCGATCGGGCGCCAGATGCCCGCCGTGACGAGCACCGGACCCCAGTCCCAGCCGAAGTTGCAGGCCATCTTGCGCACGAGGTTGAACGGGTGGTCGTTGGTGTGCGGCAGGTCGCCGTAGTGCTCCCGCTGCGCCTCGGCGTGGTCGAGCGCGCTGGTGAAGGTGATCGCGAGCCGGTTGGTACCCGGGGTGAGCAGGTGCGTGACGTCGAAGCGGTATCCGCGGTGCATGTTGGCGGTGGTCCCGATCTCGGTGCCGTTGAGCTCCAGCCGGGCGACCGTGTCCAGCCCGTCGCACACCAGGTCCACAATGGACTCGCCAGGGGCGTGCTCGAACTCGGTCTCGTACCGCCAGTCCACGCGGCCGATCCACGCCAGCCGCGCTTCGTTCTCGTCGAGGTACGGGTCGGGGACCAGGCCGGCGGCCAGCAGGTCGGTGTGGACGCAGCCGGGCACGCTCGCGCGCACCGGTGCCGCGCCGACCGGAGCGGGCACTTCGCCGGAACCCGAACCGCCGACGGGGCGGAGGAGCCAGCCGTCGTGGAGCGTGCGGCGCCGCAAAGTCATGCGTTCGTGTGTACTGAGGTTAACCGGTTAAGTCAATGCCGCTGATCGGCTACTGTTTTCCCGGGGAAGGTTCCACGAACGACAGAGGTGGCATGAAGCGCCCGACGATAGCCGACATCGCCAAGGCGGCCGGGGTGTCCAAGGGGGCGGTGTCCTACGCCCTCAACGGCAGGCCCGGCGTGGCCGAGTCCACCCGCGCCAGGATCCTGGAGATCGCGCAGAGCCTGGGCTGGGCGCCCAGCAGTGCCGCGAGGGCGTTGTCCGACGGGCGGGCCGGCGCGCTCGGCCTCGTGATCGACCGGCCGGCCAGGGTGCTGGCCGCCGAGCCGTACTTCATGCACCTGCTCGCGGGCATCGAGGCCGCGCTCACGGGCAGTCCCTTCGCCCTGTTGCTGCAGGTCACCGACAACGCGTCGGCCGAGCTGGCCACCTACCGCCGGTGGTGGGCCGAGCGCAGGGTCGACGGCGTGCTGCTGGTGGACCTGCGGGTGGACGACCCCCGCGTGCCGCTGCTGGCCGAGATGGGGCTGCCCGCCGTCGTGCTGGGCGGGCCGGACGGCGTGGGCGGGCTGCCGTGCGTGTGGACCGACGACGGGGTGGCGATGACCGAGGTGCTGCGGTACCTGGCCGCGCTCGGGCACCGGCGGGTCGTGCGGGTGGCCGGGCCGCCGGAGTTCGTGCACACCCGGACCCGCACCAACGCGTTCGAGGCCGAAGCGGTGGCGCTCGGCCTCGACGCCACCACCGTGCACGCCGACTACTCCGACGAGGGCGCCGCCGTGGTGGTGCGGCGGATCCTGACGGCGGGGGACGCGCCGACGGCGATGGTGTTCGACAACGACGTCATGGCGGTCGCGGCACTGGGTGTGGCGCAGGAGCTCGGGCTGCCGGTGCCGGAGCGGTTGTCGCTGATCGCGTGGGACGACTCCACGCTGTGCCGTCTGGTGCGCCCGGCGCTCACCGCGGTCCGCAGGCCGATCTACGAAAGGGGCACCGACGCGGTCCGGCTGCTGCTCGCGGCGATCGCCGGTGAGCGGCCCGCGGACGTCCGGACGGAGCAACCGGTGCTGGTCGCGAGGGCAAGCACCGGCCGCAGGCATTGACAACTTAACCGGTTCATTGCAAGGTGTGGCACGCGTCACCACACCCCATCGCACCGGGAGCGAACGTGAGGTCATCGAAGACCGCGGCCGTGCTGGCCGTCCTGTTGCTCGCACTGGGTATCACCGCCTGTGGTTCCGGTTCGTCGTCCTCGGACGGCAAGACCCTGACCTACTGGGCGAGCAACCAGGCGGGCAGCCTCGAGGAGGACCGGCAGATCCTCCAGCCGGAGCTCGACAAGTTCGAGCAGCAGACCGGTATCCACGTGAACCTGGAGGTCATCGCCTGGCCCGACCTGCTGAACCGCATCCTCACGGCGACCACGAGCGGCTCCGGCCCCGACGTGCTCAACATCGGCAACACGTGGTCGGCCTCCCTGCAGGCCACCGGCGCGCTGCAGCCGTTCGACGACGCCACCTTCGCGAAGGTCGGCGGCCGCGAGAAGTTCCTCGCCACCAGCATGGCGGCGACGGGCGCCGCGGGTCAGCCGCCGGCGGCCGTGCCGCTGTACGGCCTGGCGTACGGGCTGTTCTACAACAAGAAGAAGTTCGCCGACGCGGGACTGCAGCCGCCCACGACGTGGCAGGAGCTCGTGGACGACGCGAAGCGGCTCACCGACGCCGGCAAGGGCCAGTGGGGTATGGGCATCGAGGGCGCCAGCTACACCGAGGGCGCGCACTTCGCGTTCATGTTCGGCAGGCAGCACGGCGCCCAGCTGTTCCAGGGCGACGAGCCCGGTTTCGACTCGCCCCAGATGGTGGCGGGCATCAAGCAGTACGTGGACCTGCTCTCCAGCGGGGTGGTCAACCCCAGCGACGCCGAGCACCAGAACAACACCGAGCTGATGCGTGACTTCGCGAGCGGCAAGACCGCGATGATCATGTTCCAGAACAACGCGGTCCAGCCGCTCAAGACCAACGGGATGGACGAGAGCCAGTACGGCGTCGTGCCGATCCCGGTCGTGGACCCGCTGCCGCCGGGCGGGGCGAAGGTCTCCAGCCACGTCGCCGGCATCAACATCGCCGCCTTCGCCGGCAGCAAGAACCTCGACGGGGCGCTGAAGTTCATCGACTTCATGACCGGCGTCGACGAGCAGAAGGTGCTGAACGGCAAGCTCGGTTCGCTGCCCGTCGTGAGCGCCGCCTACCAGGACCCGCAGTTCCAGACGCCGCTCATCGGCACGTTCCGGCAGGTGCTGGCGAACGCGGCGGAGTCGATGCCGATGATCCCCAAGGAGTCGCAGTTCGAGACGCTCATCGGCACCGCCGTCAAGGAGCTGATGGCGTCGGCCGCGAGCGGCACCAGGGTCGACGACGCCGCCGTCAAGGCCAAGCTGACCGCCGCCAACCAGCAGATGAAGAGCGGCGGATGAGCCTCGACGCACCCGTGCGGCCGGCGTCCTCCGCCCGGCCGCACGGGGACCGCCGGCGCCGGCCCGTTTCGCGGCGCTGGCTGCCCTACGCACTGCTGCTGCCCGCGCTGGTCGCCGAACTGGCGGTGCACGTCATCCCCATGCTCGTCGGCGTGTGGATGAGCCTGCAGCAGATCAACCAGTTCACGCTGCGGAACTGGACGAAGTCGCCGTTCGTCGGGCTGCACAACTTCGCGCTCGCCGCGGACCTCGCCTCACCGGCCGGGACCGAGCTGCTGCGCTCGTTCGGGGTCACGCTCGCGTACTCGGTGATCGTGGTCGCGGTGTGCTGGCTGCTCGGCCTGGCGGGTGCGGTGGCGCTGCAGAAACCGTTCCCCGGCAGGGGAGTGCTGCGCACGCTGTTCCTCGTGCCGTTCGCGTTACCGGTGTTCGCCGCGGTCATCACGTGGCGGTTCATGCTGCAGCGCGACACCGGGCTGGTGAACACGGTGCTGGTGGACTGGCTCGGGCTGACCGACGAGCGGCCGTTCTGGCTCGTGGGCGGGAACAGCTTCATCAGCCTCGTGGTGGTGACGGTGTGGCGGCTGTGGCCGTACGCGTTCCTGACCATCACCGCGGGGCTGCAGAGCATCCCGAACGAGCTGTACGAGGTGGCCGAAGTGGACGGTGCCGGGCCGTGGCAGCAGCTGCGCCGGGTGACGCTGCCCATGCTGCGCCCGGTCAACCGGGTGCTGCTGCTCGTGTTGTTCCTGTGGAGTTTCAACGACTTCACGGTGCCGTACACGTTGTTCGGCGCGGTCGCGCCCGCCGGGGGCGACATCCTCGCCGTGCACATCTACCAGTCCTCGTTCGTCACCTGGAACTTCGGCCTCGGTTCCGCGATGTCGGTGCTGGTGCTGCTGTTCCTGCTGCTGGTCTCCGGGGTGTACATGCTGGTGTCGGGACGGAGGCGGGGCGATGCGTGAGGCGACCAGCTCGAAGGCTGTCCGCGTCGTTGTCGTCGTGGCCCTCACGGTGTTCGTGGCGGTGCCGCTGTACGTGATGCTCGTGTCGTCGCTGAAGCCGCTGCGGGACGTGCAGGGGCCGTTCACGGTGATCCCGTCGACGTTCACGCTGCAGCCGTTCGTGGACATGTGGCGGACGGTGCCGCTGGCGCAGTACTTCGTGAACAGCGTGTGGATCTCGCTGGGCGCGAGCGTGCTGTCGGTGCTGATCGCGATACTGGCGGCGTACGGGCTGAGCCGGTACCGGTTCCGCGGGCGGGCGCCGTTCCTCGGGATGGCGCTGTCGACCCAGATGCTGCCCGGGATCCTGTTCCTGCTGCCGCTGTTCCTGATCTACGTCAACCTCGACCGCGCGAGCGGGACGTCGTTGTTCGGCAGCCGCTTCGGGCTCATCCTGACGTACCTGACGTTCTCGCTGCCGTTCGCGATCTGGCTGCTGGTCGGGTACTTCGACTCGATCCCGCGCGAGCTCGACGAGGCGGCGCTGGTCGACGGCGCGACGCCGATCGGCGCGCTGGTGCGGGTCGTGCTGCCCGCGGCGCTGCCGGGTGTCGCGGCGGTGACGATCTACGCGTTCATGACGGCGTGGACGGAGGTGCTGTTCGCGTCGGTGCTGACGAACACGGACACCAGGACGCTCGCCGTGGGCCTGCGCGCGTACGCCACGGAGGCGAACGTGTACTGGAACCAGGTCATGGCGGCGTCACTCGTCGTGAGCATCCCCGTCGTGGTGGGCTTCCTGTTGCTGCAGAAGGCACTTGTGCGGGGGCTGACCGCGGGGGCCGTCAAGGCCTGAGCGTCAGGAAGCCGTCAAGACCCGGCCGGCGGCGCACGGATTCCGGCAAGAAGGGTTCCGGCGCGGGAAACCCGAAGTGCACTGACCGCATGCGGTGGAGGTTGCCCGGCGGTTCCGGGTTCCCGGTGGGGTTCGTGCTGGTGGTCGTCGTGGCGACGGCGTCGGTCGCGGCGGGCGCCACGCGGCACCCCCTGGAGTCGCTGGTCGCGCTCGCCGTGGCGGCCGGGGTGGTGGCGGCGGTGGCGGACCCGGCCCCGGCGTTCGGCACCGCTGTGTTCGGCTGGTACGTGTACGACGGGTTCGTGCTCGGCAGGCGCGGTGAGCTGGTGTTCACGCCGGACTCGGCCACGGCCGCGGTGGTGCTCGCCTCGGCCGTGGCCGCCGTCGTGGGCTGGGGACTGGTGCGGGAGGTGGTCGCCGGTTCTACGCCGCCGCTCAATCCGCCCGTCACCGGCGCTTCGGCGGGGCGCAACGTCCCGGATCTACCGTTTGCGCGCCTTTCTCCCGAACCCCCGAAAAGGTGACGCATGTCCGAACCCTCCACCACCCGCCGTCAAGTCCTCCTCGCCGGGACCGCCGCGCTCGGCGCGGTCGCCGTCTCCGGCTGGGGCACCGCCTCCGCGAGCCCGGTCCGCGACCCCTTCACCCTCGGCGTCGCGTCCGGCGACCCCTGGCCCGACGGCGTGGTGCTGTGGACGCGGCTCGCGCCGGACCCGCTCGCGCCGGACGGCCTCGGCGGGATGCCGCGCCGCGTGGTGCCGGTGGAGTGGCAGATCGCGGCGGACGAGCGGTTCCGGCACGTGGTACGCGCGGGTGTCGAGTTCGCGCGGCCGGAGTCCGCGCACTCGGTGCACGCCGAGGTGTCCGGCCTACGCCCCGGTGCCGAGTACTTCTACCGGTTCCGCGTGGGCAACCAGCTCAGCCCGGTGGGCCGCACGAAGACCGCGCCGCGGCCGGGCGCGCGGCTGGACAGGTTCGCCTTCGCGTTCGCCAGCTGCCAGAACTACCCCGAGGGCTTCTACACCGCGCACCGGCACCTGGCGGACGAGGACCTCGACCTCGTCGCGTTCCTCGGCGACTACATCTACGAGGGCTCGGCGCAGGGCTCGATCGGCCGCGGGCACTCCCCGGCGGCCGAGACGTTCACCCTCGCCGACTACCGCGTGCGGCTGGCGCAGTACAAGAGCGACGCCGACCTGCGGGCGGCGCACGCGGCCTTCCCGTGGGCCGTGGTGTTCGACGACCACGAGGTCGAGAACAACTGGGCGGGTGACCACTCGCAGCCCGACACCGAACCCGACCAGGACCCGGTGGTGTTCCGGCAGCGGCGGGCGCAGGCGTTCCAGGCGTACTACGAGCACATGCCGCTGCGGCGCGCGCAGCGCCCGTCCGGCCCGGACATCCGCATCCACCGGCGCCTGACGTTCGGCGACCTCGCGGACTTCCACCTGCTCGACACCCGGCAGTACCGCGACGTGCAGGTGGCGGGCGACGCGCGGCTCGACCCGTCGCGCACGATCCTGGGCGCACCGCAGAAGGAGTGGCTGCTGCGCAACCTCGCGGGCCGGACCGCGCGCTGGAACGTGCTGGCGCAGCAGGTGTTCTTCTCCCAGCGGGACTTCACCGCGGGCGACGCCGACTCGTTCAGCGACGACGCGTGGGACGACTACTACGTCGAGCGCAACCTGGTGCGCGACCACCTGGCGCGGGCGAGCAACCCCGTGGTCATCACCGGCGACGTGCACGCCAGCTACGTCGCGGACGTGAAAGCCGACTTCGAGGACCCCGCGTCGGCCACCGTCGCGACGGAACTGGTCGGCACCTCGATCACCTCCGGCGGCGACGGCACCGACCAGAACTCCGGCGACGCGGTGCAGCTGCGGGAGAACCCGCACATCAAGTTCATCAACCGCAAGCGCGGGTACGTCCGCAACGTCCTCACGCGCGACTCGTGGACCGCGGACTTCCGGATCGTCGACTACGTCAGCCGCCCCGGCGCCCCGATCACCGACCGCGCGCGGTTCGTGATCGAGGCCGGGCGGGCAGGCGCACAGCAGGCCTGACCGGACGCGGCCGTGAGGGGGCACCGCCGGCGCCCCCTCACGGCCGGTCGTCACGACTGCCACGCCTCCAGTTCCGAAAGCTGCGCCGCGGGCCAGCCCGTGTTCGCCGTGACGGTGAGCCGGAGGTAGCGGATCGTCGCCGCCGGGAACGTGACCGTGGCCGTGTTGCCGCTCGCCGGGTCGAACGTGTACCCGCGCGACGAGACCAGCGTCTGGTACGCCGAGCCGTCACCGCTGCCGAGGACCGAAAGCGTTTGCGTCCTGGCACCCCACGCCGTCGACGGCGGCAGCTTCAGCACCACCCGGCTCACGGGCAGCGCCGTGCCGAGGTCCACCGTGAACGTCTGCGGGAACGAGCCGTTCGCGCTCTCCCAGTACGTCGACGCGTTGCCGTCCACCGCGTTCGGCGCGGGGTAGCCGCCGGTCGAGCTGCTCGCGGTCACCGGGCGGCCCTTGGCGAAGTTGCCGCTCGGCTGCGGGTTGCCCGAGTTCGGCGCGGGCCACGTCGAGCAGTCCAGCCACGTGCCGCTCCACCCCGAGTTGCCGCTGCCGTTCACCGCCAGCGGCGGGATGTTCGACGGGTACGGGCAGTTGTACGTGCCGGTGACGCCGACGCCGCTCGCCGTGACGTTGCTGACCGTCACCGAACCCGTCGTCTGCGCCTGCACCACGAACGTGCCCACGCCCTGCACCTGCGCGCCGTTCACGGTCACGCCCTGGATCGTCTTGCCCTGCCCGTTGCCGTCGATGAACTGGATCGCCGCATACGGGCTTTCGATCGCGCGCAGGCCGGTCACGTTGATGGTCACGCCGGTGATCGCGGTGTCCCGCGCGTCGAACCACAACGCGGCCACGCCGAACTGCCAGTTCGGGTCGAGCGCCCCGGCCCGCAGCGTCGTGTTGTCCGACACCGTGACCGTCCCGGACAGCGGCACCGAGTTGAACCGGTTGCCGACCAGGATCCCGCCGCCGAGCGCGTTCGTGTCCTGCACGAGGTTCCCGGTCACGGTGTTGTTCGCACCGCCGTAGATCGCGATGCCGTTGGCGAGGTTCGGCTGCACGACGGTGTTGTGCGACAACGTGTTCCCGCTGTCGGGTGCGCCGTTGGACCACAGCGCCAGCGCGTCGTCCCCGTTGTTGCGCAGGTAGTTGTTGCGCAGCACGGAGTTCGTGACGTTGCCGTCGAAGTTGACGCCGTCGGCCGTCGTGTCGAGGATGCGGTTGTTCTCGATCGTCAGGTTGCTCGACGCGCCGTTCATCAGCCACAGCCCGCACTTGGTGTTCTGGATCCACAGGCCCGACACGGCGGAACCGGCACCGAGCACACCGTGGAAAGCGTTGTCCGGGCTGCCGTCGTTGCGCTCGGTCACGTCCCCGAACACCGCGAAGTCGTACAGCTTGATGTTGCCGGTGGCGCTGCCGTTGTTGAAGACGTTGTTGCCGTGCAACACCGTGTACCAGTTGCCCGCGCCGCGGATCGTCACCTGGTCCACCTGCAGCGCCTGCGGGATCTCGAACCGGCCCGGCGGTACCCACACCTCCTTGCCCTGCGAGCGGGCGGCGGAGATGGCGTTGCGGAAGGCCTGCGTGTCGTCGGAGCTGTCGTTCGCCGTGGCGCCGTAGTCGGTGACGGTCACCGAGTTCGCCGGACGGGTGCCCGCGCCGCCGACCTGCTCGAAGTCCGCGAGGTCGATCGTGTAGGGCGCGGCGGAGTCCCCGGCGTCCACCTGCAACCGGACCTTGGCTCCGGCGCTGAGGTTCTGGCCGAGCTGGAGCCGGGCGTCGTCGTAGAAGTGGTGGGTCTTCGAGCCGGTGATCCAGCCGGTGTCGACATAGCTGTAGCGCGAGGTCACCGGCAGCCCGCCCGCGAGCTTCGTGCCGTTGACGTACACCGAAAGCGAGCCGCTGCGGCCGTCCGGCACGCTGTAGTGCACGTTGACCGCGTTCGCCGGCGCGGTGAGCGTGAACTCGACGTACTGGCCCTGCCCGGTCAGCTGCACGGCCCGCCTGCCGGACGCCTCCGACGCCAGGCTGCCCTGCGTGTAGTCGGGACCGATCGCCGATCCGTTGGTGGTGGCGCATTCGGCTTCCAGCGTGACGAACGGGACGCTGGCCCCGGCGTTGACGGACGTCGGGCACGTCGCGGCCTGGGCGGGAGCGGCCGTGGCCAGGACGGTCAGCCCGGCGGCGGCGAGGGTCGCCGCGAGTGCCGCGGCGCCACGCCGGAGGTGCGGTGGGTGCATGGTGGGGACCACCTTTCTTCGAGGGGACTTCAGAGCAGGCGAAGCCAGGCCGTCGTGTCCGCGGGGAGCCGCCCGTCGGCGGTGAGCTCCCCGCTGGCGAGCAGCAGTTCCTCGTGCGGGGGCAGGGAAACCGGTTCGGCGCCGAAGTTCACGACGCACGCGAAACCGGGCGCGCGGGTGAAGGCGAGCACCGACTCGCCCAGGGGGAGCCAGTCGAGCTCCCCGTCGCCGAGCGCGGGATGTTCACGGCGCAGCCGCAACCCGCGTCGGTAGAGCGACAACATCGAGCCCGGGTCCCGTTCCTGCGCTTCGACGGTGTACCCGGCCCACTCCGCGGGCTGCGGCAACCACGTGCCGCCGGAACCGAAACCGAACGGCGGCGCCGACCCGGACCACGGCATCGGCACGCGGCAGCCGTCCCGGCCGGGATCGGTGCCGCCGCTGCGTATCCACACGGGATCCTGGCGCAGCTCGGGCGGGATGTCCTCGATCTCCCACAGGCCGAGTTCCTCGCCCTGGTACACGTACAACCCACCGGGCAGGGCCATCGCCAGCAACGCCGCCGCCCGCGCGCGCCGGGTGCCCAGCTCGCGGTCGACCGGCGTGCCGTGCAGGCGATCGGCGAAGTCGAACCCGGTGTCACCGCTGCGGCCGTAACGCGTGACCGGGCGCGTCACGTCGTGATTGGACAGCACCCACGCGGCCGGAGCGCCCACGGCGCGGTGGTTGTCGAGGGTTTTCGTGATGACCGAACGGAACCGCGGCTCCTCCCACGGACACACGAGGAAGTCGAAGTTGAACGCCGCGTGCAGCTCGTCGTGCCGCAGGTACGCCGCCGCCTTCGCCGCGTCCGGCAACCACATCTCCGCGACCAGCACCCGTTGCCCCGGGTAGCTGTCCGCGATCTTCCGCCAGGACCGGTAGATGTCGTGCAGCCCTTCCCGTCCCGAGAACGGGGTCTCGTCGCCGGGTGGGGTGTCGGGCAGCGCGGGGTCCTTGACGAGGCCGTCGGCGACGTCGATGCGGAAGCCGTCCACGCCGCGGTCGAACCAGAACCGCAGGACGTCCTCGAACTCGGCCCGCACCTGCGGGTGCTCCCAGTTGAGGTCCGGCTGCCGCGGGCTGTAGAGGTGCAGGTACCACTCGCCGTCGGGCACCCGCGTCCACGCCGGGCCGCCGAACCGCGACCGCCAGTTGTTCGGCGGCAGCTCGCCGTCGCGCCCGCGGCCGGTGCGGAACCAGAACCGTTCGCGCTCGGGCGAACCCGGTCCGGCGGCGAGCGCGGCCCGGAACCACGGGTGCTCGTCGGAACAGTGGTTGGGGACGATGTCGATGATCACCCGCAGCCCCAGCCCGTGTGCGTCGGCGATCAGCGCCTCGGCCTCGCCGAGGGTGCCGAACACCGGGTCCACGTCACGGAAGTCGGCGACGTCGTAACCCCCGTCGTCCATCGGGGAGGGGTACCACGGGGTGCACCACAGCGCGTCCACGCCGAGCGAGGCGAGGTAGGGCAGCCGGGCGCGGATGCCGCTGAGGTCGCCGACGCCGTCACCGGTGCCGTCGGCGAAGCTGCGGGGGTAGATCTGGTAGATCGACGCGTCGCGCCACCAGGGGGAAACAGGCACAGGAGTGCTCACGAACTGCCCTTCCTTGTCGAGTGGTCAGCCCTTGAAGGCGCCGGAGCCGAGCCCGGCGAGGATCTGCCGCTGGAACACCAGGAACAACGCGACCATCGGCACGCCGGCCAGCACGAGCCCGGCGACCAGCAGGTTGAGCGGCATGTCGATGGCCACCCGCTGCAGCAGCACGCTCAGCGTCTGCTTCCCGGGATCGGGGAACACCAGCAGCGGCCAGATGAAGTCCTTCCACGCGGTGACGACCGCGAAGATCGACACGACCGCGAGGATCGGCCGGGACAGCGGCAGCACGATCCGCAGCAGGATGCGCACCGGCCCGGCGCCGTCGAGCCGCGCCGACTCCAGCAGCTCGTCGGGGATCTGGTCGAAGAACCGTTTCAGGACGTAGATGTTGAACGCGTTGGCCGCGGCGGGCAGCCAGATCGCGGTCGGGGAGTTGAGCAGGTTGAGGTGCAGCAGCGGCACGTCGGTCACGGTGAGGTAGGTGGGCACCAGCAGGGCGGACGCGGGCAGCATGAGCGTGGCCAGCATCAGCCCGAGCACGGCGTTGCCCAGCTTCGGCCGCAGTTTCGACAGCGCGAACGCGGCGGGCACGTCCACCACGAGCTGCACCAGCCACGCCCCGCCCGCGACGACGACCGTGTTCAGGAAGTAGCGCCCGAGGTCCATCTGCTGCCACGCCTGGACGTAGCTTTCCGGGTGCCACACCCGCGGCACCACCGTGGGTGGCGTGCGGGCGAGTTCGCCGGGGGACTTCATCGCGCCGGTGGCGGCCCAGTACAGCGGGAACAGGAACGCCAGTGTGAACGCCGCCAGCAGCAGCACGAGCAGCGACCAGTAGATGAGCCGCCCGCGCCGGCTGCGCAGTTGTGCGGGAGAAACGATCGTGCGCATGTCGTCCCTCCTAATCGGACTTCCGGGTGAGCCGGACGTAGGCGGCGGAGAAGACGGCCAGCGCGGCGAACAGCAGCAGGCTCATCGCGCTCGCCGTGCCGAAGTCGTTGTAGACGAAGGCGTAGCGGTAGAGCAGCAGCAACACGGTGACCGTCGAGTCGTCGGGACCGCCGCCCGTCATCACGTACGGCTCGGTGAACACCTGCATCGTCGCGACGATCTGCAACAGCAGCAGCACCAGCAGCACGAACCGGGTCTGCGGCACGGTCACGTGCCGCAGCCGCCGGAAGATCCCGGCGCCGTCCAGCTCCGCCGCCTCGTACAGCTCGCCGGGAATGGTCTGCAGCGGCGCCAGGTAGATCAGCGTGGTGCTGCCCATGTTCGCCCACGTCGAGACGAGCACGAGCGACAGCATCGCGGTGTCGGGCGAGTCGATCCAGTGCGAGCCCGGCAGCCCGACGGCGTGTAGCGCGCTGTTGAACAGGCCCGTGCCGGGGTCGTAGAACCACCGCCACAGCAAGGCCGTCACCACCGGCGGGAGCATCACGGGCAGGTACACCAGCAGCCGGAAGTACGCCCGCGCGTGCCGCATCTCGTTGAGCAGCACGGCCGTCACGAACGGCACCGCGAACCCGAGCACCAGCGCCAGCCCGGTGAACAGCAGCGTGTTGCGCCACGCGACGCCGAACAACGGGTCGTGCACCAGCCGCACGAAGTTGTCCAGCCCGACCCACGTCGGCGGGTTCACGAAGTCCACCTGCTGGAAGCTCAGCAGCACCCCGCGGACGACCGGGTACCAGGAGAACACCGCGAACACCACGAGCGCGAGGCTGAGCAGGCCGTACGCGGTGACGTTCTCGCCGATCTTCCGGCGGAGCCGCGCGTGGCCGGCCTGCTGCCGGACGCGGGGCGGCTCCGCCGGGCGGACCGGCGCCAGCACGCTAGCGGACCTGGGCGAGGACATTGTTCACCTTCGCCTCGGCCGCGGACAGCAGCTGCCCCGGATCGGCGTTCGGGTCGGTGAGCACCGCCTGCATCAGGGTGTCCAGCGCCGCGTAGACCTGCTGCGCGTTCGGCGGCTCGACGCTGCCCTTCACCGTCGCGGAGGAGTCCAGATAGGACTCGTAGTTCGCCGTGGGCACGTTGGCGTACTTGGTCTTGACCGCGTTCTGCTGGTCACGCACCGCGCCCTGCCAGATGTCCGGCGTCGGCGTGGCGGGCAGGCCGACGGGCTGCTGACCGTCCGCGTAGCTCTTGACGTGGGCGTCGAAGCGGTCGGGGTTGAGGTACTTCCACTGGATCCACTCGAGCCCGGCCTTGACCTTCGCGGGCGACGCCTTCGGGTTGATCATGTAGCCCTCGCCGCCGAGCAGCGTGCCCTGCCCGCCGGGCATCCCGGCGAGGCCGTAGTCGGCGTAGTGCCCGTTGAACTGCTTGACCAGCACGGGCACGTTGTCCGGCGCGGCCAGGTACATGCCGAGCTGCCCCGCGCCCATCATGCGCTGCACGTCCTGCGCTTCGAGCAGCTGCTTGGCGCCCATGCTGTTGTCGGTCCAGCGCATGTCGTGCAGGTAGCGGAGCACGGCGCGGCCCTTGTCGTTGTTGAAGTCCGCCTTCCACCTGTCGCCGTCCTGCCGCGCGATGGCCCCGCCCATCGAGTACATCCACGCGGTGAAGTGCCAGCCACCCTGGTTGTTCTTGCTGTAGTCGGCGTAGCCCACGACCCCGCCGCCGAGCGCGGCGATCTTCTGCGCGGCGGCCCGCACCTCGTCCCACGTCCGCGGCGGGTGGTCGGGGTCGAGCCCGGCGCGCTGGAACAGCGGGCGGCTGTAGAGCAGGCCCATCGTGTAGTTCGCGGTGGGCAGGCCGTAGAGCCGGCCACGCGCGTCGCGGAAGTTGTCGAGCAGCTGCGGCTGGATGTCGCCGACGTGCGGCAGGTCCTTCACGGCGTCGGTGATGTCCGCGGCCTGGTGGCGCGCGATGAGCTGGGCGGGGTCGGTGAAGTAGACGTAGTAGACGTCCTCCAGCTGACCGCCCGCGAGCTTGGCGGAGAACGTCTTCGGGTCCATGAACCCTTCGTGCGGCTCGATGTCGATACCGGGGTGGGTCCGCTCGAACTCGGCGACGTCCTGGTCGAACACCTGCCGTTCGAAGGCCTCCGTCTTCGGTGGCTGGCCGGTGACCGTGATCGTGACCCGGCCGCCCGGTGCCTGGCCCTCGCCCCCGCCGCACGCCGCGGCGGTGGTGGCCAGCCCTGCCGCCAGCAGGGCGGCGAGCATCCTGCGCGTTCCCCGTCTTTTCATCCGACGCCTCTTCTCGCTCCCGTGACTGCGGTGGCACGTGACGCGAGTCACTCTAAAGAGTGAGACAAGAGGTGCGCAAGCAATGAACGAAAAGATGCAACTTTCGAACTACTGGCGGCGGCCGGTCGAACCCCGGACCACCAGCTCCGGGGTGTACAGCAGCTCCTCGGCGGCGACCGTCCCGCCGGAGATGCGCTTGACGAGCAGCTCCACCACCGCCCGCCCCATCGATTCGATGGGCTGGCGGATCGTCGTCAGCGGCGGGTCGACGCACTGCATCAGCGCCGAGTCGTCGTAGCCCACCACGGACACGTCGCCGGGCACCGAAGCGCCCTGGCGCCGGACGCAGCGCACCGCGCCGAGCGCGAGCAGGTCGCTCGCCGCGAGGATCGCGGTCGCCCCCGCCCGCAGCAGCGCCGTCGTCGCGGCCTGCCCGCTCTCCAGCGAGAACATGCCGTGCGAGACCAGGTCCTCGCGGAAGTCCTCGCCCAGCTTCGCCCGGTACGCCTCGAGTTTGCGGCGCGACGGCACGTGGTCCGGCGGCCCGAGCAGCAGCCCGACCTTCTCGTGCCCGAGCGAGAACAGGTGGTTGAGCGCCTGCTCCACCGCGACGGCGTCGTCGCACGAGACCTGCGGCAGGCCGAGGTGGCCGATCGCGGCGTTGACCAGGACCGTGGGCAGCTTGCGCTCGACCAGCCGCCGGTAGTGCTCGTGCGAGGCGTCCGCCTGCGCGTAGAGCCCGCCCGCGAACACCACGCCCGAAACCTGTTGCTGCAGCAGCAGGTCGACGTACTCCGCCTCCGAGACCCCGCCCGCCGTGCCGGTGCACAGCACGGGCGTGAAGCCCTGCTGCGCCAGCCCGTTGGCCATGATCTCGGCGAGCGCGGGGAAGATCGGGTTCTGCAGCTCGGGCAGCACGAGCCCGACCAGGCGGGCGCGTTCCCCGCGCAGCTGGGTGGGCCGCTCGTAGCCGAGCACGTCCAGCGCGGTGAGCACCGCGGTGCGCGTGCTCTCCGCGACCCCGGGCCGTCCGTTGAGGACCCGGCTCACGGTGGCCTCGCTGACCCCCACCTTGCGCGCCACTTCGGCCAGTCGTCGTGTCACGTCTGCAAGTATGCGACAAATTTCTGAAAACGGCTGCAAGATTTTCCGGCGGTTAAGATCGTGTCGCGGATCCGAGCACCGGGGAGGGGGGTTGGGCGGCGAACGAGGTCAGGTCGAGGCGGAGTTCGTGCGCGCGCTCGGGCAGCTCGCCGGCCCGATCCGGGGAACCGTCCTCGTCGTGCTCAGCGCCTTCGGGGTGCTGTCCACGCCGGCCGCCGCCCTGCCGCTGGCCTTCGCGCTGCTCGCGCTGGCCGTCGTTGCCGGCGCGGTGGACTGCTACCACGGCATGACCGGCCGCGCCGGTCCGCTCGCGTATGTCCTCACGTGCGTCAGGGCCGTCGCGATCTGCGTGACGCAGCCGTGGACGGTGCCCGGGCTGTGGGCGCCCAACGTCCTGACGATCACCGGCATCACGATGCAGTGGCAGTGGCGGCCGCGCCTGACGGTGCCGGCCGTCGCCGGGTTGCTGGTGCTGGAAACCGTCGTGGTGGGTTTCGACGACGCGGCGTCGACCCTGGCCCGCGTCGTGGTGGAGACGACGCTCGCGCGGCTGGCGTTCGTGCTGCTGCTGCGGGCCACGCGCTGGATCGAGCAGGTCCGCGAGCGGCAGGTCGCCCTGCAACGGGCCGAAACCCTCGCGCTGGAACGGCGGCGGCGCGACCGCGAGTACCTGGCGCTGCTGCACGACACTGCGTCGGCGACCTTCCTCATGGTCGCGGTGCACGAGGCCGAACCGGCCGCCGTCGCCGAGTACGCGCGCCGCGATCTCGCCGTGCTGACCGGGGAGAACGGCGCGCACGAAGGGCTCGTCGACCTCGAACCCTCCCTGCGGGGGATCGCGGCGCAGAGCCCGCTCGCGGTGGAGATCTCGTGGGCACCCGTGCCGCTGCTGCCCGCCTCCGCCGCGCTCGCGCTGGTGCGCGCCGTGCGGGAAGCGCTGCTCAACGTCGAACGCCACGCGGGCGTGGACAGCGCGGAGATCACGGTCGAGTCCAAAGGGGACGGTGCCGTGGTGACCGTGACCGACCGCGGGGCCGGGTTCGATCCTGGCGCGGTTTCCCCGCGGCGGCGGGGCATCCGCGGTTCGCTCGTCGAGCGGATGGAGTCGGCGGGCGGCACCGCGACCGTGACCTCCCGGCCCGGCGCCGGGACCGTCGTCCGGCTGGGGTGGCCGCGTGGCTGAACCGTTCCTGCCCGGGCGCGTGCTCGCCGCGATCCGGATCGTGCTCCTCGGGGTGACGGCGATCCTGCAGGTCGGGCTCGCCGGATCGGCGTTGTTCCAGAACCGGTCCGGGTACCACCCCGGCTGGCTCAACGAGACCGCGTACGCGGTGCTGCTGGTGGTGGTCGTGGTCAGCGCGGCGTGGGTCCTGCGTGGCCGCCCGGTGCCCGCGGCGGTCGCGTTGCCGGGTGCGGCCGTGGTGCTGCTCGCCGCGGCGGCCGCCGCCACGACGGTCCCCCCGCAGTGGTACCTGCTGCCGCAACACTGGGCGTTCGGGCTCGTCGGCTGGCACCTGCTCCTGCTGCTGCTCGACCGGATCCGCCCGCTGCTGGCGGCGTTCGCGCTGCACGCGCTGGTCGGTGGCACGCAGTTCCTGCTCGCGGCCCCGCTCGACCGGATCCGGCTCGGCGAGACCGCGATCGCGATCTCCAGCGTGCTCGGCTTCCAGCTCGCCGTGGGCCTGCTCGTGCGGTGGGTGGCACGCCGTCTCCGTGAGGTGACGGCGCTCGTGGCGGAACGGGACCGGGCGGCCACCCGTGCCGCGCTCGCCGAGCAGTGGGAACGCGACCAGCGGGCGCGCTCCGCCGGGCAGCTCGGTACCCTGCTGCCGCTGCTCGCGGGGCTCGCGGACGGCACGCTGGACCCCCGTGCCGAGGACGTCCGCGCCCAGTGCGCGCTCGCCGCCGCCCGGCTGCGGCGGCTGTTCGCGGAGAACGACGACGTGCCCGACCCGCTCGTGCACGAGGTGTCGGCGGCGCTCGACCTGGCCGAACGCCGCGGGGTCGAGGTGTCGTTCGCGGTCAGCGGGGAAGCCGTGCCGGTGCCGACGCCGGTGCGCCGCGCGCTGACCGAACCGGTGCTGGCCGCGCTCGCGGCCGCCCGCACCCGCGCGCGGGTGAGCCTGCTGCGGACCGAAGTGGAGGTCCGCCTCGCGGTGCTGGCCGACTTCGCCGTCACCCCGGGGATCCCCGCACGTTCCCCAGGCGTCGAAGTCACGAGTTCCACCCACGGGGACCGGACGCGGATGGAGGCGAGATGGCAGGTGACGAGCTGACCGCGGTCGTCGTCGACGACCACCCGGCGGTGCGCGCGGGCGTCGCGCACTGGCTGGCGTCGGGCAGCCCGCCGATCAGGGTGGTCGCGGAGGGGGACGACGTGCGGGCCGCGTGGCTCGACGGCGCGGACGCCGACGTGGTGATCCTCGACCTGCACCTCGGCGGGCCCGCACCCGCGCTGGGCGACCTGAAGCGGCTCGCGGCGGCCGGGCGCCGCGTGGTCGTCTACTCGATGCGCGCAGACGACGACATCGCGCTCCGCTGCCTCGAACTCGGCGCACTGTCCTACCTCACCAAGGCCGAGGGCGCCGAGCACCTCGTCGAAGCCGCGCGTGCGGCGGCGGACGGCCGGCCGTACACGCCACCGTCGCTGGCGGGCGCGCTCGCGGGGGACCGCTCGGCGCACCGCCCCGCCCTGTCCGCGCGCGAGACCGAGGTGCTCGTCGAGTGGTTCCAGTCGGAGTCCAAGGACTTCGTCGCCCACCGGCTCGGCATCAGCCAGAACACGGTCAACTCGCACCTGGAGCGCATCCGCGTGAAGTACGCGCAGATCGGGCGGGAGGCGCCGACGAAGGCCGCGCTCGTGGCCCGCGCGATCCAGGACGGGCTGATCAGCGTCGACGACCTGTGACCGTGTGGTGCGAACGGCCCACCCCACCGGTGCTCCGGACGGGTTAGCGTCGCGGCCATGAGGGGTGGAGTGCGGCTGATCGCTGCCGCCGTGCTGGGGGTGCTGCTGACCTCGTGCGCAGGCGGGGACGAGGAGCCGGAGCCGCCGCGGGCCACGGTCAACCCCGCGCTGCCCGCGGCGACCGCGCTCAGCGACCCCGCCACGCCGGTGCCCGCGGGCACGTTCGGCGTGGTCAAGTCGCACAGCACCGGCGACACCCCGCCCGACGGGGTGCTGGCGGTCAAGGTCGGCAAGGTGCGGCGGGGCGAGGCGGGCGAGTTCAAGGACGTCAAGAGCCTCACCGGCAACAGCACGGCCGTGCAGCGGGCCACGCCGTACTTCGTGAACGTGCACTACGCCGTGCTGGCAGGGGATCCGCACGCCAGCCCCGTCCGGAAGTTCACCGCGGTCGACGCCGCCGGCACCCGCGCGAACGCCCTGAGCGTCCCGGACTCGCTGGAGAAGTGCGAGGACCCCGCCACCGAGCAGGGGGTCACCGAGCTGCGGGCCGAGCAGGTGCGCTGTGCCGTCCTGTACTTCGACGACCCGGCGGCCACCCCGGCCGCCTTCGTCTACGTCGACCGGACCGCCTACCCGGACGGCGACCACGCCGTGCGGTTCGCGGCCTGAGATTTTTCGTTACACAGCAAGGAGTTCCCCAGTGAAGCACGTCCGTTCCGCCCTGCTCGCCGCCGCCGTCCTCGCCCCGGTGCTGCTCACCGCGTGCGGCAGCGACGACGAACCCACGGTCGCCGCGCCGGCGCCGAGCACGACCGCCGAGTCCACCGCGTCCAGCGCGCCGAGCAGCTCGGCGGCCTCCTCGGCGCCCGCGAGCGCGGGGGAGACCACCGCGCCGGGCACCGAGCTGAAGGTGGGGCAGCGCGCGGTCGTGCCGTTCGAGTACGGCACGTCGAAGAAGGGCACCATCGCGATCACCGTCACCGCGATCGAGCGCGGGGAGAACGCGGACCTGGCGAAGTTCGGCGACCGCGCGAAGGGGATCGTCCCGTTCTACGTGCGGGCGACCGTCGAGAACGTCGACGGCAGCGACCTGTCCTACAGCTCGCTGCGGCTGCGGGGCGTGGGCCCGGACGGCCGGTCCACCGGCGTGATCATCACCGGCGACACCGACAAGTGCGAGTCCGAAAGCGCCGACAAGGACTTCAAGACCGCGGGCGCGAAGTACGACACGTGCGTTCTCACCGCGGCCCGTGAGGGTGGCAGCGTGGCCGGGGCGGAGTTCGACGCCGGTGGCGACGCCTACTCCGACGACCCGGTGGTCTGGAAGGGCTGAGCGGAAGCCCGGGGCAGCTCGAAGTGCCAGATCAGCATGGCGGGCACGCCCTCGCCGGCTGCTCGCGCCGCCCCGGGCACCATCGCCGCCAGGCTCCAGGGCCAGGTCTCCCACGGGCCCGGTGCCGCCGACGCGGGCTGTTCCCGTTGTGGCACAACGAGTTCCTCGCAGCCGCGCACCAGCAGCCCCGCGGTCAGCGCGGCACGCAGGTAGTCGCCGACCAGGTGCCGGTGGCTGACCACGCGTGCCGGTTCCCCGCCGGGACCCCGTACGGGCGGCACCGAGCCGCGCGCCACCGCCTCCGGATGCACGTCGGCGAGCACGACGTGCCCGCCGGGCCGCAGGACCCTCGCGAACTCCGCGAGTACCGGCGCGAGATCCCGCACGTGCGTCAGCGCCAGACCGCAGACTACGACGTCCACAGTGGACTCATCGACCGGGAGCCGCTGCAGCTCGCCGAGGAGGAACTCGGCGGAAGGCACGCGTTTCCGGGCGCGCTCGAGCATTTCCGGTGAGCTGTCCACGCCGATGACGCGGTGCCCGCGGCCGGCCAGCCATTCCGCGTACCGGCCCGTCCCGCACGCCGCGTCGAGCGCCACGCCCGGCGGCAACGGGTCCACGATCCGCCGCACCTCGGGTTCGTCGAGGGCGAACGCCGCATTGCCCGGCTGGTCATAGGTTTCCGCCCACACGCGGTAGCCGTCGACGGTGCTCACCTCGGCGACTTCCACGCCCGTCAGGGAATCGTCGGCGAGCAGGCGCCGGACCTCGGCGATCCGCGACTCGGTGAACTCCCGGTCGTACTCCCCGGTGAAGGCGCGCAACAGGGCGATGCCCTCGATGCCGAGCAGGTAGGCCAGCGGGTGCTCGTAACTCACGGGAAGTGAAGTTAGGACCGATCCTCCCCGGCGGCCACCTGTTTTTCCGCGGCCCTGGCGAGGACGTCACGCAGGTAGCGGTGTTCCGGGTCGTCGTCGTACATCGGGTGCCACCACATCGCCTCGACGAGCGGGCCCGCCGGGAACGGGCACGGGAGCGCGCGCACGCCGAGCTCCGGCGGGATCCGGTCGGCCAGGCGGCGTTGCAGCAACGCCACCCGGTCGCTCCCGGCGATGAGCCCCGGCACGGTGAGGAACGTTTCGGTCACCACGCGGACGTCCGGTTCGATGCCGGTGAGCCGCAGCTGCCGCGCGGCGTGGCTCGACGCGGTCGGGCCGTGGTAGGTCGCCACCCACGGCATGGCGGCCAGCTGCGTCATGGTCAGCGCCTCGCCGACGTCGGCGTCCGCCGAGACCAGGCACACCCACTCGTCGCGGTAGAGGTCCTGGCACCGCAGGTCGGTGAGGAACCCGTGGGGCATCAGCAGGAGGTCGAACCCGGTGAGGACCTGCACGGCTTCGTCGATCAGCTGCGGGGTGTGCGGGATGAGGCGCAACCGCGTGTCCGGCGCCTCCTCGGCGAGCAGCGCCGCGACGGCCGGGCCGAGCACCGCCACGAAGTAGTCGCTGACCAGCAGCCGGAACTCGCGGGTGCTGGCCGCGGGGTCGAACTCCGAGCCCGTCGTGAACACCCGCTCGATCCCGGACAGCGCGAGCTGCACGCGGTCGCGCAACCGCGACGCGAGCGGCGTGAGCCGGTACTGGTTGCCGGTGCGGGCGAGCAGTTCGTCGTCGAAGTGGCGGCGGAGTTTCGCCAGCTGGGCCGACACGGCGGGCTGGCTCAGGCCCAGCTGTTCGGCGGCCCGGCTCACGCTGCGGTGCTGCAGGAGCGCGTCGAGCGCGACCAGCAGGTTGAGGTCGAGCCTGCTCAGGTTCACGCCCCGCACGGTATCAGTGCCAGTGATAACGCGCATAGGCGATTTCGTCTTCCCTGATGACGCTTTCCGGTCGACAGTGGGTTCGTCGCTCAAGGAGGAACCGACGTGATCCACGACCGCACCGATCCCGAAGGCGCGATCGCCGCCGCGGCCAAACGCTGCTCCAACTGGGGCCGCTGGGGCACCGACGACGTGCTCGGCACCCTGAACTTCCTCGACGAGACCAAGCGCCGGGAGGGCGCGGCACTGGTCCGCCGGGGCGCGAGTTTCCCGCTGGCGCAACGGTTCGAGGCCGACGGCCCGCAGAAGGGCTGGCGCCGCCGGACGAACCCCGTGCACACGATGCTCGACACCGGGCTGGACGCCGAGCGCGGGGTCCAGGGCTTCCCGCACGGCATCGGCGGCGCGGACGACGTGGTGTTCATGCCGCTGCAGGCTTCGACGCAGTGGGACGGGCTCGGCCACATCTTCGACCACGGCACCGCCTACAACGGCCGCCGCGCCGGGGACGTCGTGACCAGCGAGGGCGACCGGTTCACCGGCATCGAAACGGTGGCCGGGCGCATCGCGGGACGTGGGGTGCTGCTCGACGTCGGCCGCGTGTGCGGCGAGGACGGGGAGCTGCCCGACGGGTTCGCGATCACCGCCGACCACCTCGAAGCCACCATCGCCGCGCACGGCGACACCGCCCGCGTCGGCCGGGGCGACCTGCTGCTCGTCCGCACGGGCAGGCTGACCAGGGCCCGGCGCGAGGGCTGGGGCGACTACGCGGGCGGGCCGGCGCCCGGGCTGTCGTTCACCACCGCGGATTGGCTGTACGAAACGGAAATCGCCGCGATCGCGACCGACACGTGGGGGTTCGAGGTGCGGCCCAACGAGTTCGACGAGGCGTTCCAGCCGCTGCACCAGGTCTGCATCCCGCACATGGGCCTGTTCCTCGGCGAGATGTGGGACCTCGACGCGCTGGCCGCGGACTGCGCCGGAGACGGCGTGTACGAGTTCTGGCTGACCGCGGACCCGCTGCCGGTCACCGGCGCGGTCGGTGCACCGGTCGCCCCGGTCGCGGTGAAGTGAGGGAGCAGCCATGCCAGCCGTGAACA
Organism: Amycolatopsis dongchuanensis; assembly: GCF_039542405.1. Classification (NCBI taxonomy): domain Bacteria; kingdom Bacillati; phylum Actinomycetota; class Actinomycetes; order Pseudonocardiales; family Pseudonocardiaceae; genus Amycolatopsis; species Amycolatopsis dongchuanensis. The sequence goes on from NZ_BAABIB010000062.1 coordinate 37,097, forward strand.
ACGTCCTCGTGGTCGGCGGCGGGCTCGCCGGCACCGCCACCGCGATCGCGCTCGCCGGGCGCGACGTCGCGGTCGACCTGATCGAGATCAAACCCGACATCGCCGCCATCGGCTCCGGGATCACCTTGCAGGGCAACGCTTTGCGTGAACTGCGCAGGCTCGGCGTGTGGGAACGCGTCAGCGCGGAGGGCTACGGGTTCGACGGCCTCGGCCTGCGGGCACCCGATCCCGCGGGCACGCTGCTGGTGGAGGTGCCCGACGTCCGCACGGGCGGACCGGACCTCCCCGCCGCGATGGGGATGCCACGCCCGGCGCTGGCGCGGATCCTGCTGGACCGCGCGGCCGAAACCGGGGTGAAGACCCGCTTCGGCGTCACCGTCACTGAACTCGACACCGAAGGCGCGGTGACCTTCTCCGACGGCTCCACCGGGCGGTACGACCTCGTCGTCGGCGCCGACGGCATCCGCTCGTCGGTCCGGCGGCTGCTCGGCATCGAGCTGGAGACCCGCGCGACCGGCATGGGCATCTGGCGGGCGTTCGGGCCCCGCCCGGCGTCGGTCACGCGCACGGACCTGTTCTACGGTGGGCCGTGTTACATCGCCGGGTACTGCCCGACGGGGGAGAACTCGCTCTACGCCTACGTCGTGGAGAAGGCGCAGGACCGGTCGATGCTCACCGCCGACGAGCGGCTCGCGACGATGCGCGAGCTGGCTTCGGCCTACCACGGCCCGTGGGACGAGATCCGGGAGACGCTCACCGACCCGTCCCGCGTCAACTACACCTGGTTCGAAACCCACGTGCTGCCGCCGCCGTGGCACCGCGGCCGCGTCGTGCTCATCGGCGACGCCGCGCACTCCTGCCCGCCCACCCTCGCGCAGGGCGGGGCGCAGGCGCTGGAGGACGCCGCGGTGCTCACCGAACTGCTGCTGGCCGCCGATGTCCTCGACGAGGACCTGTGGCGCGCCTTCACCGACCGCCGTTACCAGCGGGCGAAAACCGTCGTCGACGCCTCGAACCAGCTCGGCCAGTGGCTGCTCGACTCCGAACAGGGCGACGTGCCCGGCCTGATGCGGCGCGTCGCCGATCTCGTCTCCCAGCCCGCCTGAACCATGGAGGACACCTTGACCGACCGGCTCATCACCCACCTGCGGCACGTCGATCTCGCCGTTCCGGACCTGGCCCGGCAACGGGACTTCTTCGCCGGCGCGTGGGGCCTGACCACCGAGCACACCGACTCCGGTATCGCGTTCCTCGCCGCCGAGGGCTCGCCCGAGCAGTACGTGATCCGGCTGCGCCAGGCGAACGACAAGCGCATCGACCTCATCTCGTTCGGCGCGGACACACCGTCCGATGTAGACGCTCTGGCCGAGCGGCTGGCGACGTCCGGGGTCCAGCTCGTCAGCGAACCGGGCTCGCTGCACACACCCGGCGGCGGCTACGGTTTCCGGTTCTTCGACAACGAGGGCCGCACGATCGAGATCAGCGCCGACGTCGCCGTCCGGCAGCACCGCAAGATCGAGGCGGGCGAGTCCGTGCCGGTGCGGCTGTCGCACGTCGTGATCAACTCCGCCGATCCCGAGGGCACCCGCGCGTTCTACGAGAAGCACCTCGGGTTCCGGCTCTCGGACATCCTGATGCACCCGCGCATGGGCGAGATGATGTGGTTCATGCGGATCAACTCGTGGCACCACAGCCTGGCGATCGCCCGCTGCCCGCACCCGGCGCTGCACCACGTCTCGTTCGAGATGCGCGGGCTGGACGAGTACATGCGGGGGACCGGGCGGCTGCTGCGCGCCGGTGTGGAGAAGATCTGGGGCCCCGGCAGGCACCTGGCGGGCAACAACACCTTCAGCTACTTCCTCGACCCGCACGGCAACACGATGGAGTACACCACCGAGCTGGAGCTGATCGACGAGGACACCTGGCACCCGCACCTCTACGACTTCAGCGATCCCGAGGTGAGCGACCAGTGGGGCACGGCGAACGCGATGAACGAGTTCGTCGCGCGGAAGTCGTTCAACGACCCGGACAAGGGCCTGTTCGTGGCCCCGCCGGTGTGAAGGGGAGCCGATGCGTTTCGCCACCTACTCGCTGAACGGTGTCGTGCGGGCGGGGGTCGTCGCCGACGACGGCATCCACCCGCTGCCCGAGGGGACCACGGTGCTCGACCTCGTGCGCTCGGGCCTGCCCGCCGCACTGGAAACCGGTGCGTCCGTCCTGAGTGGACAGCCGGTGCCGCTGGCCGACGTCCGGTTGCTGCCGCCGCTGGATCCGCCGACCGTGCGGGACTTCGTCGCCTTCGAGGAGCACGTCGAGGGGATGGTCGCCCCGGGGGCGGTCGCGCCCGAGTGGTACCAGGCACCGACGTTCTACTTCACCAATCCTCATGCCCTGCTGGGAGCTTTCGACGACGTGCCCGTGCCGCCCGGCTCGGAGCTGTTCGACTTCGAGCTGGAGGTCGCGGCCGTCGTCGGCAAGGACGGTTCTTCGCTGGCGCCGGAGGAGGCCGAGATCTTCGGGTACACGGTGTTGAACGACTGGTCGGCCCGTGACCTGCAACGGCGTGAGATGAAGGTGCAGCTGGGGCCGTCGAAGGGCAAGGACTCGGCGACGACGCTCGGCCCGTGGCTGGTGACCGCGGACGAACTGGAGTCCTATCGCGACGGTGACAGGTTCCTGGAGCTGGACCTGCGGGTGTCGGTGAACGGCACGGAGGTCGGCCAGGACCTGTTGTCCAACATGGGCTGGCCGTTCGAGGAGCTGGTCTCCTACGCCTCGCGTGGTACGTGGGTGCGTGCCGGGGACGTGCTGGGCTCGGGCACGTGCGGCAACGGCGGGTGCCTCGCCGAGCTGTGGGGCCGGGGGCGGGAAATCCCGGCGCTCAAGCCGGGTGACGTCGTGGAGATGACGGTCGAGGGCATCGGCACCATCCGCAACACCGTCGTGGCTGGCGTCGAGCTGCCTCCGGTGCGCCCGGCGCGGCCCCGCCCGCGGAAACGCAAGCGGTGACCGGACGCGTGGCCGGGAAGACGGTGCTCGTCACCGGCGCGGGGCAGGGCCAAGGCGCCGCGGAGGCGCGGCTGCTGGCCGACGAGGGGGCCCGGGTGATCGGCGTCGACCTCGGCGAGGAACCCGCGGAACCCCTGCCAGGCGTGGAGTACGTCCAGCTCGACGTGACCGACTCGGCGGGCTGGACGGCCCTGGCGCGCGACCTGGACCGGGTCGACGGTCTCGTCGCGAACGCCGGGATCACCTGGCGGGCACGGCTCGGCGAGGTCGAACCGGCCGACCTGGCGCGGGTTCACGACGTCAACGTGGGCGGCACGGTGCGGGCGATCCAAGCCGTGCTGCCGGTGATGCCGCGGGGCGGGTCGATCGTGGTGGTCGGCTCGGCCGCGGCCCTCACCGGGCACTTCCCGGTGGCCTACACCGCGAGCAAGTGGGCGTTGCGGGGGCTGGCCAAGGCCGCGTGCCTCGAACTCGGGCCACGCGGGATCCGCGTCAACGCCATCCACCCCGGCTACGTCGAAACACCGATGACCGGTTCGGCCGCCCCGGCCTTCCGCGACGCGAACGTGGCCGAAACCCCGCTCGGCCGCACCGGCAACGTCGACGACGTCGCGCCGCTCGTGTTGTTCCTGCTCAGCGACGAGGCGTCGTTCATCTCGGGAGCCGAGATCCCCGTCGACGGCGGCCTCACCGCTCACGGCGGCGTCAAATCGATCAGTGAAGCCATGAAATAGGAGTTTTCCGTGTTCGAGTACTTCCCCGGCAACTACGTCTGGAACCTCGGCGTCGTCGCCACGCTCAACAGCGGCGGGCTGATCGACGAGGTGGACCGCGCCTGCCGCCCGATCTACGACGCCGCACAGCGCGGCGAGGACGCGGGCACGCCCGACTTCCTGCGTGCCTGGACCGCGCTGACCGACCAGCTCGTCGCCCAGGCCGAGGAGGCCGAAAGCGCGGGGCACACCCTCACCGCGGGGCAGCTCTACGCGCGCGCCACCAACTACCTCTCCCAGGCCGAGCGCCTGCAGAGCGCGTCCGCGCCCGGCCGGGCCGACGTCTACCGCCGCGTGCTGGCGTTGCAGCAGAAGGCGTTCGACCTCAAGGACCCCGGCATCACGCGCGTCGAGATCCCTTACGAGGGAACCACTTTGCCGGCGTACTTCAGCGCCGCGCCGGTCGACGGGCCCGCGCCGGTGCTGATCCTGTGGAACGGGCTGGACTCGACCAAGGAGCACATGTACTCCTCCGGCCACTGGGCGGAACTGGCCGCCCGCGGCGTCTCCTGCCTCATGGTCGACTGCCCCGGCTCGGGTGAGGCCCTGCGCCTGCAGGGCCTCACCGCCCGCATCGACACCGAGGCCTGGGCCGCGGCGTGCGTCGACTACCTGGAGACCCGCGACGACGTCGACACCGCCAGGATCGGGCTCGCGGGCTGGTCGCTCGGCGGCTACTACGCGCCGCGGGCCGCCGCGTTCGAGAAGCGGCTCGCGCTCGTCGTCGCGTGGGGCGCCAACCACAACTGGGGCGCGGTGCAGCGCCGCCGGATCGAGCGCGAGGGCGAGCGGCCCGTGCCCCACTACTGGGAGCACGTGCTGTGGGTGTGGGGCCACGACGACCTGGAGAAGTTCCTCGACTTCGCCGACGGGGTGCACCTCGACGGCGTCGTCGAGAAGATCACCGTGCCGTTCCTCATCTGCCACGGGGAGAACGACCGCCAGATCCCGCTCGCCTACGCCCACCGCTCCTACGAGCAGGCGGTCAACAGCCCGAACCGGCAGCTGCGGATCTTCGGCGCCGACGAGGGGGCGACCGAGCACATCGGGCTGGACCACCTGCCGCACGTGAGCACCTACATCGCCGACTGGGTCGCGGACACCTTGAAGTCCTGACGCAGGAGCACCAGCAGCGCCGCGGCCGCGCACACCCCGGCGTTCACGCCGATCGCCGGGGTGAGGCCGGTGCCGACCGCGACGGCGCTCAGCACCGGCGTCCCGAGCGTGATGCCGACCTGCTGGCTCATCGTGGTCAGGCCGGTGGCCAGGCCCTGCTCCCCGTCCGGCAGCCCGGACGTCGCGGTGACCATGAACCCGACGATCGCGACCAGGTTGGCGACCCCGCCGGCGAACGTCGCGACGAGCAGCAGGGCGATCCAGCCCGGTGCCGGGCCGAGCAGCACGAGCGGGGCGGTCGCCGCGGCCTGCACCAGGAACCCGGTGACGATCGTGCGCCGGGGCCCGATCCGCGCGATCAGCCTCGGCCCGAGCAGGCCGCCCAGCACCGTGCCCGCGCCGAGCACCGCGAAGGACAGCCCCGCCCCGAGCGGCGAGAAGCCCAGCACGTCCTGCAGGTACAGGGTCAGCAGGAACACCAGCGACGTCTCCGTGGCGAACGCGAGGAGCCCGGCGACATTGCCCCAGCGGACGTTCGGGCGGGCGAGGATGCGCACCGGCACAAGCGCCGCGTCCCCGGCCCGCCGCTCGATGTGCCGGCACAGGGCCAGCAACGCCACCCCGGCGGCCAGCGGCAGCAGCACCCGCGGGTCGCGCCACGGGTGCGTGCCCGCGGTGCTCGCGCCGTAGACGATGGCGAGCAGGCCCAGCGTCACCGTGAGCGCGCCGGGCACGTCCAGCGCCGGCCGCCGGTCCGGGCGGCTTTCGGCGAGCACGCGGGGCGCGGTCAGCAGCGCGAACACCGCCACCGGCACGTTGAGGAAGAACGCCCACCGCCAGCTCAGCAGGTCGGTGAGCACCCCGCCGAGCACGGCACCCGAGGTGAACCCGGCGGCCATGAGCGAACCGTTGAGCCCCAGCGCCCGTTCCCGCAGCCGTCCCTCGGGGAACGACGTGGTGAGCAGCGACAACGCCGCCGGGGTGACGGCCGCGGTCGCCAGGCCCTGCGCCGCCCGCGCGGCCAGCAGCACCGTCGGGGACGTCGCGAGGCCACCCGCCAGCGAACCGGCGCCGAGCAGCGCCATGCCCGCGAGGAACAGCCGCCGCCTGCCGAACAGGTCGGCCACGCGCCCGAACAGCAGCGTGAACCCGGCCGCGCACAACGCGAACGCGGTGGCGACCCACTGCAGGGAGTCCAGGGTGAACCCGACGTCGTCGCCGATCGCGGGCAACGCCACGTTGAGCACGGAGAAGTCGACCGCGAGCGTGAAGTTCGCGGTGAGCAACAGGACGAGGGCCAGCCGCCGCCCCGTCGCCCGTTCCACTGTGGTCATATCCCGGTGTCCTTTCCGCGGATTCCTTGTCCACGGACGACTTTCACGCCGGGCGGGAGGGGCTGCCAGCACCCTGCGCGGGGTAGCACTCGCAGGGATACCTTCGCCCCGGCGCGGACGCGGCAGAATGGGGGCATGGCGAGTCGTTCGGAGCTGGGGGAGTTCCTGCGGAGCAGGCGGAACCGCGTGCGGCCCGAGGACGTGGGCATCCCGTCCTACGGCCCGCGGCGCGTGCCCGGACTGCGGCGGGAGGAGCTGGCGCAGCTCGCGGGGATCAGCATCACCTACTACACGCGGCTGGAGCAGGGGCAGAGTGGGCAGGCGTCGGAGTCGGTCATCGAGGCGCTGGCCCGCGCGCTCGCCCTCGACGACGACGAGCGCGCGCACCTGCACGACCTCGCCCGCCCCACTCCCGGGAAGCCGCGGCGGCGGCCGCGCCCGGCGAAGGTGCGGCCCGGCACCGAGCGGCTGGTGCACGCGATGGGTGACGTGCCCGCGGTGGTGCTGGGCGTGCGCACCGAGGTCCTCGCCTGGAACACGCTGGGCCACCGGCTGCTGGCCGGACACCTCGACCCGGCAGCGCCCGGCCGTCCCGCCGACCGGCCGAACCTGACCCGGATGCTGTTCCTCGACCCGCACCACCGCGACCTGTACGCGCGCTGGCCCGAGGAGGCCGCCCGCGCGGTCGCCTCGCTGCGGCTCGTGGCGGGCCGCCACGCCGACGACCGGGAATTGGCGGAGCTGATCGGCGAACTGACCATGCGCAGCCCGGAGTTCGCGGCGCTGTGGGCGAAACACCCGGTGGCGACGTGCGTGTCGGGCACCAAGTACTTCCGGCACCCGGAGGTCGGCGAGCTCGTGCTGGACTTCGAGGCGCTCCTGCTCGCCGACGAGCCGGGGCAGCGGATCCTGACCTACACGGCCGAACCGGGCTCAGCCTCGGAAGCCGCGCTGCGGCTGCTGGCCACGACTGTCCACACGCGACAGACGCAGCTCACTTCCTGACGTCGGCCCCGTGGGAGAACGAGGCGGATTCCTTGCCGTGCTGGGGTTCCGTCTGCCGCCGCAGCCGGGGGAGCACCCGCTCCAGCGCTTCGACGAGCAGGTCGGCGAGGTCGTGGCTGAAGCCGTTGCGCACCACGATCCGGAGCACGGCGAGGTCTTCGCGGTGCGCCGGGAAGGTGTAGGCGGGCACGAGCCAGCCCTGTTCACGCAGCGCGGCGGACACGTCGAACACCGAGTACCCGGTCTCGCCGTCGGCGAGGGTGAAGGCGAAGACGGGCAGCTGCGTGCCGTCGGTGAGCAGCCGGAACGGGCCCAGCGCGGCGATCCGTTCCGCGAGGCTGGAGGCGACTTCGCGGCAGTACTGCTGGACGCGCGTGTACCCGGCGTGGCCGAGGCGGAGGAAGTTGTAGTACTGCGCGACGACCTGCCCGCCCGGCCGTGAGAAGTTCAGCGCGAAGGTGGGCATTTCGCCGCCGAGGTAGTTGACGCGGAAGACGAGGTCTTCCGGGAGCGCATCGGTGTCGCGCCAGACGACCCAGCCGACACCCGGGTAGACGAGCCCGTACTTGTGCCCGGACGTGTTGATCGACGCGACCCGCGGCAGGCGGAAGTCCCACTCCAGGTCCGGGTCGCAGAAGGGGGCGATCATCGCGCCGGACGCACCGTCGACGTGGACCGGGATGTCCCAGCCGCGCTCTTCGTGCAGCCGGTCGAGGGCGGCGCAGATCTCGGCGACCGGCTCGTAGCTGCCGTCGAAGGTGGAGCCGAGGATGGCGACCACGCCGATGGTGTTCTCGTCGCAGTACTTGACGGCTTCCTCGGCGGTGAGGTGGAAGCGGTCGCCCTCCATCGGCACCAGGCGGGCCTCGACGTCCCAGTAGTTGGCGAACTTCTCCCAACAGACCTGGACGTTGATGCCCATGACGAGGTTCGGGCGGTCGGTCGGCAGCCCAGCCGCGCGGCGGCGGTGCTGCCAGCGGCGTTTGAGGGCGAGGCCCGCGAGCATGCACGCCTCGCTGGAGCCGGTGGTCGAGCAGCCGACCGCGTGGGCGGGGCCGGGGGCGTGCCACAGGTCGGCGAGCATCCGCACGCACCGCTGCTCCAGGTCGGCGGTGCGGGGGTACTCGTCCTTGTCGATCATGTTCTTGTCGAAGCACTCGGCCATCAGGTCGCGGGCCGTGGGCTCCATCCAGGTGGTGACGAAGGTGGCGAGGTTGAGCCGCGCGTTGCCGTCGAGCATGAGCTCGTCGTGGACCACCTGGTAGGCGGTGTCGTGGTCGAGCTCGCCGTCGGGCAGCCGGTCGCGGGGGATGGTGACCGGTTCGCGCGTGAAGACCGGATTGACGGCCACGTTCTCGCGCGAGGCGCCCCCGGGCTGCGACGGGTTGGCCAGCGGCATGGAGTCCTCCCGGAGGTTTCGCCCGCGCCCGGTGGTCGTGGGCGCGGGTTTGACCTTACGACAGCCGCGGGCGGGTGGCGTCGAGGTGAACGGCGGGGCGCCGTGTCGGGGGTGGTTTCGGTCGCGGTGTGGGGGTCGGTGGCGGTCGGGGGCGACGGCGCGGCGGATGGCGGTGGCGGTGGGCGAGCGGCGGTGGCTCAGCGGCGGGCGGCGATGGCGGCGGCGCGACGGTGGTGGCGCGGCAGAGCGGCGGCGGGCGGCAGCGGCGCGACGGTGATGGCCCGGCAGAGCGGCGGCCGGCGGGCGGCAGTGCGGCGGATGGCGGTGGCGGTGGGCGGCGAGGGTGGAGGCGGCACGACGGTCGCGGCGGCGATCCGCGGGGTGCGGGCGAGAGCGGCGATGGCTGCTGCGGCGATCGCCCTCAGAGGCGACCCGCTGCGGCGGCGATCGGCGAGCTGGGCGGGGTCGGCAGTGGGGGCGCGTTGGGCGGCAGTGGCGAGGGCGGCGCGCTGCGGCGGCGATCGGTGAGCTGGGCGGGGTCGGCAGTGGGGGCGCGTTGGGCGGCACTGGCGGGGGCGGTAGCGGTGGGCGGCGACCGGTGAGCTGGGCGAGGGCGCGGCGGGCGGTGGCTGCGGCGGCGATCGCCCCCAGAGGCGACCCGCTGCGGCGGCGATCGGTGAGCTGGGCGGGGGCGCGGCGGGCGGTGGTGGCGAGGGCGGTAGCGGTGGCGGCAATCGGTGAGCCGCCGGGGCGAGGGGCGCCAACAGGCTGCCGGGGAGGCCGCGCCTCTTGTCGAGCGTCCGCCGCTGCCTCTGCCCGCCGGGGCGAGGGGCGCCACCGGCCGCGGCGGAGCCGTCACCTTGCTGGCGTGCCGGGTGCCGTCCCCTGATCGGCGCCGTGCACCGAGCGCCCTCCGGCTCGCCCCGGCCATCGATTGGTCTGGACCCATCACCTGCACGGCGGTGTGCCGCCCGTGATCTTCGCGCTATGGTCCAGTCCACTGAGGGCCGGAGGTGCGACGTGGCACGAAAGTTGTTCCGGGCGGTGCTCCTCACCGCCACCGCGATCACCGCGACCGCGCTGCCCGCGACGGCCACGGCCGCCACCGAACCAGCCACCCCAGAACCCGCCGCCACCGCCTCGGCCACCCCCACGCCAGCCACCGCCCCTCCAACCGCCACCGCCGCGATCTGCGACAAATACTGCGACGCCAGAGACCCGGCGCTCAGCCCGGGTGACCGCCTCGCCACGTCCGCCTCCTCCGGGACCCGCCGCTTCGAGCTGCACTTCGACGACGGCGACGACATGGGCTGGGCCGCGGTCACCGGCAGCGCCGCCGGGGACCAGGTGTGGCTCGACCGGTCCTTCGACGGGGGCCGGACGTGGGCGTCCGGCAGCAGGCTCGGCAACACCACCACGCCCTCGGGCTACTCCGGCTGGCGGACCCTGATGTACAACGTCGACGACTGGAACAACCGCGGCGTGGGGCTGTTGCGCGCGTGCGGCCAGCCCGTCGGCGGCGGCATCACGTGCACCGGCTGGGCGCGGACCACCTGGAACGCGGGTGACCGGCGCACGGCGGCGGCGACCGCGTTGATGGGCTTCTACAACCAGGGCACCGGACTCTTCGACACCACGGGCTGGTGGAACTCCGCCAAGGCGCTCACCGCGGTGATCGACAACATCCGCGTGACCGGGATGGGCAGCTACTCCTACGTCATCGCCAACACCTACGACCGCAACGTCGGCGCGCAGGGCGGCAACTTCACCAACGACTACCTCGACGACACCGCGTGGTGGGGCATGGCGTGGGTGGCGGCGTTCGACCTGACCGGCGACGCCCGCTACCTCACCACCGCCCGCGCCGACGCGGACCACATGGCCGCGTACTGGGACGGCATGTGTGGCGGCGGGGTCTGGTGGAACACCTCCCGCACCGCGAAGAACGCGATCACCAACGCGCTCTACATCCAGCTGAACGCCGCGCTGCACAACAGGATCGACGGCGACACCACGTACCTCGCGCGGGCGCGCGACGGCTGGGCCTGGTACTCCGCCTCGGGCATGATCAACTCGCAGAACCTGGTGAACGACGGCCTGGACCTGAGCACGTGCCGCAACGACGGCAAACCGGTGTACACGTACAACCAGGGCGTGCCGCTGGCCGCGCTCACCGAGCTCTACCGCGCCACCGGCGACAGCGGTCTGCTCAGCAGGGCGCAGGCGATGGCGAACGCGTCCACCACGAGCACGTCGCTCAACAGCAACGGCATCCTGCACGACCCCGGCGACGCTCCGGGTGGCGGCGGCCCCGACGGCCCGTCGTTCAAAGGTGCCTACGTGCGGGGGCTGGCGCAGCTCAACGCGGCCCTGTCGAACCATCCGTACACGACGTACCTGCAGCGGCAGGCCAACTCGGCGTACGCGAACGACCGCAACACCGCCGACCAGTACGGCCTGATGTGGGCCGGTCCCCTCGACTCCCCGGACGCGGCCCGGCAGCAGTCGGCGCTGGACCTCATGAACGCCGCTTGACCGGAACGCACCCGCCCCGGTAAGCGTCATAGCTCACGGCTGAGGGGGGTGCGGCATGTCCGACGGCAACCCGCTGGTGGCGCAGGCGCAGTCGCAGACGACGGCGGTCACGGGGATCGGGATCGCGGAGTCGGCGGTTGATCTGGCCAATGGGGTGAAGGACGGGTCGTGGGTCGAGTTCGGTATGGGCGCGCTGGGTGTGGGCCTGGAAACGTTGTCGATGGTGATCGACCCGATCGGCACGTTGGCGCAGTACGGGGCGTCGTGGTTGATCGAGCACGTGCAGCCGTTGAAGGAGGCGCTGGATTGGTTGGCGGGGGATCCGCCGGTGATCCAGTCGTTCGCGGATACGTGGGCGAATGTGGCGGGGGAGGTCGGTGCGGTCGCGGGTGATTTGTCGAATGAGACGGTCAACGGCACCGCGGGCTGGACGGGTGAGGGTGGGGATGCGTATCGGGCGCATGTGGCGGAGCAGAGTGACGCGATCGCGGGGGCGGCGACGCTGGCGGATGGCATCTCCACGGGTGTGATGGTGATGGGCCAGGTCGTGGCGATGGTGCGGGAGACCGTGCGGGATCTGGTGGCCGAGTTGGTGGGCAAGTTGATCTCGTGGGTGCTGGAGGAGGCGTGCACGCTGGGGTTCGCGACGCCGTTGGTGGCGGCGCAGGCGACGACGGCGATCACGAACGCGATCAGCAAGGTGTCGGATCTGATCCGGAAGCTGGTCAAGACGATCGGGAACGTGACGCCGAAGATCCGCCGGATCGTGGACAAGCTCGGTGAGATCATCGAGAAGTTGTCGAAGCTGGGGCGTAAGTTCGCCCGGCGTGCGGATGGGGCGACGCTGCCCTCGGGGGCGAAGTCGATCGACACGCCGGAGTTGCACGCCCCGGACGCGCCACACACCCCGCACACCCCGGACGCCGACGTGCCGGGCGGCACTCACGCCGGCGACGGCACGACCACCGCCGGCCGCGAGGGCTCCCTGCGTTCGGACGCCGCGGAGCCACGGGACCGCGCCCAGGAGGTCACCGGCCGGTGTGGCGGTCGCGAGCCGATCGACCTCGCGACCGGCGAGATGTACCTGACGCAGACCGACGTCGACCTGCCGGGGATCCTGCCGCTGCTGCTGCAGCGCACCCACATCTCCTCCTACCGGTCCGGCCGCCTCTTCGGCCCCACCTGGGCGTCCACTTTGGACCAGCGGCTGGAGTTCGACGACGACGGCGTGTGCTACGCGGGGCCGGACGGGGTCATCCTCGTCTACCCGAGGGGCGACGGCGTGCTGCCCGTCGTGGGGGCGCGCTGGCCCTTGCACCACTCGGCGACCGGCTCCACCCTCGTCCAGCCGCAGACCGGGCGCACCCTGCACTTCGGCCCGCCCGTCGCGGGCACCGCGAAGCTGGCCGCGATCACCGACCGCACCGGGCACCGGATCGACCTCGACTACGACGACACCGGTCTCGTGCGGCGGGTCCGGCACTCGGGCGGTTACGTGGTCGACGTCGAGACGCGGCGAGGGCTGGTCGCGGGCCTGTGGCTGGGCGAGATCCCGTTGGCGCGCTTCGACTACGACGACGCTCGGCGGCTCGTGACGGTGATCAACTCCTCCGGCCTGGCGTTGCGCTTCGGCTATGACGCCGAGGGCCGGATAGTCGAGTGGGTCGACCGCAACGGGCGGTTCTACCGGTACCACTACGACGAAAACGGCCGGTGCGTCCGCACCGAGGGCAGCGCCGTGTGGGGCACGATCGCGTACGACCCCCTCCGGCGGACCACCGTCGAAACCAACTCGCTCGGCGAAGTCACCACGCACCAGTTCAACGAGGCGCACAAGCTCGTGCGGCGCGTGAACCCGCTGGGCGCGGAGATCTCCCAGGAATGGGACGCCGAGGACAGGTTGCTGTCCTACACGGACGAACTCGGCCGCGAAACCCGGTACACGTACGACGAAAACGGCAACCTGACGCGGATCCGGCGTCCGGACGGCACGGTCCTGACGTCCGTCCACAATGAACTGAACCTGCCGGTGAGCATCACCGGACCCGGCGGCGCCACCACCACCTACACCTACGACGAGCGCGGCAACCGCACCTCGGTCACCGACGCCGCGGGCACCCGCACCCTGCTGTCCTACGACGAGCGCGGGCACCTGACCAGGATCGTCGACGGGCTGGGCAACGCCCATCACGTCGTCACCAACGACGCTGGGCTCCCGATGGCGGTGACCGATCCGGAGGGCGGCACCGTCCACTACACCCGCGACGTCTTCAACCGGGTCACCAGCGTGACCGACCAGCTGGGCGGCGTCACGCGCTACACCTGGACGATCGAGGGGCTGCCCGCGTCGCGGACCACCCCGGACGGAGCGGTGGAACGCTGGCGCTACGACGGCGAAGGCAACCTCGTCGAGCACATCGGCCCGACCGGGGCGCGGACGACGTACGAGGTGTCCGGCTTCGACCAGGTCGCGGCGCGCACGACGCCGGACGGGGCCAGGATCGGCTTTCGCTACGACAGCGAGCTGCGGCTGGTCGAGGTGACCAACGCCGCCGGCGCCACCTGGTCCTACCGCTACGACGCGGCCGGGAACCTGGTGGGGGAGACCGATTTCGACGGCCGTACCGTCACGTACCGGCACGACGCGGCGGGGCAGCTCGTCGAGCGTGTCAACGGGGCGGGCCAGAGCGTGCACTACACGCGCGACGCGCTCGGCCGCGTCGTCGAGCAGCGGGCGGGGGACCGCGTCAGCCGCTTCACCTACCGCGCCGACGGCGAGCTGATCGAGGCGATTAACCCGGACGCGGAGGTCCGGTTCGACCGCGACGTCCTGGGCAACGTGCTGGCGGAGCACTGCAACGGCCGCACCCTGCGCAACACCTACGACGCGCTCGGGCACCGCACGAGCCGCACCACGCCGGCGGGCACGGTCAGCACCTACCGCTACGACTCGCGGGGTTTCCTGTCCGCGCTGGCCATCGGCGAGCACCTGCTGGAGTTCGCGTACGACCCGGTCGGCCGCGAGCGCACCCGCCGGCTCGACGGCGCGGTCACGGTCGCGCAGAGCTGGGATGCGCAGCACCGGCTCACCGGGCAGGTCGTCAGCGCGGGCAACCCGTCCGGTCCGGACCGTGTGCTGCAGCAGCGCGCCTACCGCTACCGCGCCGATGGAGCGTTGACCGCCGTCGACGACCTGTTGCGCGGCACCCAGACCTACGACCTGGACGCGACTGGCCGCGTCACCGCCGTCTCCGGCCGTGGCTGGCGGGAGACGTACGCCTACGACCCGGCGGGAAACCTCGCAGGAGCACGGTGGAGCACGCCGGGCAGCGGCGACGACGAGCGGCAGGGCGAGCGCGTCACGGCGGGCACGCTCGTGCGGTCCGCCGGGCGCACCGGCTACCAGCACGACGCGCAGGGCCGCGTGGTGCGCCGCACGCGGCACGGCCTGTCGGGGCAGCGCCGAACCTGGACATATACGTGGGACGCCGAAGACCGGCTCACCGCCGTCACCACACCCGACGGGCACGTGTGGCGGTACTCCTACGACGCGCTCGGCCGCCGCATCGCGAAACTCCACTACGGCCCCGGCGCGACCGAGCTGATCGAGCGGACCGACTTCACGTGGGACCGCACGGTGCTGGCCGAGCAAACCACCTCCGGCGGGACGACGAGCTGGGACTACGAGCCGGGCAGCACGCGCCCGGTGGCGCAGGCCGAACTGACGCGGGACGAAGTGGACCGCCGGTTCTACGCGATCGTGACCGACCTGGTCGGCACCCCGACGGAGCTGATCGATCCCGGTGGTGCGATCCGCTGGCACGCCCGCACCACGTTGTGGGGTGCGCCGACGTTCACCCCGCGTCAGGCCGCCGACTGCCCGCTGCGGTTCCCCGGGCAGTACCACGACGCGGAAACCGGGCTCAACTACAACTACCTCCGTTACTACGACCCCGACACCGGGTCCTACGCGTCCCCGGACCCGCTGGGGCTGGAGGCGGCGCCCAACAACCACGCGTACGTCACCAATCCAGCCACCGCGGCCGACCCGACCGGCCTGATCCCGTGCGACGTGGCGGACGACCTCGCGGCGTACCGGCAGCGTCAGGGCATGCCGGTCGCCGGGTCCGCCGAGGACGCCCACACCGCGGCCCGGCTCGACGTCGACGGCCAGTCGTTCTACGGGCGCAACGGACACGGCATGGACATCGACATCAGGGCCAACGCGCAGACCAAGACCCACGCCGAGGCGCAGGCGTTCCAGGAGGCGAAAAACGCTGGTGTCGGCGGGAAAACCGGCACGCTCTACGTGGACAGGGACTTCTGCCGCGCGTGCGGTCCCAACGGTGGCGTCGGCTCGCTCATGCGCGGGCTCGGCCTGGAGCGGCTCGAGGTCCACACGCCGTCGGGCCGCTATACAATCGACGCCACGAAACGCCCGTCCATCCCGGTGCCATGGTCCGAGGGGTAACACACGATGCAGCTGTCAGTCGACACGTGGGACGGCGTGCACGTCTCGTTCGTCGAGATCGAGGAGCCCACGCTCGAGCAGGTCCTCGAGGCGGTCGACCAGCTCGACAGCAAGATCCACACGGAGGTGTCCGTCCGCCGCGACGAGCCCTTCGAGTACCTGACGATCGCCGGGGGGCCGGAGTACTTCCTCGTTTCGGGCGAGGGGCGTGACGGGTCGTTCCCGCAGCTCACCACGCCCGACGCGGGGGAGGGCAAGGTCACGCTCGTCGTGGGCGGCCAGAGCAGCGAGTTCAACCTGACGGACGTCGTCCGGCGTGACCGCATTCCGGGCGCGGTGCAGCAGCTTTTCGACGGGCTGACCGAGGACCTGCCCACCCCCTGGGTGGTGGAGTAGCGCTTCCGCCAGGCAGCCGGGTAGCCGCTGCCCGCCGCTGGGCACGGCCGCGCAGGTCGCCGCGAGTGGCCCGGCAGGCGTTGGGGCGGTGGCATCGCCGCGGATCGCCCGCCGCCTCGACGGCGGTGACCGGCCACGCCGGGAACCGGCGGCGCAGGGGCAATCTCCAGGCGGCCGCGACCATCGGCGGTGACCGGCCGCGCGAGACCGAGGGCACGGTGGTGTTTCCGGCATCTCTGTGCACCGCGAAGCGTTGCGGCATCGGCGGTGACTGACCGCGCCAGAACCGGGGGCGCGCACGGCGGCGGTCCCGGGCGCCCGCGACCACCGCGAGGCGCTGTGGCACCGGCGGCCTCTGGTCGCGCGGGGGACCGCGGGCACGGTGGCGGTTTCCGGCATCTCCGTGCACCGCGAGGCGCTGCCGCACCGGCGCTGACCTGCCACGCGAGGCCCGAGGGCACGGCGCCGATCCCCCGCCGACCACCGCGAACCACCGCCCGCGAGGGCGACCGCCCCCGGTGATCACCGCCCCGGCGGGCGTCCCGTGCTGCCGCGCACGATGAGCTTCGGCTGGACCACGTGGTCGGCCGGGGCGCGGGCCGGGTCCTCCAGTCGCGCGACGACCGCCCGCACCGCGAGGTCCGCCTGCCGGTCGGGCGCCTGCGCCACCGTCGTCAGGTCGATGTGCGACAGCTGCGCCAGCCGGCTGTCGTCGAAGCCCGCGACCGAGATCTCGCCCGGCACGGCGACCCCGGCCCGCTTCATCGCGTCCAGGAAACCCACCGCACACCGGTCGTTGCCGGCGAACACCGCGGTCGGCATCGCCGCCCGGTCCGCGAGCAGGCTCTCCGCCGCCTGCGCGCCCGACTCCTCGGTCTGGTCCCCGGGCAGCACCCGCGCCGACGCCTCCAGCCCGTGCCGCCGCATCGCCGCGCGGTAGGCCCGGCGCCGCTCCGCCGAACCCGGCCCGCTGCCGCCGTCGATGTGCACGATCTCCGTGTGCCCCAGCTCCACCAGGTAGTCCACGACCTCCCTGGCGCCACGGGCCTCCGCGGTGTGCACGGTGTCGACCTCGCCGTCGGCGTCCCCGCGGCCGACGACCACCGTGGGCACCCGGCGGCCCAGCTCGGCGACGTAGGACCCGTCGAGGTTGGGGCCCAGCAGGATCACGCCCTCGCACCGGTGGCTCAGCAACGCCTCCACCGCCGCCCGCTCGTCCCGCGTCGGCACCGCCGCCGACAGCAGGATGTCGTACCCCAGCTCCTCGGCCGCCGGGTAGATGCCCTCCACCAGGTCGGCGTGGAAGGGGTTGCGGACCGTCATCATCACGCCGAGCACCTTGCTGCGGGACCGCGCCAGCAGCTGCGCGGCGCTGTCCGGCCGGTAGCCCAGCTCCCGCGCCGCCGCGAACACCCGCTCCCGCGTCTCCTCGCTCGGCCCGCGTTCGTTGCGGAAGACCAGCGACACGAGCGCGCGGGACACCCCGACGCGCGCCGCCACGTCCGCCATGGTCGGACGGCCGCGCTTGCCGCCGTCGCCCCGGGTTCCTTCGTCCATCTTCCCCTCGCCAGGTCTTGACACGCTCCTGTCGCCGGGCCCATAGTACCGGCTACTAGAGCGCGCTAATAGAGCGCGCTAAGCGAGACCGCGGCACAAGGAGGTGTGGAGGTGACCAGCCACGACGCGGGGTTCGACCTCCTGACGATGGGCCGGATCGGGGTGGACGTCTACCCGCTGCAGACCGGCGTCGGGCTGGCGGAGGTCACCTCGTTCGGCAAGTACCTCGGCGGCACGGCCACGAACGTCGCGGTCGCGGGGGCGCGCTACGGGCTGCGCTCGGCGGTGGTCACCAAGACCGGCGCCGACCCGTTCGGGGTGTTCCTCCGCCGCGCGCTGACCGGCTACGGCGTGGACACCCGGTTCGTCGGGACGAGTGAGCACCTGCCCACGCCGGTGACGTTCTGCGAGATCTTCCCGCCGGACGACTTCCCGCTGTACTTCTACCGCTTCCCCAAGGCGCCGGACCTGGACATCGCGGTGGACGACCTGGACTTCGACGCGATCAGGACCGCCAAGATCTTCTGGGTCACCGTGACCGGCCTGTCGCAGGAGCCCAGCCGCGAAGCGACGCTGGCCGCGCTGGAAGCGCGGGGCCGCCGCGGTACCACCGTGCTGGACCTGGACTACCGGCCGATGTTCTGGCCGTCGCGCGAGCACGCCAGGGAATGGGTGGGCAAGGCGCTCGGGCACGTCACGGTCGCGGTCGGCAACCTCGACGAGTGCGACACCGCGGTCGGCACGCGTGATCCCCGCGAGGCCGCGAAAGCCTTGCGGGACAAGGGGATCAGCCTCGCCGTGGTCAAGCAGGGGCCGGCGGGCGTGCTGGCGGTGGACGACTCGGGCGAGGTCGAGGTGCCGCCGGTGCCGGTGGACGTGGTGAACGGCCTCGGCGCGGGCGACGCGTTCGGCGGGGCGTTGTGCCACGGCCTGCTGTCGGGCTGGGACACGGCGCGGATCATGCGGTTCGCCAACGCCGCCGGCGCACACGTGGCCGGGGAGCTGGCGTGCTCCGACGCGATGCCGACCGAGGAACAGGTACTGCGGAAGCTGGGAGGAACGGGTGTCTGAAACAGTGCGGCGGATCGTCGAACGCCGCGTGCGTGAACCGGAGGCGATCGCGGAGGCCGCCGCGAACCGGGTGCGGGCGAAGTCCCCGTTCAACGACCGGGGCCGCACGATGATCATCGCCGCGGACCACCCGGCCCGCGGCGCGAACGCCGTCGGCGGCGATCCGCTCGCGATGGCCGACCGGGGCGAGCTGCTGGAGCGGCTGTGCCTGGCGCTGGACCGCCCCGGCGTGACCGGGGTGCTGGCGACGGCGGACGTCCTGGAGGACCTGCTGCTGCTGGGCGCGCTGGACGGCAAGACCGTGCTCGGCTCGATGAACCGCACGGGCCTGGCGGGCTCGGTGTTCGAGATCGACGACCGCTTCGCCTGCTACGACGCGGAATCCCTGGAGCGGATGCGGTTCGACGGCGGCAAGACGCTCACCCGGATCTGCCTGACCGACCCGGCCACCCCGGGGGTGCTGGAGAACACCGCCAAGGCCGTGAACGAGCTCGCCGAACGCGGGCTCATCGCGATGGTGGAGCCGTTCCTGTCGGAGTGGCGGGACGGGCGGCTGCACAACGACCTGTCCCCGGAAGCCGTGATCAAGTCGATCACGATCGCCTCCGGGCTGGGCCGCACCTCCGCCTACACGTGGCTGAAGCTCCCCGTCGTGGACGACATGGAGTGGGTGCTCGCGTCCTCGACGCTGCCCGCGGTGCTGCTCGGCGGCGAGGTGAGGGACCCGGACGCGGCGTTCGCGTCGTGGCAACGCGCGCTGGCCCTGCCGACCGTGCAGGGCCTGGTCGTCGGACGTTCGCTGCTCTACCCGCACGACGGCGACGTCGCCAAGGCGGTCGACACGGCGGTGGGGCTGCTGTGAACCTGTACCGCGAGGCGGGATCGACCGCCGAGAAGCCGTTCGACGTCGTCGTCACGCCGGAATCCGCGGGCTGGGGTTACTCGGGCCTGCGGGTGCTGGACCTCGACGGCGTACAGACAGTGTCCACAGGGGACAGTGAAACGCTGGTGCTGCCGCTGTCCGGCGGCTGCACCGTCGCGGTGGCAGGCGAGAGCTTCACCCTGCGCGGCCGTACCGGAGTCTTCGACGCGGTGACCGATTTCGTCTACTTGCCGAGGGATGCCGAGGCGACGATCACCGGGAGGGGCCGGTTCGCGTTGCCCTCCGCGAAGACCGGAAAGCGCTTACCCGCGCGGTACCAGCCCGCCGAGGCCACCCCGGTCGAACTGCGGGGTGCCGGGAACTGTTCCCGCCAGGTCAACAACTACTGCCTGCCGCACACGTTCGAGGCGGACCGGCTGCTGGTGTGCGAGGTGCTGACGCCGGGCGGCAACTGGTCGTCCTACCCGCCCCACAAGCACGACGAAGCCCGCGAAGGGGAGAGCGTACTGGAGGAGATCTACTACTTCGAGGTCTCCGGCGGCGGCATGGGCTACCAGCGGGTGTACGGGTCCTCGGACGTGCTGGCGGAGGTGCGCTCCGGGGACGTCGTGCTGATCCCGCACGGCTGGCACGGGCCGTCGATGGCCGCGCCGGGGTACGACCTGTACTACCTCAACGTGATGGCGGGTCCCGGTCCCGAGCGGGCGTGGCTGATCTCCGACGACCCCGCGCACGCGTGGGTGCGCCAGACCTGGGAATCGCGGGAAGTCGATCCACGCCTGCCTTTCGGGAGCGACCGATGAGACTGACCACGGCACAGGCGCTGGTGAAGTTCCTGGCGAACCAGTACTCCGAACGGGACGGGGTCGAGCAGCGGCTGATCCCGGGCACCTGGGGCATCTTCGGGCACGGCAACGTGGCCGGGCTGGGGCAGGCACTGCTGCAGTACCACCAGGAGATGCCGTACTACCTGGCCCGCAACGAGCAGGGACAGGTGCACGCGGCGGCCGCGTTCGCCAAGATGCGCAACCGCCTGCAGACCTTCGCCTGCACCGCCTCCACCGGCCCCGGCTCGACCAACATGATCACCGGCGCGGCGCTGGCGACCACGAACCGGCTCCCGGTGTTGCTGCTGCCCAGTGACATGTTCGCCACCCGCGCGCCGGATCCGGTGCTGCAGCAGCTGGAGGACACGCGCGGCGGGGACGTGACGGTCAACGACGCGTTCCGCCCCGTGTCCAGGTACTTCGACCGGATCACGCGCCCCGAGCAGCTGATCCCCGCGGCACTGGCGGCGATGCGGGTGCTCACCGACCCGGTGGAGACCGGCGCGGTGACCCTGTGCCTGCCGCAGGACGTGCAGGCGGAGGCGTACGACTGGCCGGAGGAGTTCTTCCGCCGCCGGGTCTGGCACGTCGATCGCCCCGTCCCGGCGCCGGAAGCCGTGCGGCGGGCGGTGGATCTCCTGCGGGGCGCGGAAAAGCCGCTGATCGTCGCGGGCGGAGGAGTGGTCTACTCCGAAGCCGAGCACGAGCTGCGTGCTTTCGCCGAAGCCACCGGCATTCCCGTCGCCGACACCCACGCCGGGAAGGGCGCGGTCCCGTGGGACCACCCGTGCTCGGTCGGCGGCCTCGGCTCGACCGGCACCACGGCGGCGAACGCCCTGGCCGCGGAAGCGGACGTCGTGCTGGGCATCGGCACCCGGTACTCCGACTTCACCACGGCCTCGCACACCGTGTTCGGCAACCCGGCGGTGAAGTTCGTGAACCTCAACGTCGCCCGCCTCGACGCCGCGAAGCACTCGGCGGAGATGGTGCTGGCGGATGCGAGGCGGGGGATCACGGCGTTGCACGAGGGTCTCGCCGGGTGGCAGGTGGACGCGGCCTACCGGGACCGTGTGCGGTCGCTCGCCGACGAGTGGCAAAGGACCGTCGACGCGTGCTTCACGGCCGGGCACCAGCCGCTGCCCGCGCAGACCGAGATCCTGGGTGCGCTCAACAAGGCGCTGGGCGACCGGGACGTCGTGATCAACGCGGCCGGCTCGATGCCCGGCGACCTGCAGATGCTGTGGCGGGCTCGTGATCCCAAGGCGTATAACGTCGAATACGCCTACTCCTGTATGGGGTACGAGATCGCCGCCGGGGTCGGCACCAAGCTGGCCGCGCCGGACCGCGAGGTGGTCGTGCTGGTGGGCGACGGCTCGTACCTGATGATGGCCCAGGAGCTCGTCACCATGGTCTCCGAGGGGCTCAAGGTGATCGTCGTCGTGGTGCAGAACCACGGCTTCGCCTCCATCGGCTCGCTGTCCGAATCGCTGGGCTCCCAGCGGTTCGGCACCTCCTACCGCTACCGCAGCCAGGACTCCGGTTTGCTGGAAGGGGACGTCCTCCCAGTGGACCTGGCGGCCAACGCGGAGAGTCTCGGCGCCACCGTGCTCCGCACTTCCACTGTGGACGAATTCACCGAGGCGATCGCGCGGGCGAAAGCGAACTCGACGACCACCGTCGTGCACGTGGAGACCGACCTGCACGGCCCGAACCCACCGGGCTCGGCGTGGTGGGACGTGCCGGTCAGTGAGGTGTCCGAACTGGACTCGACCCGGAAGGCCCACGAGAACTACGCCGCGCACAAGCGGCGGCAACGGCACTACCTGTGAGGAACGACGTGACAACCATCGAACACTGGATCGACGGCGCCCTGACCTCGGCCGGGTCCACCCGTACCGCCCCCGTGCACGACCCGGCCACGGGCAGGCGGCAAGCCGAGGTCCTGCTCGCCGAACCGTCCGATGTGGATACCGCTGTCGCTGTGGCGGGCAAGGCCTTCGAGTCCTGGAGCAACTCCTCGCTCACCCAGCGCACCCGTGTGTTGTTCGCCTTCCGCGAGCTGCTGGTGCGCCACGAGGACGAGCTGGCGCGGCTCGTCTCCAGCGAGCACGGCAAGGTCGTCGACGACGCGCGGGGCGAGATCGTGCGGGGCCGCGAGGTCGTGGAGTACGCGTGCGGCATCGCCGACGCGCTCAAGGGCGGCTTCTCCGACCAGGTGTCCCGCGACGTGGACGTGCACAGCTTCCGCCAGCCGCTCGGCGTGGTCGCCGGGATCACCCCGTTCAACTTCCCGGTCATGGTGCCGTCGTGGATGCACCCGATCGCCATCGCCACGGGGAACACCTTCGTCCTCAAGCCCAGCGAGCGCGACCCGTCGGCGTCGAACTTCGTCGCGCGCCTCTACGCCGAGGCGGGGCTGCCGGACGGGGTGTTCAACGTCGTGCACGGCGACAAGGTGGCGGTCGACGCGATCCTGGACCACCCGGGTATCGCGGCGGTGTCCTTCGTCGGGTCCACGCCGATCGCGAAGTACGTGCACGAACGCGCCACCGCCGCGGGCAAGCGCGTCCAGGCCCTCGGCGGCGCGAAGAACCACGCCGTCGTCCTCCCCGACGCGGACCTGGAGTTCGCCGCCAACCACCTCACCGCGGCGGCGTTCGGCTCCGCCGGGCAACGCTGCATGGCGATCTCCATCGGAGTCGCCGTCGGTGACGCGGCGGACGGGCTGGTCGAGGTCCTCGAACGCAAGGCGCGTGAGGTCAAGGTCGGCCCGGGAGCGGACCCGGCCAGCGACATGGGTCCCGTCGTCACCCAGGCCGCCCGCGAACGCGTGCTCGCCGCCGTCGACTCCGCGGCCGCACAGGGTGCCACGGTCGTGGTCGACGGGCGGAGTCTCACGGTCGAGGGCCACGAGGACGGCTTCTTCGTCGGACCGTCCCTTTTGGACAACCTGACCACGGAGATGGACGCCTACCGCGAGGAGATCTTCGGCCCCGTACTCGGCATCGTGCGGGTGGACACCGTGGACGAGGCCATCGCGCTGATCAACGCCAACCCCTACGGCAACGGCACCGCCATCTTCACCGGCAGCGGCGAGGCCGCGCGGAGGTTCCAGCGCGAGGTCAAGGTCGGCATGATCGGGGTCAACGTGCCCATCCCCGTGCCGATGTCGTACTACTCCTTCGGCGGCTGGAAGGACTCGCTCATCGGCGACAGCCCCATCCACGGCCCCGAAGGCGTCCGGTTCTACACGCGCGCCAAGGTCGTGACCACCCGCTGGCCGCACACGGAAGCCGGCTTCAACTTCCCCACCTCCAGCTAGGAGCACTCATGACCACCGCGACGACGCGCACCGTCATCGGCAACCTGTGCCTCGGCACCGCTCCCGACTCCTGGGGGATCTGGTTCCCCCAGGACGAGCACCAGCTCCCCTACACCCGCTTCCTCGACGAACTCGTGCAGGCCGGGTACTCCTGGCTGGAGCTGGGCCCGTTCGGCTACCTGCCCACCGATCCGCGGCAGCTCGCCGACGAGCTGGGGGAGCGGGGCCTGCGGGTGTCCGGCGGTACCACCTTCGGCGCCCTGCACCGCCCCGACCAGTGGGACGACATGCTCGCGAACACCCGCAAGGTCGCGGAGCTGACCGCGGCCGCCGGGGCGCACCACCTCGTCTACATCCCGCCCATGTACCGCGACGAGAAGACCGGCGAGTACACCGAATCTCCCGAGCTGACCGCCGGGCAGTGGGCCTCCTTCGGCAGGCGCGCCGACGAGCTGGGCCGGATCCTGCTGGAGACCTACGACGTGCGGCTCGTGCTGCACCCGCACGCCGACAGCCACATCCAGACCCAGCCCGAGATCGAGCGCTACCTGAACGAAAGCGACGGCCGGTACGCGAACCTGTGCCTGGACACCGGGCACGTGGCCTACGGCGGCGGCGATGCCGTGGACCTGATCCGGCGCTACGGCGAGCGCATCGGTTACGTGCACATCAAGCAGATGGACCCCGTGGTGCTGGACCAGGTCCGCGCGGAGGGGCTGTCGTTCGGGGAGGCCGTCAAACGCGGCGTGTGCGTCGAGCCACCCGCGGGTGTGCCCAACCCGGCCGACGTGGTGTCCGCACTGTCCGAACTGGACGCCGAGATCTTCGTGATCGTCGAGCAGGACCTCTACCCGTGTGCGCCGGAGGTCCCGCTGCCCATCGCCGTGCGCACGCGGGAGTACCTGAACTCGCACGGGCTGGGGGGTGGACGCGCATGACAGTCCACATCGGAGTGATCGGGACCGGGATGATCGGGCAGGACCACATCCGGCGCCTGACCGACGTGGTCACCGGTGCCGACGTGGTCGCGGTGACCGACGTGGACGCCGCCCGCGCGGCGGAGGTCGCGGCTCGCGTCGGTGCCCGTGCCCTGCCCACGGGCCAGGACGTGATCGCCGACCCCGCGGTGGACGCGGTCGTGGTCACCAGCTGGGGTCCGACGCACGCGGAGTACGTGCTGGCCGCGACCGCGGCGGGAAAGCCGGTGTTCTGCGAGAAACCGCTGGCCACCACGGCGGAGGACTGCCTGCGGATCCTCGAAGCCGAGCAGGCCGCCGGCCGCGGGCTGGTGCAGGTCGGGTTCATGCGCCGCTACGACCCCGGGTACCGGGCGGTGAAACGGGCACTCGACGGCGGGCAGCTCGGCCACCCGCTGCTCATGCACTGCGCGCACCGCAACGCGAGCGTGCCCGAGTCCTACCGCTCGGAGATGGCGGTGCAGGACACGGCCGTGCACGAGATCGACGCCATCCGCTGGCTGCTCGGGGAGGAGATCGTGTCGGCGCAGGTGCTCACCCCGCGCCGCACCCGCCACCGCTTCGCGCACCTGGCCGACCCGCAGTTCATGCTCTTCGAGACCGAGAGCGGGGTTCGCGCCGACCTCGAAGTGTTCGTCAACTGCCAGTACGGCTACGACATCCAGTGCGAGACGGTGTGCGAGTCGGGCACCGTGCGGCTGCCCGACCCGGCCGACGCGATCGTCAAGACCGCCACCGGGCAGCGCACCGGCGTCCTCCAGGACTGGAAGCAGCGCTTTGGTGCGGCCTTCGACCTGGAGTTCGCCGAGTGGATCGCCTCGCTGCACGACGGCGGGCCCACCGGACCCAGCGCCTGGGACGGCTACGCCGCCGCCGTGATCACCGACGCCGCCACCGAAGCGCTGCACACCGGCCGCGTCGTGTCGGTGCGGCTCAAGGACCGGCCCGACTTCTACCGGAGCTGACGTGAAGATCGCACTCGACCCCTACATGCTGCGCGGACTGCCGATGGCCGAGATGGTCCGCACAGTCGCGGACATCGGTTACGAGTACCTCGAACTGTCGCCGCGCGAGGACTTCATGCCGTTCTTCCTGCACCCGCGTGCCGACGACGACAAGGTGGCGGAACTCAAGCGCGTGCTTCGGGAGACCGGGGTGCAGCTCGCGAGCGTGCTGCCGCTCTACAAGTGGTCCAGCCCGGACGAGGCGGAGCGGCAGGCCGCGGTCCGCTACTGGAAGCGGATGATCGAGGTGACCGCCGAGCTGGGATGCCCGCTGATGAACTCGGAGTTCAACGGGCGCCCCGAAAAGGCGGCGGAGAGCGAGGCCGCGTTCTGGCGCTCGATGGAGGAGCTGCTGCCGGTGTTCGAGCGCGAGGGCATCGCGCTCGACCTCGAAGCGCACCCCGACGACTTCTGCGAGCTGAACGGCCCGGCCGTGGACCTGGTGCGGGCGGTCAACAAGCCGTGGGTGAACTACCTCTACTGCGCCCCGCACACCTTCCACCTCTCCGACGGCGCGGGCGACATCGCCGGGATGCTGCGGTACGCCGGACCGAAGCTGCGGCACGTGCACATCGCGGACACCTTCAACCACAAGGGGTCCTCGGGCCTGCGGTACATCCTCAACCCGCCCGGCACCCCGGCGCGCGTCCACCAGCACCTCGACATCGGCGAGGGCGAGGTGGACTGGGCGGAGTTCTTCGGCACCCTGCGTGAGCTGCGGTTCGACGGCGTCGCGACGGTGTGTGTCTTCGCCTGGGAGGAACGGGCCGTGGAGTCCTCGACGCTCATGCTCGAACGCGTGGCCAAGGAACTGGCCGCCTGAACCGGAGGGTTTGGATTGTCCGACGTCAAAGACGACGCCGTCGCCGCGCCGCGTGCCGCCAGGGAACCGCACCGCGCCCGGCTCAAGCTCATCACGGTCATCGCCACGTTCGGCGGCCTGCTGTTCGGCTACGACACCGGGGTGATCAACGGTGCCCTGCCGTACATGCGGTCCGACCTCGGGCTGACGCCGTTCACCGAGGGGCTGGTCACCAGTTCGCTGCTGCTGGGCGCGGCGCTGGGCGCCGTGGCGGGCGGGCGGCTGTCCGACCGGCGGGGCCGCCGGCGCACGATCCTGCTGCTCGCCGTGGTGTTCCTGGCCGGCACGCTCGGCTGCACGCTCGCCCCGGCCACAGCCGTGATGGTCGGGTCCCGGTTCGTGCTCGGGCTCGCGGTCGGCGGCGCGTCGGTGACCGTGCCGACGTACCTCGCCGAGGTCTCGCCCGCCGAGCGGCGCGGCAGGCTGGTCACCCAGAACGAGCTGATGATCGTGACCGGGCAGCTGCTCGCGTTCACGTTCAACGCCGTCATCGGCAACGCGTTCGGGGAGAGCGGCGGGGTGTGGCGGTGGATGCTGGTGCTGGCCACCCTGCCCGCGGTCGTGCTGTGGTTCGGGATGCTGGTGCTGCCGGAAAGCCCGCGCTGGCTGGCGGCGCGGGGCCGCTCCGGCGAGGCGCTCGCCGTGCTACGGCAGGTCCGCGCCGCGCACCGGGCGGAGGCGGAGCTGGCCGAGGTGGAGCAGCTGGCCGCGGCGGACGAGCGGAGCCGGTCCGGCGGCTGGGCGGACCTGGCGACCCCGTGGCTCCGGCGGCTCGTCGGAGTCGGGGTCGGCATCGCGGTCGTCCAGCAGATCACCGGCGTCAACTCGATCATGTACTACGGCACGCAGATCCTCACCGGCGCCGGGTTCTCCGCGAACGGCGCGCTCACCGCCAACATCGCCAACGGCGTGATCTCGGTGCTGGCCACGTTCGCCGGGATCTGGTTGCTGGGCAGGCGGAACCGCCGCCCGGTGCTGCTGGCGGGGCAGGCAGGGACCCTGTGCGCGCTGCTGCTGATCGGGATCTTCTCGCTGGTGCTGCCGGCGGGCACCGGCCGCGCGTTCGTGGTGCTGGCGCTGACAGTGACGTTCCTGGCGTTCCAGCAGGGCGCGATCTCGCCGGTGACGTGGCTGATGCTGTCGGAGATCTTCCCGCTGCGGCTGCGCGGGTTCGGGTTCGGCCTGTGCGCGCTGGTGCTGTGGCTGACGAACTTCGCGATCGGCCTGCTGTTCCCGGTGCTGGTCGACGGGATGGGCATCTCCGGCACGTTCTTCCTGTTCGTCGTACTGGGCCTCGGGGCGGTCGCCTTCGTGGCGAAGCACGTGCCGGAGACGCGGGGCCGTTCGCTGGAGACGCTGGAGGAGGAACTCCGGGCGCGGTATTCGGCACGGTAGGCGATCAGGGGGACAGGCGCTCCGCCAGCCAGGGCAGGGAATCGGCGAAAGCCCGCCGCCACAAGGGAAAGTCGTGACGGCCACCGGGCACCACGGTCAGCCGCGTCGCGACACCCGCCGAGCGGGCCAGGGGTTCCAGCTGCCGGGCGGCGGCGAGCGGGTCGGCGTCCTGGTCGCCGACCTCGAACCAGCCGGCCGTGCCCGGGTAGCGCCGGTGGGTCAGCAGCCACCGGGGCTCGTGCCGGTCGAACGCCGCGGTGGAACCGGCGAAGAGCTTCGGCACGGTGTCACCGGGTGCGTTGCGGTCACCGGTGCGGGGCCCCGCCAGCCCGCTGTAGTCGCCGAACGTGGCGAACACGCCGGGATGCCCGAGCGTCAGCTGCAGCGCGCACGAGCCGCCCTCGGACAGCCCGGCCACGGCCCAGTGCGCTCCAGGCGGTTGTGTCGCATAGCGACTGTGCACAAAGGACGGAATAGTGGTCGTGAGGTAGTCCTCGGCCGGTCCGACGCATTCGCTGTCGCCGTCACGGTTTCCGTTGATGTCGGGCATCACGACGACCGGTGCCCGGCCGCCGTGCGCCGCCGCCCACGTCTCGAGCGTGGCGGCCGCGTCGCCGCTGGTGAGCCAGTCCTCCGGTGCGCCCGGGGTGCCGTGCAGGAGCAGCAGGACCGGAAGGCTGGGCCGCGGCACCGTGAACCACACCGGCGGCAGGTACACCACCGCCGGACGCGCCGCGAAGCCCGGCGACGGGATCGCGACCGTCGTGAAGACACCCGCGTGGGGCCGCTGCGCTTCACCGGCGGGCCGGTTCCCGCGCACGGCCACGAGCGCGGACGCGGCCAGCAGCACCACCGCCACCGAGGCGAGGACGAGCCGCGTACCCCGGCGCCGGACGAGCCAGGCCGTGACGGCCAGCAGCCCGGCGACCAGCACCGGCCACCAGCCGCTCAGCGCGCTCACCCCCGTGGCCGCACGAACGGGAACAACACGGTCTGCCGGATGCTGCCCCCGGTGAGCAGGATCAGCAGCCGGTCCACCCCGAGGCCGAGCCCGCCGGTGGGCGGCATGCCGTGTTCGAGCGCGCTGAGGAAGTCGTCGTCGATCTCCATGGCCTCCGGGTCGCCGCTGGCGGCACGCAGGGACTGGGCGTGCAGGCGGCGGCGTTGTTCGACCGGGTCGGTCAGTTCCGTGTACGCGGTGGCGATCTCCGTGCCGAAGGCGATCAGGTCCCACCGCTCGGCCAGTCGCGGGTCGTCGCGGTGGGGGCGCGTCAGCGGCGACGTCTCGGCGGGGTAGTCGGTGTAGAAGGTCGGTTCGACGGTCGCGGGTTCGACGAGGTGCTCGAAGGTGGTCTGGACCAGATCTCCGGTGCCCATCTCCTCGGTGACCGGCACCCCGGCCTTTTCGCACAGCCTGCGCAGGTCGGCCTCCGCGACGTCGGGGGTGATGTGCTCGCCCAGCGCCGCGGAAACGGCGTCGTGGACCGTGACGACCGGCCAGTCGCCCGAGATGTCGTGCTCGCCGTCGGCGTGGCGGACCACCGGCGCGCCGTACGCGGCGACGGCGGCCCGCTGGATCAGTTCGCGCGCCAGCACCCGCATCGTGTGGTAGTCGGCATACGCCTGGTACGCCTCGAGCATCGTGAACTCGGGGTTGTGGGTCGCGTCGACGCCCTCGTTGCGGAAGTTGCGGTTGAGCTCGAAGATCCGCTCGGTGCCCGCGACGCAGAGGCGCTTGAGGTACAGCTCCGGCGCGATGCGCAGGTAGAGACGGGTGTCGTAGGCGTTGCTGTGGGTGACGAACGGGCGGGCGTTGGCGCCCCCGTGCACACCGTGCAGCATCGGGGTTTCGACCTCGAGGAAGTCCGCCGCGTACAAGTGGTCCCGCAGGCTCCGCAGGACGGTGTTGCGCAGCCGGAGGATCGAGGGCAGGTCGGGATCGAGGTAGCGGCGGCGGAGCCGGGTGTCGGGATCGGTGATGCCGTGGCGTTTGTCGGGCAGCGGGTGGAGGCACTTCGCGGTCACGGTCCAGTCGTCCACCCGCACGGACAGCTCACCGCGGCGGGACGTGACCACCTCGCCGCGCACGCCGACGTGGTCGCCGATGTCCACGCCCGCTTGCCACAGCGGGTCCGCGCCGAGGATCAGCTGCAGTTCGCCGGTGAAGTCGCGCAGCCGGGCGAACCGCACGCCGCCGAGGTCGCGCAGCGCCACGACGCGGCCCGCGACCGAGACGTGGCGGCCGGTCCTGGTGTCCGGCGGCAGCGCGGTGAACTCGGCGGCCACGTCCGCGAGCATGGTGTCGCGGGCGAACCCGGCGGGGTAGGGGTCCACCCCGGCCTCGCGTAGCCGGTCCAGTTTGGCCAGCCGCACCCGGGTCTGCTCGGGGCGCCGGACCACCGGGTGCGGATCTGGGGCCGTCGCGTCGATCTCCGCGACCCTGTCGAGGAACCCGGGGCTGACATCGCCGCCGGTGATCGTGCGCCGGGTCGCGCGCCAGCCTGCGGGCAGGAAACCCTCCAGCGCACCGGCGACCAGTGCGACGCGGGCGATGCCGCGGGCCGAGGTGTAGCACAGGAACCGCGGTTGCCAGACGGGGCCGTACTTCGCGTTCGACCGGTACAGCGACTCCAGCTGGACGAACCGGGACGCCACCCCGAGCACCCCGCGCCAGGCCCGCAGCACCGGTCCCGCGCCGATGCGTTCCCCGGCGGCGAACACGGCGCGGAACATCGCGAAGTTCAGCGAAACCCGGGTGGTGCCGAGCCGTCCCGCCTCCTCGACCAGGCGCGTGACCATGAACTCGATCAGCCCGTTGTCGGCGGTGCGGTCCCGCCGCATCAGGTCCAGCGACAGCCCGCGCCTGCCCCACGGCACGAACGACAGCATGCCGCGCAGCTCGCCGTGCGCGTCGTAGGCCTCGACCATCACGCACCGCCGGTCGCTGGGGTCGCCGAGCCGGGACAGCGCCATCGAGAACCCGCGCTCGGTGTCGGCGTTGCGCCAGCGCTGCGCGCGGTCGAGCAGCACCACCATGTCCTCCGGCGGGATCTCGCTGTGGCGGCGCACCCGCGCGGTGTACCCGGCGCGCTCGATCCGGCTCACCGCCTGCCGCACTGACCGCCGCTGCGGGCCGGCCAGCGTGAACTCGTGGATGTCCAGCACCGCCTCGTCCCCCAGCTCCAGCGCCTTGAGCCCGGCGGCGGCGTAGGCGCGGGCGCCCTGCTCGCTGGCGCCCAGCACACCCGGCACCCAGCCGTAGGTGTGGGCCTCGGCGAGCCACGCCTCGATCGCCTGCCCCCACGCGTCCCGGTCGCCGATCGGGTCGGCGCTGGCGATGCTGGTGCCCGCCAGCACGCGGTAGGTGACGGCCGCCTGCCCGTTCGGGGCGAAGATCACGCTCTTGTCCCGGCGGGTGGCGAAGTAGCCCAGCGAGTCGTCCTCGCCGTGGTGCGCCAGCAGCTCCCGGACCCGCAGTTCCGAGTCGGCGGTGAGCTGCCGCTGGCCGCGGACGCTGCGGAAGAACACCGCGCACGCCGTGACCACGACGGCCGTGCTGCCCACGTCCAGCAGCCAGTCGATCCAGGCCGGTCCTTCCCGCACCCCCAGGCGGCGCAGCGACACCAGCTCACCGGTGGCGTGGTTGGCCGCCCAGAGGAAGCTGTCGCCGAGCCCGGACAGCGTGCCGGGGAAGACCGTGAGCAACGCCCACCCGCCGAAGACGACCACCGTGATCCCGCAGCCGGCCACCAGCAGCGTGTCCTTGAACGCGCCGGGGGCCAGCCGCGCCGGGAACGCCGGCCGCAGCACGCACAGCAGGACGATCAGGCCGACCGAGACGAGTTCGGCGCCGGTCAGCACCCACAGCGTGGCGGGCAGGTGGTGGGTGGTGCGCGGCAGTTTCAGCGCGTGCGGCGCCCAGAGCAGGGTCGCCTGCAGCGCCAGCGTCGTCAGCAGGCCACCGGCCTGGAACAGCAGCAGCACGTCGAGCGCCGCGCGCTTGCGCCGCCGCAACGCCGCGCCGAGCACCGCCAGCACCAGCGCGATCAGGACGTTGGCATCGGTGGGCAGGTTCAGCAGGTCGAACACGCCCACCGTCCACCGGTAGAACGCGCGGTGGCCGCCCCAGACGAGCAGCGCGACGGACGCCAGCGCGCTCAGCTGCACGACCGT
Source organism: Amycolatopsis dongchuanensis (assembly GCF_039542405.1). Lineage (NCBI taxonomy): Bacteria > Bacillati > Actinomycetota > Actinomycetes > Pseudonocardiales > Pseudonocardiaceae > Amycolatopsis > Amycolatopsis dongchuanensis. The sequence continues at coordinate 69,206 of NZ_BAABIB010000062.1, forward strand.
GGCCACCACCCCCGCGGCCTTCCGCCGCCAACGGGGCACTTGCTTGCCCACCGGAACCTCCAGGGATCGTTCGTCGCCCGACGCGCTCAGGACGGCTGGACCGAGGTGTCGGTTCCGCGCAGGCACCCGGGAGTCCCCGGATCGGGCAGCGGCCACGGCGGCACCCCGTCGGCGGGAGGCGCGTCGGCGGGCACCGGGCTGCCGAGCTGGCCGCCCAGCCAGGTCAGCACGGCGGGGAGTTCGGTGCGCACGCTGTTCAGGTTGTGCCCGCTGGGCGGCAGCACCCACGTCGTCAGCTGCACGGGCGAGGCGGCCGCGGCGTGCAGCCGGTCCAGCGCGGCCCGCTCGTCGCCCGCCGCGCCGTCCGCCGTCGCCAGCAGCCGCAGGGGCGACGGGTGCTCGCGAAGCACGGCGGAGACGTCGTTGGCGTGCCGGATGTCGTCGCGGCCGTGGAACAGGTCCCCGGTCTCGACGTCGTGCGGGGTGACGTCGTAGCCGCTCATGCTCACCGCCACGGAGAACCACTGCGGGTGCCGCGCGGCCAGGTCGAGCGCGCAGTACCCGCCGGAGGACCAGCCCGCCACGGCCCACCCCTCGCGGTCCGCGCGCACCCGGAGCGCGTGCTGCGCCCAGCCGCGCACGTCGGCGGACAGGAACGTGTCGTCCGCCGGGCCGGACACCGCGTCCACGCACTCCGAGTCGTGGCTCAGCCGCGGTTCGCCGTTGGGGTCGGGCACGATCACGACCGCGGGCGGCAGCCGGTGCGCGGCGATCTGCTCGTCGAGCAGGTCCGGCAGCCCGTAGAGGGTCGCGACCTGCCGCGGCTCGCCGGGGAAGTGCGGGATCCACTCGATCACCGGGAACCGGAAACCCGCCCACTCCGGCGCGCTGTACGCGGCGGGCAGGTACACGTCGACGTCACGCGTCATGCCGGTGCGGTGGCCGGTCACCGTCAGGTGCAGCATCGAGCCCTTCCCGGCGCCGGCGCGCTCCCGGACCGTGGGCAGCGTCCGGTCGAGGTCGCGGCCGTCCGGCCCGGCGTCGGCCACCGTGCCCTCGCCCGGGTTCGGCGACGTGCCCAGCAGGGAACCCAGCGTGGGGAAGAAGCTGCCGGCGGAGTTCACCGCGAGCCCGCAGGCCGCCACCACCGCCATCACGGCGAGCACGGTCGTGCCCACCCGGCCCGGCGTGCGGTGCCGCCAGCGGTCCCACGCCCAGGGGACCGCGGCCACCGCGACGAGCGCGACGACAGCGGCACCGAGGACCACCGGCAGGGTGTCGATCCGGATCGCGGATGCGTGCATGGGGCTTACGCTAGCCAGTGCCCTCCCGGGCTCGATCTACCGCCTAGCAGGGCAAACGTCGTTCAGCGTCCGCTCAGGAAAGGCGTTCTACGCTACGCGCGGGGGCGCTGTGCGCGCGGCTCTCCCGGCGCTTTCTCAGTGTCCTCACAGCGATCGGAGCGCAGGGTGACGCCCGCCTGCCGACCGAACGAAGAGGAGCGTCCTGGTGAGCCTGAGTGCACCGCCCGAGCTGGGGGCACCGCACGCCGCACCGCCCCGGCGGCTGCCGTGGCGGACGAGCGCCGCCGCCGCACTCGCCCGGCTGGTCGCCGCCGGCTCCCGGCGGCTCGGCACGGGTGCGGGCGGGGTGGCGGGCGGCAGGTTCGCGCTCCGGCTGGACCCGCGGGCGCTGGCGCGGCTGGGGCGGGCCCGGACCGTGGTGCTGGTGACCGGCACCAACGGCAAGACGACCACGACCGCGATGCTGAGCCGGGTGCTCGGGGTGCTGGGCGAGGTCGCGGTCAACGGTGACGGCGCGAACCTGCCGGACGGCGTCACCGCCGCGCTGGCCGCGCGCCCCCGCGTGCCGCTCGCGGTGCTGGAGGTGGACGAGTTCCACGTGCCCGCGGTCGCGGCGGCGGTGCGGCCGGTGTGCCTGGTGCTGCTCAACCTCACCCGCGACCAGCTCGACCGGGTCGGCGAGGTGCGGGCCGTCGAACGCGCCCTCCGGAAGGCGGTGGCGGAGCTGCCCGGCACGACGGTCGTCGCCAACTGCGACGACCCGCTGGTCGTGTCGGTGGGGCTGGCGGCGAGCTCCGCGGTGTGGGTGGCCGCGGGCCAGACGTGGCACGCCGACGCCACGGCGTGCGCCCGCTGCGGCGAGCCGCTGCGGCACGAGGGGGCGGACTGGTCGTGCCGGTGCGGGCTCACCCGCCCGGAACCGGCGTGGGTGCTGGAGGACGAGACCGCCGTGCTCGGGGACGGGGTCCGCGTGCCGCTCGGGCTGGGGTTGCCGGGCCGCGCCAACGCCGCCAACGCGGCACTCGCGCTCGCCACCGCGGCCACCCTCGGCGTCCCGCCGCGGCTCGCGGCCGAGCGGCTGAGCACCATCACCGAGGTCGGCGGCCGCTACCGGCGGGTCGAGGTGCACGGCCGGACCGTGCGGCTGCTGCTGGCGAAGAACCCGGCCGGCTGGCGGGAAACCCTGCCGATGCTCGAACCGGGCGCGCCGATCGTGCTCGCCGTCAACGGCCGCGAGGCGGACGGGCGTGACCTGTCGTGGCTGTGGGACGTGCCGTTCGGGCAGCTCGCCGGGCGCACGGTGGTGGTGAGCGGGGAACGCGCGCTGGACCTCGCCGTGCGGCTGACCTACGCGGAGGTGCCGCACACGGTGCGGCCCGACCCGCTGGACGCGATTTCCGCCGCCGGGCCCGGCCCGGTGGAGCTGGTCGCGAACTACACCGCGTTCCGCGACGTTTCCCGGCGGCTGGCGGGGAGACGCGGGTGACCGGTACGGCGGTGCGGATCGGGCTGGTGCTGCCGGACGTGCTGGGCACCTACGGCGACTCCGGCAACGCGGCCGTGCTGCGGCAGCGGCTGCGGTGGCGGGGCATCGACGCCGAGGTGGTGGACGTGCACCTCGGCGCTCCCGTCCCGTCGGGGCTCGACGTGTACCTGCTCGGCGGCGGCGAGGACGAGGCGCAGGCACTGGCCGCGGCGCACCTGCGCGCCCACCCGGGGCTCCAGCGCGCGGCGGCGCGCGGTGCCGTGGTTTTCGGGGTCTGCGCGGGACTGCAGGTGCTCGGCTCGTCGTTCGTGGTCTCCGGCGGTACCCGCCACGCGGGCCTCGGCCTGCTCGACGTGAGCACGAGCCCCGGCGAGCGGCGCGCGGTGGGGGAGGTGGTCGTCGAGTGGGACCGCGAACCGCTCACGGGATTCGAAAACCACCTCGGCGTCACCACGCTCGGCCCCGGTAGCAGCCCGCTCGGCAGGGTCAGGGCGGGCATCGGCAACGGTGACGGCACCGACGGCGCCGTCACCGGCCACGTGCTCGCGACCTACCTGCACGGCCCGGTGCTGGCGCGCAACCCCGCGCTGGCCGACCTGCTGCTGAGCTGGGTGCTCGGCACGCCGCCCGGCGAACTCCCGGTGCCGGAGGTGGGGGAGCTGCGGCGGGAACGGCTGCGCGCGGCGAGGGCGGCCCGGTGGCGCTGAGCGTGCGCCCGCCGTCCTACAGTGGGGCGATGCGAGGCGTCCGGCGCAGGCCCGGGCTGCGGGTGCGCACCACGTTCGTCGCGGTCGTCGCGGTGGCCGTCACCCTCGTGGTGGCCGGGGTCGTGGTGATCCTGCTGCTGAACTGGTCCCTCGACAAGTCCACCACCGAGGACGCCCGCGGCGCGGCCCGGCAGGTCGTCAACGAGATCGCCCGCGAGGGCGCCGGGGACCTGACCGGCAACGACATCGCCAGCACCGGGGACAGCGCCTCGGTGATCCAGGTCCTCGACCGCACCGGCCGCCCGCTGACGAGCGATCCGGCACTGGCCGGCCGCCCGCCGCTGACCGCCGCGCGCCCGGCGCCCGGCCAGGAGGTGGTCGAGACCACCAGCCTGAACGTGGACGGTGTCGACGGGGACTTCCGGCTGGTGTCGATGGGGGTGCGGGGGCCCGGCGGCCCGTACGTCGTGGTGTCGGCGCGGTCGCTGGCCCCCGTGACCGAGGCGTCGGCCAGGCTGTCGCTGCTGCTCGCGCTCGCCGGGCTGCCGCTGCTGGCGATCTCCGCGCTCGCGGTGTACCGGGCGGTGGGTTCGGCGCTGTGGCCGGTGGAGCGGATGCGCCGCAACGTCGCCGAGATCTCCACCAGGGACCTGGGGCGGCGGGTGGAGGTGCCGCCCGGCGGCGACGCGTTCCACCGCCTGGCCACCACGCTCAACGGCATGCTCGACCGGCTCGCCTCCGCGCAGAGCGCGCAGCGGCGGTTCGTGGCCGACGCCAGCCACGAGCTGAGGTCCCCGCTGAACACCATCACCACCGCGCTCGAGGTGCGGGAGCACCACCCCGGCGCCATGCCCGACGACGAGTTGCGCCGCGTCGTCTCGACGGAGACCGCCCGCCTGCGTGAGCTGGTCGACGACCTGTTGCTGCTGGCCCGCACCGACGACACCACCGACAACCCGCCGCACACCGAGATCGACCTCGACGACCTCGCCCACGCGGAAGCCGACCGGGCGCGCGCCACGGTCGGGCTCTCCGTCGAGGTCCGGGCGAGCCCCGTCAAGGTCCGCGGGCACGCCGGGCAGCTCCGGCGCGCCGTGCGCAACCTCGTCGACAACGCCCGCGAACACGCCCGCTCCCGCATCCGGGTCCGCACCGGCGTCGCGGACGGGTACGCGCTGGTGGAGGTCAGCGACGACGGGCCGGGCGTGCCCGAGGCCGACCGCCGCCGCATCTTCGAACGGTTCGTGCGCCGCGACGACTCCCGGCACCACGGCGCGGGCGGTTCGGCGGGGCTGGGGCTGGCCATCGTCGCCGGGATCGCCGCCCGCCACGGCGGTACCGCCGAGTGCCTGGCCAGCACGGACGGCGTGTACCCGGGTGCGTGCTTCCGGCTCAGCCTGCCGCTGGGAGGTGATCGCTGATGCGGGTGCTGGTGGTCGAGGACGAGCAGGCGTTCGCCGAGACGCTGCGGCGGGGACTGGCCGCCGAGGGGTTCACCGTCGACGTCGCCCACACCGGGACCGACGGGCTGTGGCTCGCGACGGAACGGCCGTACGACGTCATCGTGCTCGACATCATGCTGCCCGGCGCGTCCGGTTACGAGGTGCTGAAAAGCCTGCGGGCGCAGGAGAACTGGACACCCGTGCTGATGCTCACCGCCAAGGACGGCGAGTACGACGAGGCCGACGCGTTCGACCTCGGCGCCGACGACTACCTCACCAAACCGTTCTCCTACGTCGTGCTGCTGGCGAGGCTCCGCGCGCTGCTGCGGCGGGGCGCCCCCGAACGTCCCGCGGTGCTCACCGCCGGGGACCTCCGGCTGGACCCCGCCGCCCGCACCGTGCACCGGGGCGGCCGCGAGATCGAGCTGACCGCGCGCGAGTTCGGGTTGCTGGAGTTCCTGTTGCGGCGCCGGGGCGAGGCGCTGACCAAGCACCAGATCCTCACCCACGTCTGGGACGCCCACTACGAGGGTGACGAGAACATCGTCGAGGTCTACATCGGCTACCTGCGCCGCAAGATCGGCACCGAGGCGATCCAGACGCTCCGCGGGGTGGGCTACCGGATGGCGTGACCCGGCGGGCAGGGCGTCACCAGAGCGCTTCGATCCCGGCGAGGATGAGGTCGATGCCCGCGAGGAACTGCTCGCGGTCGTCGTGGTCCCGCAGCTGGGTCGCGACCTCGTGGGCAAACGGGTACTCGGCGGGATCGAGGTCGGCCCACAGGTCCGCGACCGCGGCGAGGACCTCGCCGCGGTCGGTGCCCGGCTCCACCGAGCGCGCGTTCGCGGCGTTCTGCCCCGCTACGCCGAGGATGTAGTTCAGCAGCGCGGACGCCGAGGCGAACCGCGCGGCCGCGGGCACGCCGAGCGCGCGCACCTGCTGCCCGATGCGCTCGAAGATCCGCAGCATGGTCGGCTGGGACGGGAGGCGGGCGAGCTGGGTGCCCGCCCACGGGTGCGCGTCGATAGCGTCGAAGACGCCGAGCGCGAGCGCGCGCACCGCGTCCTCCGGGGTGCCGTCGGAGGGCTCGGCGGCGATCGCCCGGGTGAGCACGGCGTCGGTGGCGGCGACGAGCAGCTCGTCCTTGTTCGCCACGTGCCAGTAGATCGCGCCGGGACCGGTCCGCAACCGCGCGGCCAGCGCGCGGAAGGTCAGCCCGCTCTCTCCCGCGGCGTCGAGCATCTCGACCGCCGCCTCGACGATGCGCTCGCGTGACAGGGCATCCGCACGCCGCTCCGGGCGCCGCGTCCTCGTGGCCATGCCTCCATCTTGACATACCTGGAACGTCGTTCCAAACTGTCGATGGAACGACGTTCCAGAGGAAGGGGAATTCCATGACCACATCAGTCACGATCGTCGGGGCCGGGCTCGGGGGGCTCGTGCTCGCGCGCGTCCTGCACGTCCACGGCATCCCGGTCACCGTGTACGAGGCCGAGGGCTCGCCCGAAGCCCGCACCCAGGGCGGCATGCTCGACATCCACGAACACGACGGCCAGGTCGCGCTGGCGGCCGCCGGCCTGACCGACGATTTCCGCGCCCTGATCCACGAGGGCGGCCAGGCGACCCGCGTGCTCGACAGCCAGGGCGCGGTGCTGTTCGACGAGCCCGACGACGGCACCGGCGGCAGGCCCGAGGTCAAACGCGGCGAGCTGCGGCGCATCCTGCTCGAGTCGCTCCCGGCCGGGACCGTCCACTGGGGACACAAGGTCACCGGCATCCGCCCGGTCGACGGCGGGCACGAGCTGACGTTCGCCGACGGTTCCGCGGCGGTGGCGAGCCTGCTGGTCGGAGCGGACGGAGCGTGGTCCCGCGTGCGCCCGCTGCTGTCCGACGCGAAGCCCGAGTATGCGGGGGTGACGTTCGTCGAGACGTACCTGTTCGACGCCGACGCACGTCACCCCGCGACGGCGAAGGCGGTGGGCGGCGGCGCGTTGTTCGCGGGCGTGCCGGGGACGGCGATCACCGCCCACCGGGAACCGGGCGCGGTCCTGCACACCTACGTCCAGCTCCGGCGGCCGCGCGAGTGGGCCGAGGGCATCGACTTCACCGACGCCGATGCGGCAAGGGCGAGGGTGGCGGAGGAGCTGGACGGCTGGGCGCCGGAGCTGCGGGCGCTCATCACCGACGGTGAGACGGCGCCGGTGGTGCGGGTGCTGCACACGCTGCCCGCCGAGCACCGGTGGGAGCGCGTCCCCGGCGTCACCCTGCTCGGTGACGCCGCGCACCTGATGCCACCGTCCGGTGAGGGCGCGAACCTCGCCATGTTCGACGGCGCCGAACTCGCCAAGGCGATCGTGGCGCACCCGGGTGATGTCGAGACCGCCCTCGCCGAGTACGAGGCCGCGATGTTCGCCCGCAGCGCGAAGGCCGCAGCCGATGCGGCGGAGCTCCTGGAATTCTGCCTCGGGGACCGCGCGCCCCACAGCCTGGTCGAGATGTTCACTAGCCACCAGGCGGCGTGAAGGGGGAGCCTATTGTGGACGGTCGCTTGCGGGGCCTCGCGGCGGTGACCGCGCCCGCAGTGCCCGGCGCGGCAGGGCGAGGCGGAGGCGCCCGGCGCGGGTGCCGCCAGGCGCGGAGCGCAGGGAGTGTCCGTTGTAGACGTATGACTTGAGGGGCCTCTCGGCGGCGACCGTGCCGCAGCGCCCGGCCCGGCCGCCACCAGGTGGGGTGAGGCCGGGGCGTCCGGCGCGGCCGCCACCAGGTGGAGAGACTGCCCCGGCCATCGCGGGCGGGCAGCTCGCGGCGACCTGGCGGGGGTGGCCCCGCCCGCAGTGCCCGGCACGGCCACCACCAGGCGGGGTGAGGCCGGGGCGTCCGGGCGGCAGCTACCAGGTGGAGAGGCTGCCTCGGCATCGCGGGTGGGCAGCTCAGAGCGACCCTGCGTCGATGACCGCGCCGCAGCGCCCGGCCCGGCCACCGCCAGGCAGGGCGAGTCGGGCCGCCAGGGGGCCCCAGCGCCCCGGTCACCGGCCCCCGGTCAGACGACGTCCAACCGTCCATCGTGGACGGACACTTCCGCGCCCTGCCACCGGGCCCGCAGCCACCGGTCGTGGGCGGCGACCACGATCGCGCCCGGGCCGGGGCCCAGTGCGTCCTCCAGCTCGTCGCACAGGGTGGGGGACAGGTGGTTGGTCGGCTCGTCGAGCAGGAGCAGCTGGGGCGGGTCCGCGACGAGGATCGCGAGCGCGAGCCGCCTCCGCTGGCCCACCGACAGCTCCCCGACGGGCTTGCCGAGGTCCCGCTTTCCCAGCAGCCCCAACGATTCCAGCGGCACCACCGCCGCACGCGCCCCGAGCGCCACCGCGTACGTCTCGTGCGCGGTGCGCCCGGGCTCGCCGAACTCGGTGTCCTGGCCCAGCAGGCCGATCCGCAGGCCCGGGTACCGCCGCGCACCCGCCGTCCCCAGCCGTCCCGCCAGGACGTGCAGCAGCGTCGACTTGCCCGCGCCGTTGGGACCCGTGACCAGCAGCCGGGCGCCGGTGCGGACGTCGAGGCGCGCCACGGTGAGCCGCCCCGGCACGTGGACGTCCCGCAGCGACACCAGGACCTCGTCCGAGACCTCGCCGGTGAGCGCGTCGGGGCGGAACCGCAGGGGCGGCGGCGGGGCGGGTACCTGCCGGCGTTCCAGCTCCTCCAGCCTTCGCGTCGTAGCCCGTGCCCGGCGCGAAATCGAGTTCTGCACCCGCCCGGCCCGATGCCCGTAACCCATCTTCTCGCTGTCGCGCGGCGCCCGGTCCGGGGCGACACGATGCGTGGTCACGCCGAGGTCCTCCCGCAGGGCCGCGAGCTCCTCCTGCTCCTCGGCGTAGCGGCGCTCCCAGCGTTCCCGGTCGGCGCGTTTCCTTGCCAGATAAGCACTGTAGCCGCCGCCGAACCGGACGGGGCCGTCCACCGCGGGATCCAGGCCGAGCAGATCCGTGCACACCGCGTCGAGGAACGCGCGGTCGTGGCTGGCCACCACGACGGTGCCGGGCAGGCCACGCACCTGCTCCTCGAGGAACGCCGCGGCGGCGTCGTCGAGGTGGTTCGTCGGCTCGTCCAGCAGGACCGCCGACGGGCGGCGGACCAGCAGCGCGGCCAGCGCCAGCCGGCCGCGCTGCCCGCCGGACAACTCCCCGAGACGCCTGCCGTGCTCGATCCCGCCGAGCCCCAGCCCGTCGAGGACCAGCGCCGCCCGCCGGTCGGCGTCCCAGGCGTCGTGGAGCTGGGCCTGGTCCAGCCGGTCGGCGTACGCGGCGAGGAGGGCCTCGTCGTCGCCGAGCAACCCGCCGAGGCGCTCCAGTTCGGCGAGGTCCTCGCGTGCGACGGCGAGCGCGTCGTCGAGCACGTCGGCCACCGTCGCCGCCGCGTCGAACGGCATTTCCTGGTGCAGGTAGCCCAGGTCCGCCGGGCGCTCGACGGTGCCGCGGTCGGGCCGGTCCACCCCGGCCAGCACCCGCAGCAGCGTCGACTTCCCGGCGCCGTTCTCCCCGATCACCCCGATCCGGCGCCCCGGCGCCGCCGTGAGCGACACCCCGTCCAGCACGCGCCGGCCGCCCAGCACGCGCACGACGTCGCGGGCGATGAGAGCCGCTTCCACCGCTCAGCGCCCCTCGACGAGCCTGCCCTCCGCCAGCCGGAGTCTGCGGTCGATGCGGATCCCGTCGAGGAAGCGGTCGTCGTGGCTGACCACGATGAAGGCGCCCTGGAAGGCGTTGAGAGCGCTTTCCAGCTGCCCGGCGCTGACCAGGTCCAGGTTGTTCGTCGGCTCGTCCAGCAACAGCAGTTGCGGGGCGGGCTCGGCGAACAGGACGCAGGCCAGCGTGGCGCGCAACCGTTCCCCGCCGGACAGCACGGCGACGGGCCGGTGTGCGCGGTCGCCGCGGAACAGGAAGCGCGCCAGCAGGTTCATCCGGTCCGCCTGCGGCATGGCGGGCGCGAACGCCGCCAGGTTCTCCGCGATCGTGCGTTCGTCGTCGAGCAGGTCCAGGCGCTGCGACAGGTAGGCGATCCGGCCGTCCGCGCGCCGGACCTCACCGGCGTCGGGCTCCAGGTCACCGGCGACGATCCGCAGCAGCGTGGACTTGCCCGTGCCGTTGGCCCCCGACAGCGCGATGCGTTCCGGACCCCGCACGGTCAGGTCGACGCCCGCGCCGAACAGGTCCCGCTTGCGCAGGCCCTCACCGGTGAACAGGGTCCGCCCGGCGGGCACCGCGGTCCGGGGGAGGTCGAGGACGATCTTCTGGTCCTCGCGCAGCGACCGCTCCGCCTCGTCGAGTTTCGCTTTGGCCGCACCGACCCTGGCCGCGTGCGTGCCGTCGGCCTTGCCCGCGGACTCCTGCGCGTTGCGCTTGCGCGCCCCGGCGAGGATCTTCGGCAGACCCGCGCTGGAGAGGTTCCGCTGCGCGTTGCTCGCCCGTTTCGCGGCCCGCTCCCTGGCCTGCTGCATCTCGCGCTTCTCGCGCTTGACCTCCTGCTCGGCGCTGCGGACGTTCTTCTCCGCGACCTCGCGCTCGGCCTGCACCGCCGCCTCGTACTCGCTGAAATTGCCGCCGTAGTACCGGATTTCGCCCGCGTGCAGCTCGGCGATGCGGTCCATCCGGTCCAGCAGCGCGCGGTCGTGGCTGACGACCAGCAGGCAACCGGACCAGTCGTCGAGCACGGCGTACAGCTTGCGGCGGGCCTCGGCGTCGAGGTTGTTGGTGGGTTCGTCGAGCAGCAGCACATCGGGTCGCTTGAGCAGCTGCGCGGCAAGGCCCAGCGACACGACCTGGCCGCCCGACAACGTGCTCAGCGTCCGGTCCAGCCTGACATCGGCGAGCCCGAGCCGGTCCAGCTGGGCGCGCGTGCGCTCTTCGATGTCCCAGTCCGTGCCGATCGTGGTGAAGTGCTCCTCGGCCACGTCACCGGACTCGACGGCGGCCAGCGCGCGCAGGACCGGCTCGATGCCGAGTACCTCGGCCACCGAAGGTTCGCCGGTCAGCGGCAGGTTCTGGGGCAGGTAGCCGAGCAGGCCGTCGACGGACACGCTGCCCGCGGCCGGGCGCAGCTCGCCCGCGACCAGCCGGAGCAGGGTCGTCTTGCCCGCGCCGTTCGGGGCGACCAGGCCGGTGCGCCCGTCCGGGACTGTGACGGACAGCTGGTCGAAGACGGGGGTGTCGTCCGGCCAGGAAAAGGACAGGCCGGACACGACGATGGGGGAATCGGACATGGGAACGAGACCTCGGAAGAAGGGGGCACGCCGGTCACCGGCGCGCGGGAACGGGTGGACGACAAAAACGGCCACCTCGGCAATGGACGCCGGGGGCCGGTCAACTCCGGGGCTCACCCGGAGATGTCGTCTTCACCTGCCACGTCGAACTCTCCCTGGAACGGTTCTCTTCCATCCTGATCATACAGTGCCACAGCGCTGTGGCGGATGTCCGGCTGGAGTGCGGCAGCGACGGGTATCTTGACCGCGTGAGAGCCGACGCCGCGCGCAACCTCGAACTGGTGCTGACGACCGGCGCCCGCATGCTCGCCGAGGACCCGGCGGCGAGCATGGCGGCGATCGCCGCGGAAGCGGGCGTCGACCGCCGCACCGTGTACCGGCGGTTCGCCGGCCGCGACGAGCTGCTGACGGCGGTCTACGAGGCCCGGCTGGACGCGATCGAGGCGGCGATCGCGGCCGCGAGGTTCCGGGAGGCGCCGGTGGCGGTGGCCCTGCACCGTTACGCCGAGGGCATCGTCGGGGTGAACCGCAAGTGGCCCGTCGAGCTGTCGAGGATGCGCACGGAACCCGAGATCTGGGCGCGGCGGCTGCGGGCGGTGGACGAGGTCGAGGAATTCCTCCAGCGGGCCGCGGACGAGGGGTTGCTCCGGCCGGGGCTGCCCGCCGGCTGGCCCGGTCACGTGCTCGGGCAGCTGGTGCACCTCGCCGCGCGGGAACTGCCCGAGCTGAGCGAGGCGCAGGCCGCCGACGTCGTCGTGGGCACGTTCCTGCGTGGTTTCGGCCGCGACACGGCCTCGCCGTAGGCGGACTCCGGCAGCTCGCCTCAACCCGTCACGCCGGGCTCCAGCACGCGGTCCAGGCGGATCGGGAGGGTCCGCTGGCGCCTGCCCGTCGCGTGCCACACGGCGTTGGCGATCGCGGCCGCGGTGCCCGCCGTGCCGATCTCGCCGAGACCGTTGAGCCCCAACGGGTCCTGGGGTTCGTAGTCCGGCACGAACTCCGCCTCCACGTCGGGCACGTCGGCGTGCGCGGCGATGTGGTAGCCGGCGAAGTCGCCGTTGGCCTGCCTGCCGGTGCCGGGGTCGCGCACGCTTTCCTCGTGCAGTGCCATGGAGAGTCCCATGATCATCCCGCCGACGACCTGGCTGCGGGCGAGCAGCGGGTTGATCACCCGGCCCACCGCGAACATCCCGAGCAGCCTGCGCACCCGCACCTCCCCGGTCGCCGGGTCGACCGCGACCTCCGCGAAGACCGCGCTGTAGGTCTGCCGCTCGCGCGCGGGCTGGTAGTCGATCATCGTGGTGGTGTCCACGGTCGCGGTCACCGGCCGGACCGGATCGGCCAGGCGTGCCCGCAGTTCCGCCGCGGCCTTGCCGATGGCGAAGGACCAGGACGTCGTCCCGCGGGAACCCCCGGCGCCCCAGGCCATGCCGAGGTCGCTGTCGCCGAGGTGGAGCCGGATCCGTTCCGTGCCGACGCCGAGCGCGTCAGCCGCGACCGCGGTCAGCGCGGTGCGGGCGCCGGTCCCGATGTCGCTCGCGCCGATCGCCACCGTGAACGTCCCGTCCGCCTCCGCGGTGATCGAGGCGGTCGACGGGAAAACCCCGGCGCTGAAGGAAGTCGCGGCCAGTCCGGTGCCGATCAGCAGCGGGCCTTCCCGACGCGAGCGGGGACGCCGGTCGCGTGCCGCCCAGCCGAACCGGCGGGATCCCTCCCGCAGGCACGAGACGAGGCGGCGGGTGCTGAAGGGCCGACCGGTTGCGGGCGTGACTGTCGGCTCGTTGCGCAGGCGCAGCTCCAGCGGGTCCAGGTCGAGCCGTTCCGCGAGCTCGTCCATCGCCGACTCCAGCGCGAACGAGCCGGGCGTCGCGCCCGGGCCGCGCATCGAGGCGGGCGGCAGGACGTCGAGCGGCACGGCGGTGAGCTGCGTGCGGATCGCCGGTGCGGTGTAGAGGATCTTCGCCTGCTCGGTGCACCACTCGATGTACTCGGCGAGCGGGGACAGCGCGTAGGCCGCGCGGTGGTGGATGGCCCGCAGGCGGCCGTCGGCGTCCGCGCCGATCGTCATCAGCTGGTCCGTGGGCGGCCGGGACGACGTCGTCTCGAAGACCTGTGCCCTGGTCAGGGCGACGCGCACCGGGCGTCCGAACGCGCGGGCGGCCATCGAACCGAGGATCACCTGCGGCCCACAGGGGCCCTTGCCGCCGAACCCGCCGCCGACGTGCTCGGAGCGGACGTGCACCCGCTCCCGGTCCACCGACCACAACGCCGCCAGCACCTCGGACACGCTGAACGCACCCTGGTTCGAGTCCAGCACGTGCAAGTCGTCGCCGTCCCACCACGTCGTCGCGGCGTGCGGCTCCATGGCGCAGTGGCTTTCCTCGGGGGTGCGGTAGCGCTCCTCGACGACGACCGCCGACGCCGCCAGCTCCGCCTCCAGGTCCCCGGTGTCGGCCTCCGGGCCGAAGGCCGTCGAGGCTGGGCGCGTCGCGGGGTGCCCGAGCCTGAAGTCCAGGTCGTGGGGCTCGACGTCGTACGTCACGCGCACCGCCGCGGCCGCGGCACTGGCCTGCTCGGGGGTTTCCGCGACGACCAGCGCGACGGGGCGGCCCGCGTACGGGATTTCGTCGTCCTGCAACAACTGCAGGCTGCCATCGGGGCCGAAGAAGCCGCCCGCCTTGGGGTTGAGCCGGGGCGCGTTGCGGTGGTCGAGCACCCCGAGCACACCCGGCATGGCGAGCGCGGCCGAGACGTCGAGGTCGCGGATCCGGCCGCGTGAGACGGTGGCGGTCACCAGCCAGCCGTGGGCCAGGTCCGGCACTGGCACGTCCGCGGCGTAGGTGGCGGCACCGGTGACCTTGAGGCGGCCCTCGATCCGGGGCCGTGGCGCGCCGACAGCGGGCGTGTCCTGGTTCATCGGTTCTCCGTTCCGGTGAGTTCGGCGAGCACGGCCTCGATGAGATTGCGCGCCAGCGGCACCTTGTACCCGTTGTCGCGCAACGGTTCCGCGGCGGACAACGCTTCCTCGGCGCAGGCGCGGAAGTGTTCGGCGGTCGGCCGGTTGCCGCGCAGCACGGCTTCGGCCGAAGCGGCCCGCCACGGGTGCGACGCCACGCCGCCCAGCGCGATCCGCACGTCCCGCACCACGCCGTCGCGGACGTCGAGCGCGGCGGCCACGGAGACGGTCGCGAAGGCGTACGACGCGCGTTCGCGGACCTTGCGGTAGCGCGAGCGCAGCCCCGCGGCCGATCCCGGCAGGGCGACGGCGGTGATCAACGCACCGGGCGGCAACGCGGTCTCGCGGTCCGGGCGGTCGCCGACGGGCAGGTAGAAGCGCGACAGCGGGAGTTCGCCCGCACCGTCAAGCGTTTCGTAGTGCACGACGGCGTCGAACGCGGCCAGCGCCACCGCCAGGTCCGACGGGTGCGTGGCCACGCAGTGCGGGGAATGGCCCAGTACCGCGTGGTTGTGGTGGACCCCGTCGAGCGCGGCGCACCCGCTGCCGGGGTCCCGTTTGTTGCACGCCCGGGAAAGGTCCGCGAAGTAGCCGCAACGGGTGCGCTGCAACAGGTTCCCGCCCACCGTCGCCATGTTCCGCAGCTGACCGGACGCGCCCGCGAGCACGGCCTGCGTCACGGCGGGGAAGCGGTGGCGCACCTCGGGGTGCGCGGCCGCGTCGCTGTTCGTCGTGGTCGCGCCGAGCACCACGCCGCCGTCCGGGGTGACCTCGACGCCGTCGAGCGGCAGGCGCCGCACGTCCACCAGCCGGGTCGGCTCCTCGACCCCGGACTTCATCAGGTCGACGAGGTTCGTGCCCCCGCCGAGGAACCGGGCGCCGGGGTCGCCGGCGACGGCGGTGAGCGCGTCCCGCACCCGCGCGGCGCGTTCGTAGGCGAACTCCCTCATCCCGCGTTCCCTTCGCGTGCCGCGGTTTCGAGCACCGCCCGGACGATCTGCGGGTACGCCCCACAGCGGCACAGGTTTCCGCTCATCCGCTCGCGCACCTCGGCCTCGTCCAGTTCGGGTTCGTCGTCCCTGCTGACGGCGCTGGGCCAGCCCGCGGCGTGCTCCGCGAGCATCCCGGCCGCCGAGCACAGCTGCCCGGAAGTGCAGAAACCGCACTGGAAACCGTCCAGCCGCACGAACGCCTCCTGCAGCGGGCGCAGCTCGCCCCCGGCGGCCAGCCCTTCGACCGTCGTGACCTCCGCGCCGTCCGCGGCGACCGCGAGCGTCAGGCAGGAGACCACGCGCCTGCCGTCGCACAGCACCGTGCAGGCGCCGCACTGCCCGTGGTCGCAGCCCTTCTTCGGCCCGGTCAGGCCGAGGTCCTCCCGCACCAGGTCGAGCAGGGTGCGCCGGTTGTCCACGGACAGCCGGTGAGCCACCCCGTTGACCCGCAGCGCCACCTCACCGCGCGTGTGCTCGTTCATGATCCTCCCGTGTGGACAGTGGGTTCCGGCAGGATATGGGCGTCTCGTGGGCCGGCGGGGCCCGCGGACACGATCAGGCAAGGACCCGCCAGTACCGGGCAGGTGAACCGGAAGCCGGGCTGATCCGTGGAACCGGGTGACGGGTTCCGCCGCGGGAAAGGACTTCAGAGGGTGTCGTCCGCCACGAGCCGGTTCGACCTGCTGCGGCGGCACCGCCGGTGGGTCCTGGTGCTCGTCGTGCTCGCGCTGCTCACCGAGCTGGCCGTGGCGATGGTGACGACGGCCGTGGAGCAGACGCCGACCATCGACGAGCCGGTGTACGCGGGCACGGCCGTGGTGTACCTGGAGCAGCACAGCCTGCGGTACAACGCGGAGCACCCGCCGCTGGGCAAGCTGGTCATCGCGAGCGGGCTGGCCTTCGCCGACGTCCACCTCGACCCCGCGTTCGCCGGTGACCAGACGCAGCTCGGCCGGGAGGTGCTGTACGAGTCGGGGCAGGATCCCTGGCGGCTGATGCTGCTGGCGCGGCTGCCGGTCATCGTGCTCACGCTGTTGTTCGGCCTGGTCGTTTTCGCGTTCGCCATGGACCTGGCCGGTGCAGTCGGCGGGGTGGCCGCGCTGGCGCTGTACGCGTTTTCGCCGGACATCATCGCCCACGGCTCACTGGCCACGCTCGACGTGCCTGCGGCCGGTTTCGTGCTGACCTCGGTCTGGCTGGTGTGGCGGGCTCGGGCGCGGCCGACGCTGTACCTCCCCCTCGCGGAGCTCGCGCTCGGCGCGGCCCTCGCGACGAAGATGAGCACGCTGGCCGCGGTTCCGGTGCTGCTGCTTCTCGGCGTGCTGTCGGTCTGGCGCGGCCGCCGGTTGCTCTGGCTCGTCGCCGCCGCGGCGGTGCTCGCGGTCGGCGTGGTGTGGCTTTCCTACCTCGCCGTGGATCCCCGGCTGCGCTGGGAAACCCCGGCGGGTCTGCCGCCCGCGCAGGGCTTGCGTGCGCTCGTCGGCTGGCTGCCGTTCCCCCAGCCGTACCGGGACGGGATGCGCCTGCAGTTCGGCCTGGAGGACCAGGTGTGGAGCGGCTTCCTGTTCGGCAGGCTCTACACCGGGTCCCTGTGGTACTACCTGCCCGCCGCGTTGCTGGTGAAGACCCCGCTGGGCGCGCTGGCGCTCTGGATCGCCGGTGCCGTCGTGCTGCTGGCTGTGCGGCGGTTGCGCCCTGCGGCACCGTACGTCCTGCTGCCGACCGCCGTCCTGCTCGCGGCGGCGATGACCGGGCACCGTGATCTGGGGGCGCGGTACGCGATCTTCGTGCCGATGTTCCTCGCGGTGGCGGCGGCCGGGTTGGTCGTGGTGCGGCGGCGGTGGGCGCACGCCGCGCTCGCGGTCCTGGTCGCCTTCGCGGCGGTCAGCTCGCTGCGGACGTTCCCGTACTACCTGCCCTACTCGAACGAGGCGTTCGGCGGGCCCGCGGACACGCACCTCCACCTGCACGACTCGAACGTCGACTGGGGCCAGGACCTGGGGCGCCTGGGTGACCGGCTGCGGCAGCGGTACCCGGGGGAGCGGATCTGGCTGGTGTACAAGGGAAGCGGCGTGCCGTCGGCCTACGGCATCACCGCCGCCGACCCGTTCGCGGTGCCCCCGGAGGAGGTGCGCGGACTGCTCGTGGTCTCAGATTCCGCCGCCGCGAAGGCCGACGCCCGCCTGGCGGGGCTGCTCGGCAGCAGCACCCCGGTCGACGAGGTCGGCCACTCGATCACGATCTACCGCCGGTCCTAGCTGTAGCGTCAGAGCGGCCGAGGTGCCTCCTGGAGCCCGGAGAACACGGTGGCGATCAGGCGGCGTGCCTGCGCGGTGCCCTCTTCGCCGTCGGCGACGCGCCACAGGAAGCTCATCAGCATGATGATGTCGGCCGGGTCGTGGCCGGGGGCGATGCTGCCCTCGGCGACGCAGGCGTCGACGAGTTTCTTCACGGCCGCGGTGGTCGGCGCCCAGGACGCGGCGATCACGTCCTGCGCGGCGGCGCTGTGCAGGGCGTCTCCGAGGCCGTGCTTGATGCGGACGTAGGCCGAGAGGGTCTCGAACCACTCGACGAACGCCTTTTTCGCGGAGCGGTGGCGTTCCAGCACCTCGTCGGCGGTGGCGGTCAGGCGCTCGATGTCGTGCTGGTAGGCGGCGAGGATCAGGTCCTCGCGGGTGGGGAAGTGGCGGTAGAGCGTTCCGGCGCCGACACCGGCGCGCTTGGCGACCTCGCTCAGCGGCACGAGGGGGTTCTCGGCGAACAGCTCGTGGGCGGCCTCGATGATCGCGGCCCGGTTGCGCGCGGCGGCCTTGCGCTGCGTGCCGTAGGTCCCCGGCTTCTGGTCGGTCATACCCCGATGATGCCGCACGCTTTGACATGCGGAGAATCCTCCGCTAGTTTGGCGAGCACTTGCGGAGAATCCTCCGCGAGTTTGCTCCCCAGGAGGACCCCGTGCGTTATCGCAAGCTCGGCACCACCGGCCTCGACGTCTCGCCCATCGCGATCGGCGCGATGACCTACGGCGCGCCCGACCGCGGCCACCCCGTCTGGTCCCTCGGCGAGGACCAGGCCCGGCCGCTGATCAAGCACGCGCTGGAGGTGGGCATCAACTTCTTCGACACCGCGAACATGTACTCGAACGGGTCCAGCGAGGAGATCCTCGGCCGCGCGCTGAGGGATTTCGCCCGCCGCGACGACGTCGTCATCGCCACCAAACTGCGGCACCCGATGCGGCCGGGGCCGAACGGGAGTGGCTTGTCCCGCAAGGCGGTCATGACCGAGGTCGACCACTCCCTGCGGCGGCTCGGCACCGACTACATCGACCTGTACCAGGTCCACCGCAACGACCACGGGACCCCGCTGGAGGAGACCCTCGAAGCGCTGCACGACGTCGTGAAGGCGGGCAAGGTGCGGTACCTCGGCGCGTCGTCGATGTTCGCGTGGGAGTTCGCGAAGGCCCTGCACCTGCAGGAGCGGCACGGCTGGGCGCGGTTCGTGTCCATGCAGGACCACTACAACCTGCTCGCCCGCGAGGAAGAGCGCGAGATGATCCCGCTGTGCCTCGACGAAGGCGTGGGCACGATCATCTGGAGCCCGCTGGCCCGCGGCCGCCTCGCCCGCGCCTGGGACGACGCGAAAGCCACCGCCCGCGCCGAAACCGACGGTGCCTACGCGGACCTGCTGTACACGCCGGAGCAGGAGGCCTCGAACCGCGCGATCATCGACGCGGTCGGCAAGGTCGCGGCCGCCCACGGCGTGAGCCGCGCGGCGGTCGCGCTGGCCTGGTTGCACCGCCAGCCGGTCGTCACGGCTCCGCTGGTCGGGGCTCGGTCGGTCGAGCAGATCGACGAGGCCGTCGCGTCGCTGGACGTCCAGCTCACCGACGAGGACGTCCGAGCGCTGAACGCTCCCTACACGCCGCGGTACGACTGGCAGGGCGTCTCGGACGAGGCGACCCTGGCCGCGATCCGCGCCCGCGTCCCCGGAATGGCGTTGACGTAAGGATGATCGTCACGGCCGCCTGTCCGTTTCGAGTGCGGCGGAGCGCAACGCGGCGGCGACGCGAACCGCCGCCTCCGGAAGTGGTCGTGGGAGGTGAGCGAGGAGCACCCGTCGTCGCTCGCCGGGGCCGCCGCGCACGGGCAGTACGCGCACTCCCGGTGGCAGCACGGATTCGATCGCGCCGGGCACCGTGGTGATGCCGCAGCCGGCGGCGACGAGGTGCAGTTTGGCGAGCCAGTCGCGGGCGGTGTGGGCGATCTCGGGCCGCTCGTCCAGCCCGGGCCACACCCCCATGACGTACTCGTCACCCGACCCGCCGATCCACCGCTGCCCGCGCAGATCCGTGACGTCGAGGTAGTCCTGGCGGGCGAGCGGGTGGTCCGCGGGCACGGCGACACGCAGGCTGCGCTCGGTGAGCGTCCGCACCGCCAGTGCGGGCGTTTCGGTGTCGGGCGGGCGGAACGGCGGGGCCGAGGCCAGCAGGGCGAGGTCGATCGTCCCGGCGCGCAGGGCGCGGACCAGTGCCGGGGTGCGGCCCTCCCGGCTGACCACGGTGATGGCGGGGTGCGTGCGCCGCAGCGCGGACAGGGCGCGGGGGAGCAGGTCGGCGCCCGCGATGGGGTACCAGCCGAGCCGGACGGTGGCCCCTTCGCCGGGTAGCCCGGCCAGTTCGCGGGCGGTGGCGTCGAGCCGGTCGAGCACGTCGGCCGCGCGGCGCACCACGAGCTGCCCGGCGGGGGTGAGCCGCACCCCGTCGCGGCGCCGTTCCAGCAGCGGGGTGCCCGCCGCGCGTTCCAACGAGGCGATCTGCCGTGAGACGGCGGACTGGGTGTAGCCGAGCGCGGCGGCCGCGGCGGTGAGCGTGCCGCGCTCGGCCACCTCGCGGAACACCCGCAGCGAGGTCAGCGACGCGTCGGACAGTGACATGACACAAATGCATACCAGGTGTGCGTTTCTCTCGCTGCCGGCATGGTCGAACCGCGCCTAGCGTGGAGTTGTGGACGTACTCCGAACCCCCGAAGTCGCTCTCGTCACCGGCGCCACCCAAGGCCTCGGCCTTGCCCTCGTCGAAGGGCTCGCCCGACATCTGTCCACTCAGGACACGGTGTACCTGACCGGTCGTGACGCCGGGCGCGTGGCCCAGGCCGTCGAAGCCTTGCCGGCGGGCGGCGCCGAGGTCCGCGGTGAGGTCCTCGACGTCGCCGAGCCTGGTGCGGCCGCCCGTCTCGCCACGCGGCTCGCCGAGCGGCACGGCGGGGTCGACATCGTCTTCGGCAACGCCGTCATGCGCGTCGGTCCCGACGACGACCCGCGTGCGGTCGTCCGCGCTTACGCCGAGGTCAACAACTTCGGTACCACCCGGCTGCTCCGCGCCTTTGCGCCGTTGCTGCGGGACGGCGGCCGGTTCCTCGTGGTCGCCAGCTCGTTCGGCACGCTGCGCCACCTGGCACCGGTCCTGCACGACCGGTTCGACGCGTTGTCCTCTTTGGACGAGGTGGACCACCAGGTCGCGGCGTGGCGCGACGCGGTCGAGGACGGCAGCGCCCGGGCCGGTGACTGGCCGGGTTTCGTCAACATCCCGTCCAAGATCGGCCAGGTCGCGGCCGTGCGCGCACTCGCCGCCCAGCGCCGCGACGACGACCTGGCGCGGGGGATCCTGCTCGCCGCCGTGTGCCCCGGGATGATGAACACGCCGACGTCCGCCCTCTGGTGGGACGTCAGCACCGCACCGAGTCCCGCCGAGGCCGCGAAAGCCTTGCTGGACCTCGTGTTCCAGCCCGCCGACCCCGCACACTACGGCGAACTGGTCCGCTACGGCGAGGTCCTGCCGTGGCGGTGAGCCACGTCAGGGGAGGGCCAGCACGCCGGGGCGACGTTGCACGTACGCGGCTCCCCGCACGATGGCTCCTGATGCACTGGTTGAAGTACCGGAACCACAAGGGTTTCGGGGTGCGGACCGCGAGCCGGCTGGACAGCGAGGCCACCACGTGCCCGGCGCACGGGAGAGCCGTCGCGCACGCCATGCGCAGCTCCTGGCCGTCCCGCTTGTGTGCCGCCGTCGCGTCGCCGATGCCGTAGATCTCGGGGTGCGAGGCACGTGGAAACCAGTGGTCCAGACCATTGTGTGCGCTACCACGTGCTGCCCGTCGTCGAGCAGCACGCCGTCCGTGCGGACCTCGGTGACCAGGGCGTGCTCGCGGACCTCGATGCCCAGCTGCGCGAAGATCTCGCCGAGGTCAGCCTGTCCCGCGCAGCGCCCCCGCCTGGTCCGTCACCGCAAAGGCGTGCTCCGCGACGCCCGGCACCCCCGAGCGACGTCACAGCGCCCGATGACGGCGGCGGCGGAGCCGCGGCGTGGCGACCCCCGTCAGCACCACGTCCACGACCTGCTCCGCCAGCCGCGGCGTCACCGGCAGGTGTCCGAAGAGGACCCGGTAGTACGTCGTCGAGGCGAGCATGTCGAGGACGAGGTCGACATCGACGTCAGGGTTGAGGTCCCCGCGTTCGACGCCGCGGCGCAGCGCCTCCGCCGTGGAGGCGCGCCGGGTGTGGAAGTACTTGTCCAGGAACAGCTCCGCGAGCTCCGGGTCGTCGGCGAGGTCCGCCACGAGCGCGGGCAGCGCGCGCCTGCCGATGCGCGTGGTGAAGGCGTCCGTGAGGGTCTGGATGCCCGCGACCAGGTCGCAGTGGGTGCAGCCGGTGTCGGGGGTGGGGGTGGCGCCGACGGTCGCGACGAGCGCGTCGACGACCAGGTGCCTCCTGCTCGCCCAGCGTCGCCGGAGCGCGGGTTTGCTCGTGCCGGCCTTGCTCGCCACGGCCTCCAGCGTGAGGTTCGCGTACCCGACCTCGTTCAGGATGTCCACTGTGGCCTGACGGACCGCGCTGTCGATGCGGTCGTCACGCGGTCGCCCGGAGCGGTTGTTCGGCACGCGATGCACCCTACCACTTCCATTGCGTTGCGAAACGGAACATAATTGCGACCGTGACCCACTCGACCACATCCGAAGGGGTGCTTTCGCCCCGCTACCGCTCCCGCACTGCCGGCATCGTGCTCACGGTCGGCCTCGTCGCGCTCGAATCCCTCGGCGTGGCCACGATCCTGCCGGAGATCGCCCGCGACCTCGACGGCCTCGGCTCCTACGGCTGGGGCGTGGCCGCGCTGATGCTGGCGAACATCGTCGGCACCGTGCTTGCCGGGCACGCCGCGGACCGGAGGGGACCGAAACGGCCGCTGGCGGCCGGGCTCGCGGCGTTCGCGCTCGGCAGCGTGCTGGCCGGAGCGGCTCCGGTCTGGCCGCTGTTCCTGCTCGGCAGGCTCGTGCAGGGGCTCGGCGTCGGGGCCGTGATGGCGATGGCGTACACGCTGATCGGCCTCGTCTACCCCGAACGCCTGCGTGCCCGCATGTTCGCCCTGCTGTCCTCGGCCTGGACGATCCCGTCGCTCGTCGGTCCCGTCCTCGCGGCGGCCGTGGCGAGCGCCGTGGGGTGGCGGGTGGTGTTCGTGTGCATGGTCCCGCTCGCCGCCGTCGCCGCGTGGTGCACACTTCCCGGGCTCCCTCGGGATAGGCGGCCCCGTGCCGTGCCGAGGTGGCGCGGTCCGCTGGTCAACAGCGTCGTGCTCGCCGTGGGTTCCGGGATCCTGGTGGCGGCACTGGGACTGCGCTCGATGGCCCTGCTGGTTCCGCTGGCCGTGGCCGGGCTGGCGGCCTCGGTGTTCGCGCTCCGGCACGTCACGCCGGAGGGGACGCTCACCGTCCGGCGTGGTGTGCCCGCCGGCGTCGTCGTGCGGTTCCTGCTGTGCGCGGTGTACTTCGGCACCGAGGCGTTCCTGCCGCTGGGCCTGACGGAACTCCGGCACCTGAGCGCGCTCGAAGCCGGGCTCGGGCTGTCGGCGGGAGCGTTGAGCTGGGTGGCCGGTTCGGCGTTGCAGGCCAAGTGGGACCGCGGGCGCCGGGCGGCGGTCGGCGGGGGGTTCGTGGTGCTGGTGGCCGGGGTGGCGGTGCTGGCGCTGGGGGTGCTCGCCGGGCCGGGACTGCTGGCGGTGCTCGGCTGGGCGATCGGCGGCGCCGGGATGGGCGCCGCGTTCAACGCCGCCACCACCGAAACCCTCGGCAGGGCGCCGGAAGGTCGGCAGGGGTCGGTGAGCGCGGCGCTCCAGCTGGCCCAGACACTGGCGACGGCGATCACCAGCGGTGCGGGCGGCGCGCTGGTAGCCCACCAGGGCGCGGTGCCGCCCGCGTTCGCGGCGATATTCGCCGCGACGGGTGTGCTCGGTCTCCTCGGGGTGCTGGTGGCCGGGCGGTTGGCGCCAAAGGCCTGACCTCAATCACTCGCTGGCTGCTCCACCGGTGCGGCCAGGAAGGGCGTGAGGACGTCGAGCAGTTCCCGTGGGCGGTCCAGCGGGATGATGTGGCCGCAGTCGGGGATCAGGTGCCCGGTCAGGTCGTCGGTGACGGGGCGCAGTTGCCGTTCCAGCGAGCGGCCGACGGGGTGCGCGCCGACCGCCAGCGTGGGCACCGTGAGGCGCCCGCGGGCGACTCCCTCGCTGATCTGGCGGGCACTTTCGGGCAGCGCGCGGTAGTAGGAGAACGCGCAGCGGAGCGCGTCGCGCCCGGTGTAGGCGGCGAGGAACGCCTCGCGCACGTCCGGCGGCACGCCACGGCCGCGGGTCCCGGCCGCGAGGAACCAGTCGAGGTACTCGGTTTCGTGCCCGGCCAGCACGGTTTCGGCGAGCCCGGGCACCGCGTGGAAGCCGAACCACCACGGCGGGCCGGACTTGAGGAACTCCTCGGCGCCGGGCAGCGTGCCGAGCAGCGACTCCATCACGACCAGGCGCCGCACGCGGTCGGGCCGCCGGAGGGCGAGCAGGAACGCCACGGGGGTGCCGGCGTCGATACCGACCACAGCCGCGGTGGGTTCGCCCAGGGCGTCGAGGATCCCCTCGACGTCGGCGGCGAGCGTGCCCGCGTCGTACCCGTCCGCCGCGCGCGTGCTCCCGCCGAAACCGCGCAGGTCAGGGGCGATCACCCGGTGGTCGGCCGACAGCGGGCCGATGACCCGGCTCCACAGCCGCCAGGTGTGGGGGAAGCCGTGCAGCAGCACGACGGCCGGGCCGGTGCCGGCGACGGCCACGTTGGCCTCGATGCCGTTGGTCGCGATCCGGTGCAGCGTGACCGGCTGGGGGTGGGACATCCGTCCTCCAGGTGGTTACCATTGGTTATCAGGAAACGGTAGGCAACCGCAGTCGTGCCGCCAAGACGGCACTTTCCCGACAGGTGGTGAGGTCCGGGTGACCACACGGCAGGCCCGCGGCGATCTGTTCGACCCGTTGTGCCCGACCCGCCGGCTGCTGGACCGCGTCGGCACGAAGTGGACCTCCATGGCGGTGAAGGTGCTCGCCGAGGCCGCCCCCGAGGAGGTGCGGTTCGCCGACCTGCGGCGCCGGATGCCGGGTGTCTCGCAGAAGATGCTGTCGGTCACCCTGCAGAGCCTGGTGCGCGACGGGCTGGCCGTCCGGCGCGTCGAGCCGACCGTGCCGCCCCGCGTGCACTACCGGCTCACCGAGCTGGGCCTGTCGCTGGAGGTCCCCCTCGCGGCACTGCGGAACTGGGCCGAGGAGCACATGGCCGAGATCGACCGCGCCAACGAGGACCACGACGCGCGCGCGGGTTCCGGGGCCGCGTGACCGGTCGGTGGCCGGGCCGGACGCCGGAATCGGCCGGGGAGATCAGCGGGCTCTGGTGGGCCCTGCGGCGTCACGAGTGGACGTCGCGTACGCGGGCAGGACCGGGAGGGTGAGCCACGACCGGCCCGCCAGGTGCACGCGGTTCGTGGCGACGACCTTCCGCCGGTCGCCCGCTTCGGGTGCGCCGGTGTTGCTGTTGACGTCGAACCTCGGGAAGTTGCTGGAGCTGACGTCGAGGCGGATCCGGTGCCCGGCCGTGAACAGGTTCGCCGTGTCCGGCGCTTCCACCGTGATCGCGTAGGTCGCGCCCGGCACCAGCGGCGTGGGTTCGGCGAACGAGTCGCGGTAGCGGCAGCGCAGGATCCCGTCGGTGAGGTTCATGGCGAACCCCTGCGGGTAGTCGGCGCTGGGCGGGTGCACGTCGAGGAGCTTCACGGTGAAATCGGTGTCGACCGCGCTCGAAGACACCGTCAGCCGCACGGTGACCGGACCGGCCACGGCGACGTCCGCGGTCAGCGGAGGGGTCTGGAAGACGAGGACGTCGGGCCTGCTCTCCAACGGCAGGAACGGCGGCCTGGCGCCGAAGAACCGCTCGTCGGGCCGCTGGTGGAAGGCGCCGCCGGACATGACCGGCTCGCCGGAGGTGACCGCTCCGCCGAGCGTGGGCACGGGATCGGCCGGGTCGAAGTCGTACTCCAGGAACTCCGGGCCGGGCGGGTGCGGGGTGCCGGGCTCGGCGAGGCTGCCGTCGGCGCGGAGTTCGAGGACCAGGTCCGTCGTCTCCTCGGGCGGCCAGGCGGTGGCGGTGCGCCACCGGCCGCCGTGGTCCAGACGTCCCTCGGGGGTGCGACGGCCCGAACCCCCGCCCATGAGGAAGTACCGCACCGCCGGGGGCCGGGTGGCCGCGGTGCCCGGTTTCAGGTGGGCGTCGAACCACCGGAGCCGCATGGTGGTGTAGTCCTCGTCGAGGTTGCCGTCGAGCACGGCGTGCGGCCCGAAGTCGACGTCGCCCGCGTGGCTCACGCTGCGCGCCCCGTGCGTCCACGGCCCGAGCACGAGGTAGGCCGGGCTGTGCTTCTTGCGGCCCAGCTCGCGGAAGTTCTCGGTGGCCGTGCGCACGTACGGGTCGTACCAGCTGGACATGTGCAGACTGGGGACGTCGGGGAAGGCGTCGTAGTACCCCCGCGCGAAGATGCCGGGCTGGCGCCAGTAGTCGTCGAAGACGCCGTGTTCCCACTGCTGCAGCAGGTAGTCCTCGTACCGCGGGACGAACCGCAGGGGACTCGCGCCGCGCCGCCACGGCATGCGGCTGAACCACGCTTCGAGGTCTTCGGCGTCGAGCGCCGCGGCGAGCACCGCGTTCTCGCGGACTTCGGTGCTGTTGCGGGCCCGGTGGAACGCCCACGTCGCCTGCTTCAGCTCGAACGCGCCGCCCATCCGCGTGCCGGCTTCGTAGGCGCTGGCGAACCCGCCGGAGTCGAGGAACATCGCCGCCAGGCCCGGCGCGCCGAGGGAGGCGAGCGCGGCCTGCGTGTGCGCGGAGTAGGACACCCCCATCGTCGCGACGCGGCCGTCGCACCAGTCCTGCCGGACCAGCCAGGCCACCGTGTCGTAGCCGTCTTCCGCCTCGTTGAGGTACTTGGTGAAGGTTCCGCCGGAGTCGCCCCGGCCGCGGCAGTCCTGGCGCACCACCAGGTAGCCGCCGCGGACGAACCGCTCCGCCACGGCCTCCGGCGGGGGCGGCAGCTTCGCTCCCATGCGCCCGTCGGACCTGCGCACGGCCCGGCGGCCGTACGGGGTTCGTTCCAGTACCACCGTGCCCGCCGGTGGATCCGGCTCGGGGGCGTAGAGATCGGCGACGAGGCGGACGCCGTCACGTGCCGGGATCTCCAGCACGGTCCGCCAGCAGCCCGGTGCGAGTTCCTCCCAGCCGCTCACCGGCCGCCTCCGGCGAACTGCGCGTTCAGCGCCGGCTACGCGGACAGCAGCTGCGGCAGCGGCGCGGTCGTGAAGTACTTGCGGTAGAGCCGCGCGTAGGTGCCGTCGGCGACCATCGCGCCCAGCTGTTCGTCGACGGCGGTGAGGAGGGCTTGGTGGTCCTTGGCGACGGCCATCGCCGTCGGGTGGTCGACCGGCTCGGTGGTGGCGACGCGCAGCGCGGGGTATTGGCCGAGGAAGTGTTCGGCGTCGGGGCCGCCCACGACGAACGCGTCGATGTTGCCGTTGAGCAGCTGGCTGATCGCGGCGTTGGCGGTGGGGAAGGAGACCGGGTTCGCGCCCGGCATCTTCGCGGGCACGAAGGGTTCCTGCGCCGAACCGGTCACCACGCCGACCTTGTGGCCGCCGAAGGCGGTCAGCTGCGTGGTGGTCGTCTTCGTGGTGGTGAGCACCGCGGTGGTGCTCCAGAACAACGGCTTGGTGAAGCTGACCGTCTTCTGCCGTTCGGGCGTGACCCCCAGCCCGGCCGCGGCCAGGTCGTACTGGTGGGAGGTGAGCCCGGCGAGCGACGACGTCACGGACGTCGCCTGGTACTCCACCCGCACCCGCAGGCGTTTCGCGATCTCGTCGGTGAGGTCGATGACGAACCCGACCGGCTTGCCGGACGGGTCGCCGTAGGCGAACGGGGGCTGGCTGGTCTGGGTCGCGGCGTGGAGGACACCGGGGTCCTGCAGGCCGTAGGGGTCGTCGTCCGCTGACGACGAGCAGCCGGCGAGCAAGAGTGCGCACGCGGCCACCGCGGCGGCGGTCCGCTTCGGGACGGGGGACATCGGCGAGTCCTTTCGGGAGGGTGGGTTTCGCGGTCAGAGGACCCGGGCGAGGAAGTCGCGCAGGCGCTCGGTTCCTGGGTTTTCGAGCGTGGCGCGGGCGGGGCCGGATTCGGCGACACGGCCCTCGTCCATGAACACGACGCGGTCGGCGACTTCCCGCGCGAAGCCGATTTCGTGGGTGACGGCGACCATCGTCATACCGGAGGACGCGAGTGCGCCCATCACGTCGAGCACGTCCTTCACCAGCTCGGGGTCCAGCGCCGAGGTCGCTTCGTCGAACAGCATGACCTCGGGCTCCATCGCCAGTGCGCGCGCGATCGCCACGCGCTGTTGCTGACCGCCGGAGAGGCGGTGCGGGCGCTGGCTCGCGAAACCGGCCAGCCCGAGCCGTTCGAGCTGGGCCATCGCCGCCGCTTCGGCCGAACGCCGGTCCATCCGCCGGACGTGGCGCAGGGCGGCCGTCACGTTGCCCAGCACCGTCATGTGGCCGAACAGGTTGAAGTGCTGGAACACCATGCCGACCCGCACGCGCACCCGGTCGGTGTCGACCCCCGGGCCGGTGATGGGCGTGCCGCCGAGCAGGATCTCCCCCGCGGTGGGCTCCTCCAGGAGGTTGAGGCACTTGAGCAAAGTGGACTTTCCGGAGCCGGACCTGCCGATGACGCAGACGGTTTCGCCCGGCGCGACGTCGAGGTCGACGCCGCGCAGCACTTCGAGCGGGCCGTAGTCCTTGCGCAGGCCGCGGATCGAGATCGCGGCGGTGGCACCGGTTTCGGTGGCGGACGGCGGGAGGGACGCGGTTTGGCCCGGCATCACGCCACCGCCTTCGCGGGTGCGGCGGTCACCGGGGTCCGGCGGCCTTCGCGCATGCGGCGGTCGAGCAGGTTGACCGCGTAGGTCAGGGGAATGGTGAGCAGGAGGTAGCACAGCCCGGCGGCCACGAGCGCCGAGGAGTTGTAGGTGGCCGCCTGCCGCTCCTGGGCGATGAAGTACAGCTCACGCTGCCCGAGCCCGAGACCGAGCAGGTACACGAGGGCACTCTCCTTGATGTCGATGATGAACTGGCCGGCGAGCGCGGGCAGGACGTTGCGCACCCCCTGGGGCACGACGACCACGCGCATCGCCGTGAGGTACGGCATGCCGAGGCTGCGTGCCGCGTGCAGTTGACCGCGCGGCACGGACTGGATGCCGGCGCGGAAGATCTCCGCCGAGTAGGCGGCCGAGATGAGTGCGATCGCCAGCACCGCGTAGCCCAGCGCTTCGCGCCCGAACGGCCTGATGCCCGCCGCGGGCAGGCCGAGGCCGACCAGGCTGACGGTCACGATCGCGGGGAGCCCGCGGAAGACGTCGACGTACAGGCGCGCCGGCAGCCGCATCAGCCGTCTGCGGGACAGCAGCAGCATCGCCAGCAGCACACCGGCGACGACGCCGAACGCGATGGCCAGCGCGGCGATCAGCAGCGTGTTGCGCAGGCCTTCGGTGAGCAGGGTGGGCAGGACCTGGAGGATTTCGTGGAGGTCGAAGAAGGTGCGCAGGAAGTCGTGCATCGGACCTGGCCTCTCGTGGTGCGCGGAACCTCGGAGCGGGTGCGGGCGTCCCGGCGGATCGCGCTGGAACGACGGTTCCGACAAGGCTAAGGCGCACCGGTGGCCGACCAGGTCACGTTTACCGGGGTCGCGGTAAACGTGCCGGGTACGCTGGGGCGATGTCCGTGGTGCTGACCGTGCAGGGGGCGCGCAAAGCCGATCTCGTGGTGGGCGTCTCGCCACTGGCCGAGCTGCTGGCGTGCCTGCACGCGATCGCCGAGCCGGAGCACCACATCGCGGGCCGCCCGTGGCTCACCAAGGTGCGGGCCGAGCTGTCCGCCGACCTCCAGCACCGGCTCACGACGTACGCGCCGCTCTGGGCTCGGCGCCGCTGTCGCGCGCTGCTGCCGCCCGACGCCCCGCTCGGGCTGTCGTTCGACGAGGAACTGCGCAGGCTCGCGGAGCTGCCGCTCGACCGGTTCACCACGGCCACGGCCGAGGCGATCCACGGTGTCTTCCACGAGATCGGCGATCTGGCGCACGATTCGGCGGCCAGGGAGGAGTACATCGCTTCGTGCGAGCGGCGTTCGTTCCGGCGTGGTGAGCTGGCGCGGCACCTCGTCCGCGATCCTGAGGCCTTCCGGCAGGAACTGCTCGCCCTGCTGACGTCGTGCCACGCCGAGTTCTTCGAGGACGAGTGGAACCGCGTCCACCACCGGCTGGAAAGCGAGTGCGCGAGCCTGCGCGCCAGGGTCAGGGCGCTGCCGATGGTCGAAGCGCTCGCCTCACTCAGCACCAACGCGGCCGTGCGGCAGGACCCGCCTTCGGTCGTGTTCGACAAGCTCCAGTCGCTGCGCGCCGGCCTGCGGGGCCGCCGCTGCCTGCTCCTGCCGTCCGTCCACACGCGACCGCACCTCATCGTGAAGGCCGATCCCGGCTGGCCGGTGGTCGTGCACTTCCCGGTGGAGCTCCCGCCGGGCGGCGGGCGGGACACCCTCGCCCAGGTGCGCCTGCGCCTGGCCGTCCTGTCCGACCCCGCGCGTCTTTCGCTGTGCCGGCACCTGGTCAACGAGCCGATCACGACGTCCGACCTCGCCGCCCGCACCGGCATGACGCTGCCGCAGGTCTCCCGTCACCTGGCGCGCCTGCGCGAGAGCGGGCTGCTCGATTCCCGGCGGGACGGCCGGATGATCTACCACCGCATCGAGGTCGACCGCCTGATGCGGCTCGGCCTGGACGTGCTGACCTCGATCATCCACTGACGACGGCGTCCACAGTGGACGCGTCTCGGGTGAAGCAACCTCGGCACTTCGTACGCGTCCCTTGAGTACATGATCGTTTCTCGGGGACAGGGGTGTGTTCGAATGGTGCGTGGTCTTCGTGGCCTGGCGGTGACCGTTCCGCTGGTGCTGGCGGCGGTGGGCGCGTCGGCGACACCGGCGTCCGCCGTGCTCGGCGGCTCGGTGAGCGACTACGGTCCCTGGGCGGTGCGGATGCTGGTCGACGGCCTGCCGGAGTGCACTGGCACCGCGATCTCGCCGGAGTGGGTCCTCAGCGCGGGGCACTGCTTCTTCGAGCTGCCGGACGCCCCGTTCGCCGAGTCGCGGATCGAGTTCCGCGTCGGCAGCCTGGACCAGCGCGACGGCGTCGTGGTGCATCCCGTGCCCGGCAGCCGCATGGACAACCCGGTGGCCGACATGACGCTGATCAAGGTGCCCCCGATGGCGGTCCAGCCTGCCCGGTTGTCCGATGATCCGGTCCAGCCGGGCCAGCTCGTCCGGGAGTACGGCTGGGGTGCCACCTGCACCGAGGACGAGAACCAGTGCCAGTCCGATGTGCTCAAGCAGGCGGACCTCGAGGTCCTGCCCACCGGCGCCGCCGAGTGCGCCGGGTTCAGCGTGCCCGGCGGGCCGGACTTCTGCCTGCGGAAGGTCTCCGGCGAACCGGCGGGCGGGGACTCGGGCGGGCCGGTCATGACCAGCGGCCCGCGGGGCAGCGAGGTCCTGGTGGGCGTGCTGGCCGCGTCGGACCGGGAGACCATGGCCGGTGCGGGCGAGATCTCCCAGCAGCGGGAGTGGATCCGCTCCGTGACCGGCATCGGCTGAAACCGGGCCTCACCCGACGCGCAGTTCGGTGTCTCCCATGGTGACGACGTCGCCGCGCACGAGCTGGCGGCCCCGGCGGTCCTCGGCCTCGCCGTTGACCCGGACCCGTCCGCTCTCCAGCAGCGACCGGGCGTCGGAACCGGCGTCGGCCACGTTCGCGAGCTTGAGGAACTGACCGAGCCGGGTGGAGTCGGTGCTGATGACGACTTCACGCATGCCGTCATCATCCTCGGGACAGGTGCGCTCGCGCCGGACGGCCACTAACTTGGGGGGCGGGATCTTGCGAGGACGCGGGAGGCGAAGGTGGGCATCGCGTACGTGGTGGGGACGTTCGACACCAAGGGCGACGAACTCGCCTACGTGGCGGGGTTGATCGCCGCGGCGGGCGTCACGGTGCGCACGGTGGACCTGTCCACCTCGGGCTCCGGTGGTGACGGGGTGGACGTGCCCGCGACGCGGGTCGCGGAGGCGCACCCGGACGGCCCGGACGCGGTGTTCACCGGGGACCGGGGCAGCGCGGTGGCCGCGATGGCCGAGGCGTTCCGGCGGTACCTGCCCACCGCGCCCGATCTGTCCGGGGTGATCGGCTTGGGCGGTTCCGGCGGGACGGCGCTGATCACGCCGGCCATGCGGGCGCTGCCGGTCGGCGTGCCCAAGATCATGGTGTCGACGGTGGCCTCCGGGGACGTGTCCGGCTACGTCGAGGGCAGCGACATCGCCATGCTGCACTCGGTCACCGACGTGGCCGGGCTGAACCGGATTTCCCGCCGGGTGCTGGGCAACGCGGCGCACGCGCTGGCCGGGGCGTGCGCGCACCCGGTCCCGGCCGGTGACGACCGCGAGGCGATCGGGCTGACCATGTTCGGCGTCACCACGCCGTGCGTGCGCGCGGTGACCGAGCAGCTGGACGAGCGGTTCGAGTGCCTGGTCTTCCACGCCACCGGCACCGGCGGCAAGGCGATGGAGAAACTCGTCGACGACGGCCTGCTCGGCGGCGTGATCGACATCAGCACCACCGAGGTGTGCGACCACATCGCGGGCGGCATCCTCAGCGCGGGCGAGGGCAGGCTGGACGCGATCGCCCGCACGAAGGTGCCCTACGTCGGTTCCTGCGGTGCGCTGGACATGGTGAACTTCGGCGCGGCCGACACCGTGCCCGAGCGCTACGCCGGCCGCCTGCTCTACCCGCACAACCCGCAGATCACCCTGATGCGCACGACCCCGGAGGAGTGCGAGCGGATCGGGTCGTTCATCGCGGCGAAGCTCAACGCCTGCGAAGGTCCCGTGCGGTTCCTCATCCCCGAGGGCGGGGTGTCCGCATTGGACAGTCCAGGCCAGCCGTTCCACGACCCCGAGGCGGACGCGGCGTTGTTCGGCACACTGGAACGCGAGGTGCGCCAGACCGGCAGCAGGCGGCTCGTCCGGTCTTCGCACCACATCAACGACCCGGAGTTCGCGGCCGAACTGGTCGCGGCCTTCGACGAGGTGAGGGAGGACTGACGTGCCACGGTTGGACCGGGCGGACCTGCTGGCGAAGTTCAGGGACATGGCCGCGCGCGGGGAGCCGATCGTCGGTGGTGGCGCGGGGACCGGGCTGTCCGCGAAGTGCGAGGAAGCGGGCGGCATCGACCTGATCGTCATCTACAACTCGGGCCGCTACCGGATGGCGGGGCGCGGTTCGCTCGCCGGGTTGCTGGCGTACGGCAACGCCAACGAGATCGTGGTCGAGATGGCGGCCGAGGTGCTGCCGGTCGTGCGGCACACGCCGGTGCTGGCCGGGGTGAACGCCACCGACCCGTTCCTGGACGTGCCCCGCTTCCTGCGTCAGCTGGCGGACCTGGGTTTCTCCGGCGTGCAGAACTTCCCGACGGTCGGGCTGATCGACGGGACGTTCCGGGCCAACCTCGAGGAGACGGGAATGGGCTACCAGTCCGAAGTGGACATGGTGGCCGCGGCCCGCGCGGCGGACCTGCTGACCACGCCGTACGTGTTCAGCGCCGACGACGCCCGCGCGATGACCGAGGCCGGTGCCGACATCCTGGTGTGCCACATGGGGTTGACCACCGGTGGCTCGATCGGCGCGGTCACCGCGAAGAGCCTCGACGACTGCGTGGCCCTGATCGACGAATGGGCCTCGGCGGCCAGGGAGATCCGGGACGACGTGCTCGTGCTGTGCCACGGCGGCCCCATCTCCGAACCGGAGGACGCCGCGTACGTGCTGGAGAAAACCCAGTACTGCCACGGGTTCTACGGCGCCAGCAGCATGGAGCGGCTGCCCGTCGAGCGGGCGCTGACCGAGCAGACCCGCGCGTTCAAGAACCTGCCCGCGAAGGAGAAGTGAATGCCCAGGCCGTATTCGAGTGGCATCGTGCCCGCCGGCGTGGCGGAGGTGTGGGCGGTGGTCCGGGACTTCGACGGGCTGCCGGTGTGGCACCCGGGGATCGAGTCGAGCGAGATCGAACCGGGTGCGGTCGCCGGCGAGGTCGGCGCGGTCCGCAGGCTGACGCTCGCGGACGGCGGCACGGTGAGGGAGAAGCTGCTGCGCCTCGACGACGTGGACCGCAGCTACACCTACCAGATCATCGAGGGTCCGTTCCCCGTGCGCCACTACGTGAGCACGGTGCGGGTCGCGCCGGTCACCGCGACGGGCGAAACGTTCGTCGAGTGGTGGTGCGACTACGACGCGGACGCCGGGGACGAGGAGCAGCTGAACCACACCTTCAGCCAGGGCGTGTACGCCGGCGGCATCAGCGGCCTCGCGGAGCACTTCAGCCGCTGAGCCGACGGACATCGGCACCGGCCGCCGGTCAGCGCGGCTCGCCGAACCAGTGGCCCAGTGCCGGTTCGAGGTCGTCCGGGTCGCCCGCCCAGCACACGTAGCCGTCCGGCCGGACGAGCATCGGCTGGGCGCCGGTGCCCTGGCCGGCGCGGTCCACCCGGTCCTGCCAGAGGGCGGCGACCTTGGCGAACCGGTCCGCCGGGTCGATCAGGACGCCGCGCCCGCCCCGCAGCAGCTCGTGCGCCCGGACGGGCCCGAGGTCCTGGTCCGGCGCGGGGAGGCCGACGAGCGGGTGCTCGCCCGCACCCGGCATCGGGTAGCGGATGCCGGTGCCGGACTGCATGTCGTCGAGGTAGTACTGCACCTCCGGCAGCCGCAGCAGGGACACGAACAGGTCCTTGAGCGCCGCGAGGTCCGGGTCGCCGCTGCCCTGCGTGTCCATCAGCAGGCTCTGCGCCTGGACGTTGCGCAGCACCATGGCCGCGACCGGGTGGCGTTCGGTGTGGTAGGTGTCGAGCAGGTGCGCCGGGGCCCAGCCGTGCACCGCGGCGCCGAGTTTCCAGCCGAGGTTGACCGCGTCCTGGATCCCGGTGTTCATGCCCTGCGCGCCGATCGGCAGGTGCACGTGGGCCGCGTCGCCCGCCAGGAACACCCGGCCGTGCCGGTACCGCGCGGCCTGCCGGGCCGCGTTGGTGATGCGGTGGGCGTAGTGGAGTTCGAGCAGTTCGACCCGCGCACCGTAGACGGCACGCAGCCCCTCGCGGATCTCGTCCTCGGTGACCGGGGTCTCCCGGGGCAGTGACCGGCCCCGCCCGCCCAGCGAAAGCCGGCGCAGCGGCCTGCCCTGCGCGTCCGTGCCGAGCGGGAACATCCGCGCCCACTGCCCGTCCTCGCTCTGGACGTGCTTCAGCACCAGGTCGTCGCCGCCCCGCACCCGCACGTCGGCGGCGACGGTGGTCGCCGTGCCAGGCCTGCCGGGGAACTCGGCGCCCAGCAGCGACCGCACCGTGCTGTGCCCGCCGTCCGCGCCGACGAGGTAACGGGAGCGGACGACCCGGCCGTTCGCGAAAGTCGCGGTGACCCCGTCCGCGTCCTGGGTGAGGCCGGTCAGTTCGTGGTCGCGGCGGACGTGGATGCCGTGCGCGGCGAGGTGCCGCTCCAGGAACCCTTCGAGCACCACCTGCGTGATGGACCGCCACGGGTGGCGGTGCCTGCCGTGGGCGAGCGGGAGGTCGACCCCGGCGAAGTGAGCGCCGCCGGTGGCGAAATCTTCGAGCGCCAGCAACGGTTCCAGCAGTCCGCGCTGGTCGAGCACCTCCTGCGTGCGGGACTGCACGGCGCCGGCCTTCGACAGCGTGCTGCGCTGGGACAGCTTGTCGGACAGCACGACGGGCACGTCCGCCACCCGCAGTTCGTTGGCCAGTGTCATGCCGGTCGGCCCCGCGCCGACCACGAGCACCTCGGTGTCCATGGATCCTCCCTGGTTGTGTCGATCGGGACGTGATCGACACTTCGCCCGCCGCCACGATCCCGCCAGGAACCAGGCGGATTGTGTCGGGATACGACACCGCGTACGGTGCGGGAGGTGGAATCCGACTACGACGAGCTGGACCGCCGGCTCGTGCACGCCCTGCAGATCAACGGCAGGGCCCCCTTCAGCACGATCGCCGAAGTGCTCGGCGTGTCGGATCGCACCATCGCCCGCCGGTACGCGCGGTTGCGCTCGACGGGGGCGCTGCGGGTGCTCGGCTTGCCCGACCCGGTCGCCCTGGGCGCGGTGATGTGGTTCCTGCGGGTGCGCTGCGCGCCCACCGCGACGGTCCCGGTCGCCGAGGCGCTGGCCCGGCGTCCCGACACGTCGTGGGTGAGCATCACCTCCGGAGGGACGGAGATCACCTGCGCGGTCCGCACCGAGAGCGAGGCCGACAGTGAGGCGCTGCTGCTGGCCAAGCTGCCACGCACGCCACGCGTGGAGGGCGTGACCGCGCACTCCGTGCTGCACGTCTTCTACGGCGGCCCGGACAGCCTGGTCGCCAAGCTCGGTTCGCTGGACGAGGAGGCGATCGAGCGGCTGCGCCCGCCCCCGATCCCGCGGCGGCCGGGCCCCGTGCGGCTCGACGACGGGGACCGCAAGCTCCTCGCCGCGCTCGCCCAGGACGGCCGGGCGGGGTTCGAGGAGCTGGCCGCCGTGACCGGCTGGTCCCCGACGACGGTCCGGCGCAGGCTCGCCGAGCTCCGCGAACGGGGGCTGCTGTACCTGGACATCGACATCGACGTGACCCTGTTCGGGCTCGGCACCCGGACCATGCTCTGGCTTTCGGTCGCCCCCACCCACCTGGCGGAGGCCGGCGCGGCGCTCGCCGGGCACCCGGAGATCGCGTTCGCGGCCGCCACGACCGGTCCGACGAACCTGTACGCGAGCGTGCTGTGCGCGAGCCAGGAGGAGCTGTACCGGTACCTGACCACCCGGGTGGCCGCCCTGCCCGCGATCACGCACGTCGAGACGGCACCGGTGATCAGGACCGTCAAGCAGGCCGCGACGCGCAAGTAAGTCCGTCCTCTGTGGACACGCGACGATGTCCGAAAGGGCGAGCAACCCCACCGCGCCTGCGGCGTCTTCTGGGCAAAGGGAAGTTCAGGGGAGGAGAAAGCCGATGGTTCCGCAGGCACTTCGCGGTTTCCGCGCCGCGGCGATGGTCTCGATGGGCGCCGTGCTGGCCGGTGCGGTACTGGCCGGGTGTGATTCGCCGTTGAACACCACGCCCACACCGTCGTCGCCGCCCGCGTCGTCGTCGCCGGTCACGTCCGCGGCGCCGAGCAGCTCCGTCGCGGTCGCACCGCCCGCGAAGAGTTCCACGACCAGGCCCCCGGCGCAGGCACAGCGGACCCGGTCCGGCAGGAGCACGACGCCGCCGGGGCCGCGGACGGGGGACGAGTCCTGCACCAACCTGTACGACTACTCGGGTGATTCGCGGGACAACGCCGAAATCAACTCGATCGGCGCAACGACCGGGACCTGCCCTCCGATCCAGCGGGCCGGGCGCAGCACGACGCCGCCGGGGCCGCGCACGGGGGATGAGTCCTGCACCGATCTGTACGACTACGCGGGTGATTCGCGGGACAACGCACAGATCAACTCGATCGGCGAAGACACCGGGACCTGCCCCGCTATCCAGCGCTGAACCCTCAGGCGCCCCGCGCGATCGCCACCGGCGCCGTGTGCGCGGTCAGGAGGCGGCGCAGGGACCGGGCGGTGTGCCCGGACACGAAGGGGTCCAGGTCCTGGCGCCGCCACAGGGAAAGGGGGAGCGGTTCCGGAACGGGCAGGTCGGCACAGGGGACCAGCCCTTCCGGAACCTGCCCGAACGTCGCGAGGAGCGCGACGCCCAGACCGGCGGCCGCCGCGGCGTGCACCCCCGCCAGCTGGTTGGCCTCGGCGCCGATCTCGGCGGGAATCCCGTGTCCCGCCAGCGTTTCCAGCGCACTGGTGCGCAACGCGCACGGGCTGTCGAAGGCCACGAGCGGGACGGGCCCGTCCGGCCGGGTCCACCCCGGCGCGCAGTACCAGGTCAGTTCCAGTTCACCGACCGGGGTGGCACGCGGGTCGTCGGACGCGCCGGGCAGCAGCGCCAGGTCGATCCGGCCCGCGCCGAGCGCCTCGCGCAGCGCCGTCCCGCGGTCCACGCGGTACCGGACGCGGTGGTCGGGCAGGGATTTGCCCAGCGTGCTGGTCAGGTGTGGGAGCAACTGGGCCGCCGCGTGCTCCGTCGACCCGATCACGATCGTCTCCGCGTTTTCGACACCGAAGCTGCGGAGCGCTTCGTCGTGCAGCGCGAGGATCCGCCTGGCGTAACCGAGCAGCTGCTCGCCGTCGGCGGTGAACCGCGACCCGCGGCCGTCGCGGGCCACCAGCCGCCGTCCCGTGGCCGCCTCCAGCCGCCGCGTGTGCTGGCTGATGGTCGGCTGGCTGAGGTGGAGGTAGGTGGCGGCACGCTGGAAGCCACCGCGGTCGGCGACAGCGACGAAACTGCGCAGCGGCACGATGTCCAGTATCTGGTCCATGCTCGCGAAGCTACAAGACGATTCATCGGGAACGGTAATCGATCCGCATCGTGAAACGTCGTTGGACATCCCCGGCGTGCGCCGCGCATGATCGGGGTGTGCAGCAGCCTCCCCGGCCCGGCTGCGCGCCTCCTCGCGTTCTCCGTCCCCGCGGCAGAAACGGATCGTCATGCCCCGTCGCACCCTCAAGCTGGGCGCCGTGCTCCTCGGCGTCGGCGGCCCCGGCCAGCACAACACCTGGCTCCACCCCGAGATCCCCGGCGACGCCAGCGTCGACGTCCACTGGTACATCGCCCGCGCCCGGGCCGCGGAGGCCGCCGGCTTCGACCTGGTGTTCATTGTGGACAGCCAGTTCATCACGGAGAACTCGCCGCACCACTACCTGAGCAGGCTGGAACCGCTGACCCTGCTGTCCGCGATCGCGGTGCACACCAGCCGCATCGGCCTCGTCGGGACGCTCACGACGTCCTACAACGAGCCGTTCAACGTCGCGCGCCGCCTGTACTCGCTGGACCACATCAGCGGGGGCCGCGCGGGGTGGAACGTGGTCACGAGCGGCGACGCGGGTACCGCGGGCAACTACAGCCGCGACGAGCACTACGACTACCCGACCCGCTACGGGCGGGCGCTGGAGCACGTCCAGGTGGTGCGGGGGCTGTGGGATTCCTATGAGGACGGTGCCTTCCCCCGTGACAAGGAGACCGGCGTCTTCTTCGACCCGGACCGGCAGCACGCGCTCAACCACAAGGGCGAGTACTTCTCCGTGGCAGGCCCGCTCAACCTCGAACGCTCCCCGCAAGGACAACCCGTGATCTTCCAGGCGGGCGACTCCGAGGAGGGCCGGGACCTCGGCGCCGCGGTCGGCGAGGTGATCTTCACGCACGCCGCCTCGCTGGAGCAGGCGAAGGCCTTCCGCACCGAGCTGCGGGAACGCGCGGCGGCGAAGGGCCGTGACCCGGAGGGTTTGCTGACCCTGCCGGGCATCCAGGTCGTCATCGCCGACACCGACGAAGAAGCCAGGGCCAAGGAGGACGCGAGGCTCGGCACCAAGAGCTTCGACCGGGCGCTGCGGGAACTCGGCCGTCCCTTCGGCTGGCACGACTTCACCCGGTACGACCTGGACGCGCCGTTCCCCGACGTCCGCGCCGACGCGCAACGCAGCTTCCGCACCCAGGCCGAGGCGATCACGAAACTGGCCAGGGACAACGGTTTCACGCTCCGCCAGGTCGTCGAACACCTCAACGCCTCGGCGCGCTCGCCGTTCGTCGGCTCCCCGGAGACGGTCGCCGGCACGATCGAGCACTGGTTCGAGGAGGGCGCCCTCGACGGCGTCAACATCACCGTCAACGCGCCGAGCGAGTTCGCGTTGTTCACCGACCGGGTCCTGCCGATCCTCCGCGAGCGCGGTGTCGTGCGCCGCGAGTACGAATCCACCACGCTGCGCGGAAACCTCGGCCTGCCGGTGCCCGAAAACCGGTACACCGCCGCGCGCCGAGCCGCCGAGCCCGCGGCGCTCGCGCCGTGACCGAGCCCGATCCCCACGCTGGAAGGTCCACTATGTCCGTCCCCGCCCGCCGCTTCCGCGGCACACTCGCCCTCGCGCTCGCCGCCGCGCTCACCGCCGTCCTCACCGCGTGCGGTGGGGCGGCAGGCTCGGCCGGTGGCGCGACGCTGAAGTGGGCCAGCTCGTACTTCCCGACGCACTGGGACCCGGTGGTTTCCGGCAGTGGCGCCCAGTTCCGGGAACTGGCGCTGGTGTACGCCTCCCTGACCCGCACCGACGAGCAGGGCCGCGCCGTACCGGACCTCGCGCAGAGCTGGGAGTACAACGCCGCCGGCGACCAGGTCACCTTCCACGTCCGGCCGGGACTGAAGTTCAGCGACGGCGAGCCAGTCGACGGTGCGGCGGTCAAGGCGGCCATCGACCGGGCGAAGAACCAGAAGAACTCCGCGTTGTTCGGTGACCTCACCTCCATCAAGGCGGTCACCGCGAACGGGCTCGACGTCGTCGTGCAGCTGACCCAGGTGGACCACCAGATCCCGCAGCTGCTGGGGGAGCGGGTGCTGCAGATCGCCAGTCCCAAGGCCGCCGCGGACCCGGCGAAGCTCGACCAGAACCCGGTCGGCGCGGGTCCGTTCGTCGTCACCCAGCTGATCCCCGGTACCAAGGTCGTGCTGAAGAAGAACCCGGACTACTGGGACGCGAAGAACATCCACATCGACTCCGTGGAACTGACCTCCGCACCCGACGCGTCGACCGTCGTTTCGGGCCTGCGGACGGGCGTGTACAACTTCGCCGACATCGCCCCGAGCCAGGCCGACGCGGCGAAGAAGGCCGGGCTCGACGTGTTCGTGCTGCCCGGGTTCAACGCGTCGAACATCAGCCTCAACATCAACAAGGCGCCGTTCACCAACGACAAGGTCGTGGACGCCGTGCGCTACGCGGTCAACCGGCAGGAGTTCGTCGACAAGCTGACCTTCGGCTACGGCTCGGCCACCGACCAGCCCTTCCCCGAGGGCTACGTCGCCTACGACCCGCAGTCGAAGAACCGCTACCCCTACGACCCGGAGAAGTCGCGGCAGCTGCTCGCCGAGGCCGGGTACCGGCCCGGCGACATCAAGCTCGACCTGGTGATCGACAAGGCCGATCCCGCCGCCGAGATCGTCCAGTCCCAGCTCGCCGCGGTGGGGATCACGGTCGACATCAAGGTGAACAAGAACTGGGCGACCCCGTTCTTCGCCAAGGACCTGACGTTCTCCCTCTACGGCACCACCGGCCGCGACTCCGCGCTGCAGACCCTGACCGCCCACTTCGGACCGAACGGCCCGCTCAACCTCAGCACGCCCTACGAACCCGCCGGGTTCGAGGACGCCGTGGCCAAGGTGCGGCAGACCCCGCTCGACTCGCCGGACTACCCGTCGGTGCTGCAGGCCGCGACCCGCGTCGGCCTGCAGAGCAAGGCGCTGGTGTTCACCTACTCCTCGCCCAACCTGTTCGCCAAGAGCACGGCGATCTCGGCGCTGCCGCGCAACCCCGCGCACCTCGACTGGACGGGGGTGACGATCGGTGGTCGCTGAAGCCGTCGTCCCCGTGACCGGCTGGGGCACCAGCCTCCGCCGCACCGGCGGTCAGGTGCTGGCGACGCTGGCGCGGTCGGTCGCGATCTTCGTGCCGGTGTTCTTCGTCGGCACGTTCGTGACCTTCGC
Organism: Amycolatopsis dongchuanensis; assembly: GCF_039542405.1. Classification (NCBI taxonomy): domain Bacteria; kingdom Bacillati; phylum Actinomycetota; class Actinomycetes; order Pseudonocardiales; family Pseudonocardiaceae; genus Amycolatopsis; species Amycolatopsis dongchuanensis. Next base: position 110,481 of record NZ_BAABIB010000062.1, read on the forward strand.
GCTGCGGGGCCTGAGCGGGCTCAGCCCCGCGCGGATCCAGCTGGGCGAGGACGCGACCCCGCAGGCGATCGCGCAGATCGAGAGCCAGTGGGGCCTGGACCGGCCGTTCCTGGCGCAGTACTGGAGCTGGTTCACCGGCGTGCTGCACGGCGACCTCGGCACGAGCTGGTCCAACGGCGCCGACGTCGCGACCATGATCGGCCTCGGGCTGGGGGTCAGCGTGTCGGTCGCGGTCCTCGCCCTCGTGCTCGGGGTGTCGCTGGGGTTCGTGCTCGGCACGGTGGCCGCCCTGCGCCGCACGACGTGGGTGGACCGCGTGATCACCGGGTTCGTCACCGTGGTCTCGGTGATGCCGGCGTTCGTGGTCGGCATCGTGCTCGTCGAGATCTTCGCGGTGGGGCTGGGCTGGCTGCCCTCCGCCGGCTACGCCCCGGCGGCGGACGGGATCGGCCCGTGGCTCGCGCACATCATCCTGCCCGCGCTGGCGCTGAGCTTCGACATCGTGGCCGACGTGGCGCGGCAGCTGCGGACCGGGCTGGTCAGCGCCTACCGGGAGAACTACGTGCTCGGGGCCGTGGTGCGGGGGCTGAGCCCGCGGCGGATCTTCTTCCGGCACGTGCTGCGCAACGGCGTCGGCCCCGCGCTGGCGACGCTCGGGGTGCGGTTCCCCATCCTGATCGGCCAGTCGGTCGTCGCGGAGTGGATCTTCGGCCTGCAGGGTTTCGGCCGGTTCGCCAACGACTCCGCCCAGGCCGGTGACGTGCCCGCGGTCCAGGGCGTGCTGGTCGTGTCGGTCGTGCTGGTGGTGGCCTTCAACCTGGTCGTGAACGTCGTACTCGGCCGGGTCGCACCGGCCGCGCGGAGAGGGGTGTGACGGTGGTACGGCGCGTGTTCTCGCTCGGCTCCGGCCGGCTGGCCGCCGGGATCCTGCTCGTGATCGCGCTGCTGGCGGTGCTCGGTCCGCTGCTCGCGCCGCAGGACCCGCTCGCCACCAGTGCCGACACGCTCGCGGGCCCGTCCGGCGCGCACTGGCTGGGCACCGACAACCTCGGCCGGGACGTGTTCAGCCGGCTGCTCGAAGGCTCCCGGCTCAGCGTGCTCGGCTCGCTGGAGGTCGCCGCGATGGCGCTCGTGGTCGGCGCGGTGCCCGGCATCCTCTCGGTCTACCTGGGCCGGGTGTTCGAATGGCTGACGCTGCGCCTGGCCGACACGCTGGTGGCGCTGCCGTTCCTGCTGTTCGCGGTGGCGGTGACGGCGTTGCTGGGCAACGGGATCACCCAGGCGATGCTGGTGACCGGCGTCCTCGTGTCGCCGCTGTTCTACCGCGTGGCCAGGGCGGCCACCCTGACGGTCGCGCGGTCGCAGTACGTCGAGGCCGCGCAGATCGCCGGGGCCCCGCTCGGCTGGATCGTCCGGCGGCACGTGTGGGTCAAGGTGCTGCCGGCGATCGGGGTCGTGCTCGCCCACACCGTCGGCGTCGGCTTCATCGTCGTGTCCAGCCTGAGTTTCCTCGGCATCGGGGTGCAGCCGCCGACACCGACGTGGGGCGGCCTGCTCGCCTCCGACCTCGGCTACCTCGACTACCAGCCCTGGGCCCCGTTCGTCCCGGCACTGCTGATCATGCTCACGGTGTGGGCGTGCAACCTGCTCGCCGACGCCATCCGTGACGTGTCGGGCGAAGCCGGGCGGGCGCTGACCGAAACCCGCAGGGTCCGGGCCTCCCGGGCCGCCGCCGGAGGTGTGTCATGACCAGTCTCGCCGAAACCCCCGCCGTGACCGGGGTGGCGGAACCGGTGCTGGCCGTGCGTGACGTGCGCGTCACGGCGCTGGCGGAGGGCCGGGAGATCGTGAAGGGGGTGAGTTTCGAGCTCACCCCGGGCCGGACCGTCGGCATCGTGGGGGAGTCGGGCAGCGGCAAGACCATGACCTGCCGCGCGGTGCTCGGCATCCTGCCGGACCACGTCGAGGTCACCGGCGGTTCCGTGCACCTCGCCGGTGCCGACGTCTCGTCCCTCACCTCCGCGCAGTGGACGGCGTTGCGTGGTTCGACGATCAGCGCGGTGTTCCAGGACCCGGCGTCCTACCTCAACCCGTCCATCCCGGTGGGGCCGCAGATCGCCGAGGTGCTCCGGGTGAAGAAGGGGCTCCGGCGCCGGGAGGCCCGTGCCCGCGCGCTCGACCTGCTCGTGGCGGTGCACCTGCGGAACCCCGCGCTGGTGTACACCCAGTACCCGTTCGAACTGTCCGGCGGGATGCTCCAGCGGATCCTGATCGCGGCGGCCATCGCGGCCGGCCCGAGGGTGCTCATCGCCGACGAAGCGACCACCGCGCTCGACGTGACCGTGCAGGCGGAGATCCTCGACCTGCTCGCGGAGCTGCGGGAGCGCACCGGCCTCGCGCTGGTCGTCGTCTCGCACGACCTGGCGGTCGTCGCGCAGCTCTGCGACGAGGTGCTGGTGATGCGGGAGGGCGAGGTGGTCGAGCAGGGCCCCACAGGGCGGGTGCTGCACCGGCCCCGCCACGAGTACACGCGCCTGCTCATCGCGGAGCACGAGCAGTACGGGCTGGACGCCTTCTTCGGCAGGACGGAGGCCGGGCGGTGATCCTCCGGATCAGTGACCTGGAAGTCCACTATGGACACCGCAGGCGGCGGCGCGCGGTGCTGTCCGGGGTGTCGCTGAGCGTGTCTCCGGGCGAGATCGTCGGCATCGTCGGCGAGACCGGCTCCGGCAAGTCCACGCTGGCCCGTGCCGTGCTCGGGCTGGTGCGGGCCTCGGCGGGGCGGATCGTCGTCGACGGCGAGGACGTGACCGGCTACCGCGCCCGCCAGTGGCGCTCGCTCCGTCGCCGCGGCGTGCTCCAGTATGTGTTCCAGGATCCGCTGCGGAGCCTGGACCCGGACCTTACCGTCCGGGACTCGCTCGTCGAACCGTTGCTGGTCAGCGGGGTTCCGCGGGCGGAGGCGGCGGAGCGCGCCAGGAAGTACTTGAGCCGGGTCCGCCTGGAGGAGGAGCTGCTGGACCGTCTGCCCGGCCGGCTTTCCGGCGGGCAACGGCAGCGCGTCGCCGTCGCCCGCGCACTCGTCACCGAACCACGGCTGGTGATCCTCGACGAGCCCGTCAGCGCGCTGGACTCCGCCAACCGCGTGCAGATCCTCGAAATCGTGAAGGAGCTGCGGGCTTCGGGCGTCGCGTTCGTCTTCATCTCCCACGACCTCGGCTCGGTGGCCGGGATCGCGGACCGCATCGCCGTGCTGTACCAGGGAGAACTGGTCGAGACCGGCCCCGCCCGCGCCGTCATCACCAGCCCGGAACACCCCTACACCCGCCTGCTCGTCAGCTCGGCGCCGACACTCCGGACGGCCTCGGCCGGGCGTGCGGAGCGCGACGCCCTGCGTGCGCTCCTGGACTCCTGAAGGGAATGACCGAAATGAGCCGCAAAATCCACCTCGCCCTGCACCCCTACGGTGTGGGCGGCCCCGGCCAGCACGGTCTGTGGAAGGACCCGAGCATCGCGAAGAACGCCAGCATCGACATCCGCTACTACATCGAGCAGGCGCAGGCGGCCGAGCACGCGTTGTTCGACGCCCTGTTCATCGTCGACAGCCAGTTCATCAACGCCACCTACCCGCCGCACTACCTCAACCGGCTCGAACCGCTGACGCTGCTGTCCGCCGTCGCCACCCACACCACCCACGTCGGGCTGGTCGGCACGGCGAGCTCGACCTACAACTCCCCGTTCAACCTGGCCCGCCGGTTCGCCTCGCTGGACCACATCAGCGGCGGGCGCGCGGGCTGGAACGTCGTCACCAGCTTCGACACCGGCACCAGCCGGAACTACGGCCTGGACGAGCACCTCGACTACGCCACCCGCTACGGCAGGGCGCTCGAAGCGGTGCAGGTGATCCGCGGGCTGTGGGACTCCTATGAGGACGATGCCTTCCCCGCGGACGTGGAGCGCGGGGTGTTCCTCGATCCGGAGAAGCTGCACGCCCTCGACCACGTCGGCGAGCACTTCCGCGTGGCCGGCCCGCTCAACCTGTCCCGCTCGCCGCAGGGGCAGCCGGTGATCTTCCAGGCCGGGGTGTCGGAGGAAGGGCGCAACCTGGCCGCGCAGGTGGCCGAAGGCATCTACGCGCCGGGAGGGTCGTTCGAGGAGGCGAAGGCCTACTACGCCGACATCAAGCGGCGTACCGCCGCGGCGGGCCGGAACCCCGACCACATCAAGATCTTCATCCACGGCGGCCCGGTCGTGCGCGGCACGGACTCCGACGCGGAGCGCCGGGCCCGCGAGATCTTCGACGAGGACAACGATTTCGACGCGAGCCTGGCGTTGCTGGGCCGGGCGTTCGGCGCCCACGACTTCAGCCAGTACGACCTGGACGCGCCGTTCCCGGACGTGGCGCACCTGGCGGAGCGGGGCGGCCGCACGGGTGCGGCGAAGATCATCGAGCGGGCGCGGGCCGGCGGGCTGACCCTGCGCCAGGTGGTCCAGACCTTCCAGGAGTACCGGCGGTCGCCGTTCGTCGGTGCGCCCGGCACGGTCGCCGACACCATCGAGCGGTGGTTCGCGGCGGGCACCTTCGACGGGATCAACCTCGCCTTCCGCAACAACGAGGACCTGACGTGGTTCGTCGACGCGGTGGTGCCGCTGCTGCAGGAGCGCGGCCTGTTCCGCACCGAGTACACGGGCAGCACCCTGCGCGAGCACCTCGGCCTGCCGTTCCCCGTCAACCGCCACACCCGTGAGCGCAACCTGGTCGGTGCCTGATGGCGGAACGGGACGTCTCCACCGTCCGCTTCCCGGACGCCGGGCCGCCCGAGGACGTCGAGGTGCTGATCATCGGCGCAGGTCCGGTCGGCCTGTCGGCGGCGGTCGAGTTGCACGCGCGGGGCGTGGCGGTGGCCGTGGTGGACCAGGCGCGCGAGGCGACGCTGGTCCGCGCCGGGGCGATGGGGCACACACCGCGCGTGGTCGAGCACTTCCGCCGGTGGCGGGTGCTGCAGGAGATCCGCGACGAATGGACGTTCCCGCCGGAGTGGAACAAGGGCATCCGCCTGGTCACGTCGCTCGTGGGGCACGAGCTGGTACCCACCCCGCGTCCCTCCTTTGTGGACACCGGACGCGGTGCGGCCGAGGAGGCGCTGCGCCGGCCGCAGACCGCGCTCGTCCAGGTCTTCCTGCGCCACCTCGCCCGGCACGGCGTCCGCGTCTCCGGAGGGTGGCGGCTGACCGGGCTGCGCGAGGACGCGTCGGGCATCGAGGCGATCGGCGAAAGCGGCGGTGTGATCCGGGCGAAGTACGTCCTGGGTGCCGATGGCGGCAGCAGCACCGTCCGCCGTCTGGCCGGGATCGCCAGGCAGGGTGAGTACGCCACCGAGAAACGGGTGCGGCTGGTGGTGCGCACCGGCGACCTGTCCGGCCGGATCGGCCCGGCGCCCAGCGGCACCAACATCGTCGTCAACCAGCGGGCGGACGGGTTCCTCGCGGCGATCAGCCCGCGGGAGTGGCGGGTCTACGCCGGGCCCTTCCCGCTCGACCACGAACCCACCGAAGCAGAACTGCTCGACACGGCACGGGCGGCGTTCGGGTTCGACCTCGACCTGGAACTGGCGTCGGCGACGACCTTCTACCACGCCACCCGGATCGCGGAGACCTTCCGCGCGGGGCGGGTGCTGCTGGCCGGGGACGCCGCCCACGTCCGGACGCCGGGCGGCAACCTCGGTGAGGGCTTCGGCGACGTGGTGAACCTGGGCTGGAAGCTCGCCGCCGTGCTGCGCGGATCGGCGCCGGAGGAGTTGCTGGACTCCTACGACGCCGAACGCCGCCGCCACAACTGGCGGGTCGCCGACTTCGCGCTGCGGCGTTCGCGGCGGACCCAGGCCACGCTCGCCGACATCCGCCGCATCGGCGTGCCCGACGACGCCGACCTCAGCCCGGACGCGCGTCAGCGGCGCGAGGCCATCGGCACCCTGCTGCGGGAAAGCCGCCTCGGCGGCGACGGGGTCACCTTCGACGAGCGCTACGACGATTCGCCGGTGATCTGGTACGAGGACGGCCAGCTCGAAGCGGAACCGCCGTGGCGCGGCGACGGGTACACCGACGACGCGCGCCCGGGGCACCGGGCGCCCAACGGCGTGCTCGACCCCTACGGCGGCACGCTGTACGACCGGATCGGCAACGACTTCGCGCTGCTCGTGCTGTCCGCGGATCGCGAGGCGGAGCGGGCCTTCACCGCCGAGGCGGCCGCGCGCCGCCTCCCGTTCACGGTCGTGCACCTCGACGGCACCGGGGCGGGCGAGGTCTACGACGCGCCTCTCGTGCTCGTCCGCCCGGACCAGCACGTCGCGTGGCGCGGTGCGGCGCTGCCGGAGGGCGGCGCGGCCGCGGTGTTCGACCGGGTACTGGGCGGCTCGCGGGTCAGTCCTAATTGGAGGGAGCCTCACATGGCCAGCTACACCGAGTTCTACGCGCCGCAGGGATTGCGGACCCGCGGCACGGTCATCGTCGTCCCGGGGCGCGGCGAGACCCAGCGCACCTACACCCGGCTGGGCAAGCGGCTCGCCGCGGACGCCTACGAGGTGCGGATCATCGACGCGCCGCGGATCGATCAACCCGACGTGCTGACCCGCCTCGGTGACACGCTGACCGAAGCGGCCGGTGGGGCGACGCGCCCGCTGGCCCTGCTCGGCGCCGACACGGGCGCGACCGCGCTCGCGGCACTCGTCGCGAGCGACGACACATCCGCACCCTGGTGGCCCGACGCGCTCGTGCTCGCCGGGCCCGCCGGAGGCGCGACGGGCGCGACCTCGAGCTGGGACGAGGAACTCGACCTCAGAACCCACTGTCCCGCGCACCGCGCGGTGCTCTCCGGTGACGAGGCCTTCGCCCGCGACGCCCTCGCCGTGCCGGTGCCGCCGGAGTTGCTCGACGCCGCGTACGGCCGGGCGGTGGAGCTCCCGCACCTCGTGCTGGTGGGGGACGCGGATCCCCTCGTGGACCGCGAAACCCTGTCCCGCGCGGTGAAAGCGGCACCGGCGGCGCGGCTCGCGGTGGTCGGCGACGCGCACCACGACGTGCTCAACGACCTGCAGCACCGCTCGGTCGCCGCCGAGATCGTCAGCTTCCTCGAAACGCTCGGCAACCGCCTGGTTCCCGTGATCTCGGTGGAGTCGAGCACGTGGTGAGTCCACAAGCGACAGAAAGGGTCCTCCCATGACCGACCAGTGGCACCGGCCGCTGCGCCACATCAAGGGCAGCGAGCTGTCCGGCGACACCACGCAGACCAGCGGGATGCGGCGGCTCGAAGCCGTGTCCGGCAAGACCGTGGGCTCGGAGAAGGTGTGGATGGGCGAGACGCACGTCGGGCCCGCCACCAACTCCGGCGACCACCACCACGGCGAGGCGGAGACCGCGATCTACGTCAAGTCCGGCCACCCCGTGTTCGTCTTCGCCGACGGCGACGAGGAGATCCGACTGGAAACCGGGCCCGGTGACTACATCTTCGTGCCGCCGTACGTGCCGCACCGCGAGGAGAACCCCGGGGACGAGGACGCCGTCGTCGTCATCGCGCGCAGCAGCCAGGAGGGCATCGTGGTGAACCTGCCCAGCCTCTGGTCCCCTGTGGACGGTCCCGCCGACTGAAACCTCACGTCGCCGGGCGCAACCGCCGCACGTTCGCGGGGCCGTCGATCGCCCCGCGGGCGATGCGGTGGGCCAGCTCTTCGAGCCGTTCCCGCGTCGTGTGGTCCGCGGGCTGGTACACGACGACCCGGGCACGCGGGTGCTCCTCCAGCTGCATCGTGATGGCCCGCACGGACAGGCTGCCGACGTGCAGCGACCGGATCCCCTTCACCCGCCCGGGATCGGTCGCCACGTCCGCCTGGTCCCACAGGCGCACGAACAGCGGCGACTCCTCGCGGAGCCGGCGCAGGAACGGCTCCCACGCCGGATCGGTGACCGACTCGCCGTAGTACGCCCGCATCTTCGCCACGATCGCCGCGCACTCCTGCTCGTGGTCGGAGTGCCCCGCGATCCAGTCGGGGTGGGTGAAGTGCAGGTAGGCGCAGTTGCGGTCGGCCGCGGGCACCGCTTCGAGGTCGTCGATCATGAACCGGAACGGCGCGTTGTAGGCCAGCGCCTCGAACCACGGGTTCATCACGACCGCCGGGTGCGGCGACAGGCTGTCCAGCAGCGCCTGCACCTGGCCGCGGGCCCGTTCCCAGCTCGACGGGGTTTCCGCGTCGGGGTGCCCGCCGAGGAGGAACAGGTGGCGGCGCTCGTCGCTGGACAGGCGCAGCGCGTCGGCGATGGCGGCCAGCACCTCGGCGCTCGGCCGCACGTCACGCCCCTGTTCGAGCCACGTGTACCAGGTCGAGCCGACGTTCGCGAGGACCGCGACCTCCTCCCGGCGCAGGCCCTTGACCCGGCGCCTGCCGCCACCTCCGGGTAGCCCGACGTCGGCGGGCGCGAGCCGGTCACGCCGCGCCCGCAGGTACGCGCCGAGTTCGCGGGAACGGACATCCGCCATGCCGACGATCATCCCACGGGGGCACGGGGTCAGGGTGGTGGTCCGACCACCAGCATCACGGCGCTCTGGGTAGGTCCCCGCCGGCCGCGCAGGGTTGGGGGCATGGAACGAACCTGGCCGGTGTTCGTCGCGGCCTTCGGGGCGACGTACACGTTCAGCATCGGCAACGTGACCGCCCCGCGTCTGGGCCCGGAACTGGGCGCGAGCCGGCGCGAAACGGCGCTGGTCCTCGCCGCGTTCGCGGTGGCGTTCGCGGCGGGACTGATCCTCGCCGGGCGCCTCGGCGACCGGTATGGCCGACGGCGGCTGCTGACGATCGGGCTCCTCGCGCTGGCGCTGACCTCGGCGCTCGCCGCGGCGGCTCCCGGACTGTGGTGGCTGGTCGCCGCCCGCGTCCTGCAGGGCACGGCCTCGGCGCTCGTGATGCCCCAGACGCTGGCGATCGTCCAGACCTCCGGCGGCCCGCACGCCAAGGCACGCGGGCTCGCCCTGTTCACCGCGAGCTCCGGCGTCGGCACCGTGGCGGGGCAGGTCCTCGGTGGCCTGGTGATGGGGCTGGACCTGCCGTTCGCGGGATGGCGAGGGGCGGTGCTGACCTCCGCGGTCCCCGGTCTGGTGGCGCTGCTCGGCGCGCGGCGGCTTCCGGCTCACACGCCGGACAGCACGGAACGGCCCGACCTCGGCGGTGCGCTGCGCGTGGGGATCCCGCTCCTGGCACTGGTCGCCGGGCTGTCGCTCGGCCCGGCGGTCGGCTGGGCGTGGTGGACGTTCGCGTTGGTGGCGCTGGGCCTGCTCGGGTTGTACGGCTTCTGGCTCAACCAGGGGCGGCGCGAGCGGGCGGGACGCCCGGTGCTGGTCGCGCCGTCGAGCCTGCGCCTGCCCGCGCTGCGGCTCGGCCTGTCCATGGCCGTGCTGCTGTTCGCCGGTTATGGCGCGTTCAGCTACGAGTACTCGATGCTGACGCAGGTCGGCCTCGGGCTGACGCCGGTGGAGTCCGGCCTTGCGCTGACCGCGTTCGCCGGGACCTTCGTGCTCGCCGGACTCCGGATGCCGCGGATCACCGCGCGGTTCGGCGACCGCACGATGGAGCTGGCCGCGGGCCTGCTGGCCGCCGGTCTCGTCCTGCTCGGCGTGGCCTCGTGGGTCACCCAGGGCGAGGGCGCGGGGGTCTGGATCGGCTGCTTCGAAGTGCTCGGCCTGCTCCTCGGTGTCGCGCAGGCGAGCCAGTACGGGCCCCTCGCCGGGACGGTCATGGCCGCGGTGCCGCACCGGGTCGCCGGCCTGGCGGGCGGGCTGTTCACGACCGCACAACAGGCCTCACTGGGGCTCGGTATCGCCACGATCGGCGGGGTGCTGGGCGCGCTCGCCCCCTCGCTCGGCTGGCAGCACGCCTTCGCGGTGGCGCTCGGCGTCCAGGTCGTCACCACCGCGTTGTTCTGGGTCCTCGCGCGACGGCTCCGGAGCCGGGCGCGACGGCCCGCGATAGAAGGAAGAGAGGAAATCCACCCGTGATCAAGATGATCATCACCCTGAACCGCCGGAAGGGCATGACCCACGAGGAGTTCACGGACTACCAGCGGAACGTGCACCGGCCGCTGCTCATGTCCATCCCGGAGGCGAAGCAGTACATCCGGAGGTTCGTCGTCTCCTACCCCGTCCCGGCGCCCCGCTACCCCGAGCCGGCGTACGACTCGGTGGTCGAGGCCTGGTTCGACAGCATGGCCGACCTCGAAGCCCTGTTCTTCAGCGAGAACTTCCTGAAGATCGTCGACCCCGACCACGAGAACTTCATCGACCTGTCGACGTTCGGCCGCATCATCTGTGAGGAGGACGTGGTCATCGACGGGGAGTGAGCACCGGATGAGCTGGTGAGTGAGCACCGGACGGCGGCATGGTGCGTTCGCAGTCCACGATCGGAAGGGAAAGCACCATGACCGCCGTCTTCGTCCACGGGGTACCGGAAACGACCGAGGTGTGGGGCCGCCTGCGCGGCCACCTCGACCGTGACAGCGTCGCCGTCCCGCTGCCGGGGTTCGGCACCCCCTGGCCGGACTCCTTCGGTGCCACGAAAGAGGAGTACGCCGACTGGCTCACCGAGTGGTTGCGGGACGTCCCGGGCCCGGTCGACCTGGTGGGGCACGACTGGGGCGCCTTCCTGGTCTACCGGATCGCCACGGCGTCCGGGATCCCGTTGCGCAGCTGGACCGCCGACGTCATGTGCGGGCTGCACCAGGAGTACGAATGGCACGAGGTGGCGCAGTACTGGCAGACACCCGGGGTGGGGGAGGAGGTCGTGCGGCAGATGATCGCCGACAAGGGCGCCACGGCGAGCACGCTGCGCGAGCGTGGCGTGCCCGAGCAGGACGTGGGGGAGATGACGAGCCACATCGACGAGCTGATGGGACGCAGCATCCTCGGCCTCTACCGCTCGGCGGTGCCGAACCTCTCGGACTGGGCGAGGGACGTCCCCACCGCCGCTCCCGGGCTGGTGCTGCTGCCGGAGAACGACGCCTCCGACAACCGGGCGCAGGCCGGGGAGATCGCCGGGAGGGTGTCCGCGGAGTTCCGGGTGCTGCCGGGATGCGGGCACTTCTGGATGCTGGACGACCCGGAGGGCACGGCGAAGGTGCTCACGACGTTCTGGGACTCGGTCGGTTCGTGAGGACCGGTGTCCCGGTCAGCTCGTGGTGCCAGAGCAGCTCACTCATGCGCCGGACGGCCGCGGCGAGGTGGCGGCGGTAGGTGCTGAACGGGACGCCGAGGCGCTCCGCCGCCGCCTCCTGCGTCGGCACGGCCTTGAAGTAGGTGACGGTCACCGCCCGGTGGAGTTTGTCGCCGCCCCGCTCGCCCAGCAACGCGTCGGCGGCGTAGGTCAGCAACTCGGGAAGGCTGTGGCCGCTTTCCACGAGCACGCGGCTGCGGTCGAGCGGGTTCGCGACCGGGCGGCGGAACGTGCGCAGCGCGTCACGGACGGCGGCGTCGAACTCCTCCCGCGACAGCACGACCAGATTGTCCTGACGTGCCAACGGTTCCCGTGTCACGACCTGGCCCGAGAGCATCGCCCTGCTCCGCTCCGCCAGCCACGCGGCGGCGGGCTGGGCGCGCCAGTCGTGTGCGAACACCGCGTACCCGTGCTCCCCGGCGTCGATCCGCGGCCACCCGAGCTCGGCGAGGCAGGAGTCCCAGTCGCCGTCGTCCGGCAGCACGACGTAGGACCAGGCGAGGTTGCTGGACCGCAGCACCTCGCCGAGAACGCGCCAGCGGGACCCGTGGAACCGGGCCACGCCGAGGTGCTCGCCCGGCCGTACCGGGGCGTTTTCCCTTGCGTGCCGCCAGATCGCGGCGATCACGGGATCCGTTTCGTCGGGGTCGGTCAGCCGGAGCCAGGCCGAGAACCCGGTGATCTCACCGGTGCCGGTGAGGCGGAACGCGCCGGGCTGCCGGTCGAGCCAGCTCGCGGTGGCGGACGAGTCCCCTTCGGTCCGGCGGACGAGTTCGAGCACGGCCTCCCGGTGCTCCGGCGCGTACGGTTCGTCGCTCACCTCGTCCTCGTCGAGCCACTTCGCCAGCGGCCGGTCGCGACGGTACAGGTGGCCCAGGGCGCTGACGCTCTGCCGGAGCCGGTTCTCCGGCGCGACGCGGAGCTGCTGGAAGACGTGTTCCCGCACCTGGGCGTGCAGGTCGGCGAAGCTGTCCGGGTCGCGCCACCTGAGGTCGGCTTCGACCACTTCCCGCACGGCGTCGTGCGGGAACAGCCCGTCCGGATGGGATTCCACGAACGGTTGCGCCCGCAGCCATTCGAACAGCAGCGGCGCGTCCTCGCCCAGCAGTTCGCGCAACAGCGCTTCGGAGGTGAAGCGCGCGTGCGCGCAGATCTCCAGTGCCCTGCGGTGCCGCGGGCTGGGGATTTCACCGACGAGCTGGGGGAGCAGTGTCGCGACGAGGTCCTGGTCCGGGGTCCACGGGGTGCCGTCGTCCCGCGCGGCGGCCCTGGCGGCCAGCGCCAGCGCGAGCGGGTTGCCCCCGGCGAACGACAGCACGTCCTGGTGCCGGGCGGCCGGGACGCCGTGCGCTGCGAGCACCTCCACCGCTTCGGCCGGAGCGAGGTTCCCCAAGGCGGTGACCCGCACCAGCTTCGCCCACCCGGGATCCGCCACCGCGGGCGGTTCCGGCGGCTCCCGGCTCGCCACGACGACCACCACACCGACGGGCAGCTGGGTCAGGAGCCATTCCTGCTCCCGCGTCCCCTTGACGTCGCAGAGGTTGAGGTGGTCGACGAGCAGCACCAGCGCCGGGTCGCGCACGGCGTCCCCGACCGCCGCTATCGGGGACGCGGCCTTTTCGCCGCTTTTGCCGTCCAGCTCGAGGACCCGGCGCCCGGCCCGCCTGGCCTCGCGCGCGTACCGCCGCAGCAGCATCGACTTCCCGATGCCGCCGGGCCCGTGCACGTGGTGGATCGGCGGGGCGGTACCCGCGAGCGCGGCCCGGAACGCCGCGAGCTCCGGGCCGCGCCCGACGAAGCCGCGATCGCGCCCGGCCTCGACGGCGTCCCCGAGGCGTTCCGCGGTGCTGCTGGTCGTGCTCACCTTTCGACGCTACAGGGGGAGCCGGGAACTGCGAACTAAACGCTCCCGACAGTGCCCTGGAGGTCGGTCATGCGTTCGTCGTAGCCGGTCTCCGGGTTGACGACCCGCCCCGCCGCCCACCAGTTTTCGCGCGCTGTCTCGAAGGCCACCAGCAGGACGTCCTCCTCACCGACGCCGGCGAAGGACCGCAGGTTGGCCACGATCGCCCGGAACAGCTCGGTCTTCTGCTCCGCGGTGCGCTGGTTGAACGCCAGCTGGATGAACATCGCGCGCTCGCCTCGGGGCAGGCCGAACACAACGGGCTGGATGACGAAGTTCTCGGGGTCGACCTCGTGGAAGACGTGGAACTGGTCGTCCTCGGGGATCTTCAGCACGTCCACCATGGCGCGGTGGATGGCCTCGGAAACGAGGTGGCGGTATTCGGGGGTGGTTCCCCGGCGCAGGTGGACGTTGACGAGAGGCATGGTGTTTTCCTTTCACGAGACCGGCGCCGGGACCTGGAAACAGGTCAGCAGCGCCGAGGTGTTGAGGTACTGGCCGATGAGGTTGACGAGCACGACGAGCGTTTCCACGCCGAACGTCGTGACCGCCTCGTCGTAGAGGTCGTCCGGCACGTGGTGGTCGCGGACGAGGGCGACGGCCAACCGGTGCGCTACAACGGCTTCGGCGCTCAGACCGGAGGGTTCGCCGCCCCGTCGAAGCGCCGCGATCGCGCCCGCGGGTACGTCAGCACGCTCCGCGGCCGCGGTGTGGGCGTACAACGCGTATTCGGCCTGCCAGTGCGCGGCGACGGTGAGGATGACCACCTCGCGGACGTCCTGGGGGATGCCGGACCGCGTGATGGCCTGCGTCCACTCCAGCAGAGGCGCGGCGAGCCGAGGGGCGCGCAGCATGACGTTGAACGGGCCGATGAGCCGTCCGTCGGGCAGTGCCGCGGTGTAGCCCGCCGCGGCCCTGACGCGGGTGGCGGTCAGACGCTCCCACACCGCGTGTTGCTCCGCGTCGAGGGCGTCAGGTGGCAGCAGCGGTAACCGGCCGCCGGGTTGTTCTTCCATGTCCCCGACGTTAGGAACGCGCGGGGCATTCCGCCAGCGAATGTCCTGCATAGCCGATATGATGATTCCTTATGGAGGTCGCGCTGGTCGGGTTGCGGGTCCTGCGTGAGGTGGCCGAGCGCGGCACCTTCACCGCGGCGGCCGAGGCGCTGGGGTACACGCAACCCGCCGTCTCCCGGCAGGTCGCCGCGCTGGAGCAGGCCACCGGCGCCCGGCTGTTCGAGCGCCACCCCGGCGGCGTGCGGCTGACCCCGGCCGGGCACGCCCTGCTGCGGCACGCCGTCGTCGCCCTGGACGCGCTGGACGCGGCCGAGCGGGAACTGCGTGGCAAGGAGGACGACGCCGGCCGCGTCCGGCTGGGGTTCTTCCCCGCGGCCGGCGCGGTGGTCGTGGGGCGTGCGCTGGCGGCGCTCCACCGGGAACACCCGCGGATCCAGGTCAGCACGCGGGAGGGCGGCACCCCGTCGCTGGTGCGGGCGCTGCGTACCGGGGCGATCGACCTCGCGCTGCTGACCTCCCGGCCGCCACACCGCTCACCGGACACCGACGATCCGCCCCTGCACGTGGAGCCGCTCCTGGAAGACCGCCTGGTCCTGGCGGTCCCGGCGGGCAGCCCGCTCGCGGCGCGCCCGGCCGTGACCGCGGAACACCTCGCCGGCGAGACGTGGATCGGCAGCCCCGCCGGCGCCGGCGAACCCCTGCTCGGCGTCTGGCCCGGCCTCCCCGGCAGGCCCCAGGTCCGCCACGCGGCGCGCGACTGGCTCACCAAACTGAGCCTGGTGGCGGCCGGAGCCGGGATCACGACCGTTCCGTCGACACTGCTGTCCGCGGTCCCGCCCGGCGTCCGCCTCGTCACCCTCGACGGCGTCCCGGAGGAGCGGCGCCGCGTCAGCCTGGTGCGCCTGCCCGGCTCGCCCACGGCGTCGATGGACGCCCTCGTGCACGCACTCCGCCAGGAAGCCGCCGCCCTCGCCGAGTGAGGTGGTGTTCTCGGGTCAGAGCAGGCGGTGGAGGTCGTAGCGGACCTGGTTCGCGGTGCGCTCGGCGCGGCCGATCAGGACGCTGGTGGTGAGCCACCGGTACCGCGCATCCGCCGTGGTGGCCCGCAGCGTGACGCGGAAGTAGTACTCCGCGGGGTCGACGTCCTCGCCCCGGGCCAGCGCGGCGAGGACCTCCGGCGGCCCGGTGCGGACGCCGGTGCTGACCAACCCCACGAGCGCGCCGGACAGTTCGAGCGTGTAGCGGGCTTCGACGAACACGGTGCCGTCGGGCAGCACGCGCTGCCAGTCCGCCCCGCCGGGCAGGACGCGGCCGGACAACGCGGGCCCGTCGACGGTGCCGCCGGTGATCGGCACCGTGCGGTGGTGGCCGTCGGGACCCGGGCCGAAGTCCAGCGGGGGAGCGAGGTCGACGGTCACGGTGGCGAGGGGCTCCAGCCCCGGCGGCGGGAACAGCATCAGGCGACCTCGCGGATCTGCAGACCGGTGATTCCCAACGGTGACTCCTCCAGACGGTTCGATCTCCGCTGACCGTAGGCGCCCGGCCCGCCGGAAGGAACCGGTGAAGGAGCGCTGATCATCATCTTTACCAGCCGCGGATCGCGATATATGTTGCTTGCTGCAACATATTGTCCGCGCGTCGTGGCACGAAGAGGTGCGTTCCGATGACGAAGCAAGACGGGCCCGGCAGACGGGCCGCTTTCCTGGTGGTGGCCTGCTGCCTGCTCCTGGGTTTGGTGGCGGCACCGGCTTCGGCCACACCCGCGCGGGACGACGGGTGGGTGCTGAGCACCAATGACCCGTCGAAGAACTACTCACCGACGTTCGTCGGCAACGGTTACCTCGGAGCCCGGGTGCCCGCGGAGGGCCACGGGTACAGCAGCAAGCCCATCGTCACCCAGTCCCAGCTCGCGGGCTTCTACGGCGCTCCTTCCGCCGGGCAGGAGGAGCGGGCCGGTTTGCCGACCTGGACCACGCTCGGGTTCGGCCGCGGCGACGACGTCTACGGACTGGGGGAGTGGTCCTGCGGCTTCGGACAGCTGTGTCCCGCCGCCTACGGGAAGATCTCCGGGGGCGCGTTCCTCGAGAGCTCACACCCCGGCTCGATCACCGGGAGCTACCTGGCGGGCCTGAACACCAACAACACCCCGACGGTCGGCGGCAGGGACGTCGTCCCGGTCCGGAACGCGCCGGCCGGCCCGGCGACGCTCGCCGTCCGGTACGGCAACGGCAGCGGCAGCGCGCAGACCGTCCACATCGGAGTGAACGGCCAGTCGCGGCAGTTGTCCGTGCCCAGCCTGGCGAGCTGGGACGACTGGGCGGTGGTGACGGTGCCGGTGACCCTGAACGCGGGCGCGAACACGCTCGAGGTCACGGTCGCGGACGGCGACACGGCGCGCGTCAACGTCGACTACCTCGCGCTGTATCCCGAAGGCGCGCAGCCGCCCACGCAGGTCGCCCCGTCGACGGTGGGTGCCACGACGAACTACCGGCAGTCGCTGGACCTGCGCACGGGTGTGCTGAGCACGTCGTTCGACTGGACCTCGCCCGCGGGCGACACGACCAGCTTCGCCTACGAGGTCAACGCCAACCGCGCGGACGGCCACCTGGGCACGGTGAGCGTGCGCGCCGTCCCGCACTGGAGCGGCACGGCCACCGTGATCGACGAGTTCGACGCCCGAGGTCTGGACCACGCCTCGACGCGGGACCCACAGGTGGACGGCCGGACGGCGACGCTGTCGGAAACCGTGGTGAGCGACGGAAACCTGGTCACCGCCGGGATGAGTTCCGTGCTGCGCGTCGACGGGAGGACCTTGCCCACCCGGGCGATCGCCGACGGTGGTGCCGGACAGCGAGCGGACTTCCCGGTGCGAGCCGGGCAGCCGTTGCGGATCACCAAGTTCGTGGGGGTCGCCTCCAGCGTCGACACCGACCGCCTGCCCGCGGCTCCGCAGCAGGCCGCCGCGAGGACCGCGGCCCACGCCGCCGTCGAGGGCTACCAGCGTGCGCTGGCGCGCAACCAGGACGCCTGGGCGGACCTCTGGCGGTCGAACATCTCGATCCCCGGCGACCCCACCATGACCGCGCAGGTCCACGCGTCGATGTTCTACCTGCTCGCGAGCGTGCGCGCCGGGGTCGTCTGGAGCGCCAGCCCGGGTGGCCTGTCCTCGGACGGTTACAGCGGCCACGTGTTCTGGGACATGGAGACGTGGATGTACCCGGCGCTGCTGGCCCAGTACCCCGACATCGCCGCCGACGCGAACGCCTACCGGCAGCAGCGCCTGCCCGCAGCCAGGGCCGCCGCCGCGGCACTGTCCACTCCGGACCACCCGGTCAAGGGTGCGAAGTTCCCGTGGCAGAGCGCGCTGACCGGCAAGGAGACGACCCCGGACTGGTCACCGGACGGCAGGCAGGAGATCCACATCAACTCGGACATCGCGCTGGCGCAGTGGCAGTACTACGAAGCGACCGGTGACCGGACCTGGCTGCGGGACAAGGCGTGGCCCGTGCTGCAGGGCATCGCCGACTACTGGGCCACGCGCGCGGTGCCCGACCCGGCAGGCGGGTACTCCATCAACGACGTCAAGGGTGCCGACGAATACCACGACAACGTCAACAACAGCGCGAGCACCAACGCCGGAGCGCAGGCCTCACTGCGCATCGCGATCCGCGCCGCGGGCATCGTCGGGCGGCCCGCCGATCCGGCGTGGGCGAGGGTCGCGGACGGCCTGAAGATCCCGGTCGATCCCGTGAACAACATCCACCCCGAGTTCGACGGGTACGCGGGGCAGACGATCAAGCAGGCCGATGTCACCTTGCTGCAGTACCCGTGGGCGGTGCCGATGTCGCCCGAGCTGGCCCAGAACGACCTGGACTACTACCGGCAGCGCACCGACCCCAACGGCCCGTCGATGACGGACGCGATCGCCACCATCGCCGGTGCCGCACTCGGTTCGCCCGGCTGCCAGGTCTACACCTCGCTGCGCACCAGCGCGGATCCGTACCTGGCGGCGCCGTTCAACCAGTGGTACGAAACCCGCACGGGCGGCGCGTTCGACTTCACCACCGGCCAGGGCGGCTACCTGCAGGAGTTCCTCTACGGGTTCACCGGGCTGCGGTGGGGGACCGACGCCGTCGCCGTCGATCCCTTCCTGCCGCCGCAACTGCCGGGCGTGGACATCACGGGGATCAAGTGGCACGGCCGCACGTTCGACCTGTCCGTCGGCGCGCGGACCACGAAGCTGACCCTGCGTTCCGGTCCGCCGCTCCCGGTGCGCGTCGGCGGCGGTGACGTGCGCCAGGTCCGGCCCGGCGTCCCGCTGCAGCTGCCCACCCGCCACCCCGCGGGCGACGCGACCGACTGCGGGTCCTGACCGGCGCCCCGGTCAGGAACGCGCCTCGGTGGTGCCGGTGAGCAGGCCCCGCGCGGCGAGGTTGGCGATCAGCGCACGGATGCCGAAGGTCCAGTCCGGGGCCTGCTCGGCGGTCGTGACCACGTTGACGAGCGAGCCGAGCGCGGGGGAGGAGATGCGCACGACGTCGCCGGGCTTGTGGGTGAACCCCTGCCCCGGCTCGTCCCGGTCCTCGGTCGGCGCGAACATCGTGCCGGTGAAGAGCACGAACCCGTCGGGGTAGCGGTGGTGCGGACCGTGGGCGTGGGCCACCAGCTCGGCGATGTCGCGGCTGATCTCGCTCACGGGGTTGACCCCGTGCAGCGAGAACCCGTCGGTGCCGGTGATGTCGAGCGCGACCTCGACGCGGCGCGCGTCGTCGAGCGTGAAGCCGTCGTCGAACAGCCGCAGGAACGGGCCGATCGCGCAGGAGGCGTTGTTGTCCTTGGCCTCGGTCAGCAGCAGCGCGCTGCGCCCCTCGAAGTCCCGCAGGTTCACGTCGTTGCCGAGCGTGGCCGCGACCGGCGCCCCCGCCGAGGTGACCGCCAGCACCAGCTCCGGCTCGGGGTTGTTCCAGGTGGAGCGGGCGAGCACCCCGATCTCGGCGCCGGTGCCGACGGCGGACAGCACCGGCGCCTTCGTGAAGATCTCGGGGTCGGGACCGATGCCCACTTCCAGGTACTGCGACCACAGTCCCTCACGCACCAGGAGGTCCTTGACCCGCGCGGCGTCTTCCGACCCCGGCCGCAGCTGCGAGATGTGGCCGCGGACGAGACCGGCGATCCGGTCGCGGACCTCCTCCGCGCGCCGCGGGTCCCCGGCGGCGCGTTCCTCGATGACTCGCTCCAGCATGCTCCGGACGAACGTGACCCCGGCCGCCTTGATGACCTGGAGGTCCACCGGGGCCAGGAAGCGCGCGGACGCCGGGTCCCGCGACAGCGTCGCGGTGAGCAGTTCCGCCAGCGGCCACTCGCGCCCGCCCGCCGCGCCGCGCACCACGGCCACGGCGTCGGGGCGGTCGAGCAGGTCCGCGACGGTGGGGCTCACCGCGGTCAGGTCCACGACCCGGTCACCGCGGATCGCCGCGACACACGGGCCGCCGACGGCGGGATCGAAGACGCGCGCGAGCAGCGTGGCCCGCTCGGCGTCGGCGGGAAGGAGCTGACCGGGCTGGGCGATGGGGTGCACGAGACCGCCTTCCTGGACTGAGCAGCACTTGACGGAGAACGTCCTATCATCGTACAAAGGTCGTACGATGGCCGCCATGAGCGACGACCTGCGCAGGCGGCTCTCCGAGCGGCTGGCCGACACCCTCGAGAACGAGATCGTCGGCCTGGCACCGGGCGAGCGGCTGCCCACCGAGGCCGAGCTGGCGGCCCGTTTCGGGGTGTCCCGCACGGTCGTCCGCGAGACCGCGCGCCTGCTGGTCCAGCGCGGGCTGGTCACGGTGAAGCCCGGACGCGGGATGGCGGTGGCCGAGTTCGACGGCCGGGTCATCGCCGACCAGTACGGCCTGCTGCTGCGGCGCAGCGAGGGGTCCTTCGAGCAGCTGCTCGAACTGCGGCTGGTGCTGGAGGCGGAGATGGCGGTCTTCGCCGCCGCCCGCCGGACCGGCGAACACCTCGCCGAACTCGAGCGGGCCAACCGCGATCTGGCCGAGGCGCTGGAGAACGCGGATGCGCGCGACCGGTTCCTCGAAGCCGACCTGCGCTTCCACGAGATCGTCGCGCGGGCGAGCGGCAACCCGTTCTTCTCGCTGGTGATCCGCCCGGTGAACGCCTTCCTGCGCAACGCCTACGCTTCGGGCCCCGGCTACCCCTCCGAGGCGGCCAACACGCTGGCCGAGCACCGGGAGATCGCGGAGGCGATCGCCGCCGGTGATCCGTCACGGGCGCGGTTCGCCACCGAAAACCACCTGCGGCGCGTCATGCGCCACAGTGACCGGCTCCTGTCCGAAGCGCCGCGGTAGGCCGAGGTCTGATCATCATACAAAGCAGGCCCCGGACAGGGCCGGAATGCGCGCCCCGGCCTAGCTAGCCGCCTCCGGCGGGTTGCCCTCGAACGCCACCCGCGCGAGGTCACGCAGGAATTCGGTGCGCTCGCGGGGGCGCAGTGGTTCGAGCAGCCGTTGCTGCACGAGCTCGACCTTGGGGTGGATGCCTTTCAGCGACGCGAGGGCGTCGCGGGTCAAGGTCAGGATGCGGCCGCGGCCGTCGGCGGGGTCCTTTTCGCGGGTGATCCAGCCGCGTCCGGCCAGCCTGTTCACGATGTCCGTCGTCGTGGAGCTGTCCAGCGCCGCCAGTTCCCCGAGCCGCCGCTGGTTGATCCCCGGCCAGCGCCCGACGACGTGCAGCACGGCGTACTGCGGGCCGGTCAGCCTGCCGTCCATGATCTCCGCCCAGTACGCGGTGTGCACCTGCTGCGCGCACCGGATCAGGTGACCGGGCACGGCCAGCTCCAGAACCGGGAACGCGTCCTGGGGCGCCCCGCGCAGCTCGCCCGCGGCGACCCGGGCGACCGCGGCCAGCTCGGTCACGAACGCCGCGCGCCGCGAGGCCCGCAGCGGCGCCAGCAGCGCGTCCTGCACGGCCTTGACCCGCGGGGTGATCGACGACAACGCGATCGACGCGGCCTGGGTCAGCGTCAGCAGGTAGCGGCGGGCGTCCTCAGGGCTCCGGGAACGCTCGATCCACGCCTTCCGCACCAGCCGGGCGACGACGTCCGCTCCCGACGACCTGTCGAGCGAGGCGAGGCGTACCACCCGCTGTTGGTCGGACTGGGGAAACGCGGCGAGCACGGACAGCACGGCGTACTGGGGTCCGGTCAGGTCGCCCGGCACCAGCTCACCCCACAGGGAGTTGTGCACCGCCTGGCTCCGGCGGATCAGGTAGCCGGGGATGGACACCAGCCGCGCCGGCTCGGACGACTTCACGCCGGCGGAGGGCCGCTCACGACCGCGGGTCGTCACTGAAGCACTCCTCTCGACCACTCCGGGCCACCCTACCGAGGAGTGCTCCGTATACGCACTATCGGGTGGCCGCTCCTCGCCGGCCGGGGTGACCGGCCGGTGCGGCAAGGGTTTTCCCGCGCCGCACCAGGTACTCGTACCCGGCGGTGAGCTGGCCTTCCGTCCACAGCCCCGCCCGCTTTTCGGCGACCTCGGCCTCGCTCGACCACCGGCGCGGACCACCCGCTGCCATCGCGTCCAGCTGGACCCGGCAGGCCCGGTCGAGCAACGCCGCGTGCATGACGGCCGCGGCGAGGGACGCCCCGACGGTGACCATCCCGT
Source organism: Amycolatopsis dongchuanensis (assembly GCF_039542405.1). Classification (NCBI taxonomy): domain Bacteria; kingdom Bacillati; phylum Actinomycetota; class Actinomycetes; order Pseudonocardiales; family Pseudonocardiaceae; genus Amycolatopsis; species Amycolatopsis dongchuanensis. Next base: position 132,331 of record NZ_BAABIB010000062.1, read on the forward strand.
GCCCGGGGATGAGGCAGCCGTTGTTGTCCCCCAAGCACTTCGCGAGCTCTTCGCCGAGCTGTGGGGTGGAGATCAGGTTGCCGGTCGTGGTGAACCGCGGGACGTCGGGGGCCAGGAACGGGACGGCGTCGTGGGTGAGGGGGCGCAGCGGTTCCTCCGTCGAGGCGAACGCCGCGGCCGCGACCGAGTGGGTGTGCACCACCGCGCCGACGTCCGGGCGGGCGGCCAGGATTTCGGTGTGGATGCAGTACTCCAGGTGGCGGCGGCCGGTCCCGGCACGGACCGAGCCCGCGCGGTCGACCACCACCAGCGTGTTCTCGTCCACTTCTTCGAAGCCCAGCCCGGACACCTTCATCAGCACCGAGTCACCCGCGACGCGCATCCCGACGTGACCCCACACGAGGTCGGACTGCCCTGCCGCGGCGAGCGCCCAGTTCGCTTCCGCCACCGCCCGCCGGTCGTCCTCGGAAGCGAATCCCTCGAAAGCGGTCACAACATCACCGTCACGGACTTGGACTGGGTGTAGCTCAACAGTTCCTCCAGGCTCTCTTCGCGGCCCACACCCGAGTTCTTCCAGCCGCCGTACGGTACGCCCTGGAAGTGCGGGCCGGCGCCGTTGATCCACACGAACCCGGTTTCGAGCGCGCGGGCGACGCGGTGGGCGGTGGAGATGTCGTTGGTGAAGACACTGCCGGTCAGTCCGTAGTCGACGCTGTTGGCGATCCGCACCGCGTCCTCTTCGTCCGTCCAGCGGATGACGGACACCACGGGGCCGAAGATCTCTTCGTTGGCGACGGGCCACTCCGGGCTCACCCGGTCGAGGAAGGTGGGCGCGACGAAGAGTCCCTTGTCCACCGAGGCGGGCCTGCCGCCGCCCGTGACGACCCGCGCTCCACTGTCGACGGCACCCGCGAGGTAGCCGAGCACCCGGTCGTACTGGCGCTTGTTCACCATCGTCCCCTGGACGGCCTCCGGGTCGAGCGGCGACACGAACCGGCGGCCGGCGAGCTGCGCCGCCACCGCCGCCAGTACCTCGTCGGCTATGTCGTCGTGCACGAGAAGCCGGGACGTCGACCCGCACGACTGGCCGGACCAGGTGAAGTTCATGCCCTGGATCGCCGCTCGGGCCACCTTCTGCGGCGAGGCGTCGGGGAACGCGATGAGCGCGTTCTTGCCGCCGAGTTCGAGCGTCACGTGCTTGACCGCCACCTCCGCGGCGCTGCGCTGGATGAACCGCCCGACCTGCTCGCTGCCCGTGAAGCCGATCCGCCTGACCAGGCGGCTGCGCACGATCGCCTGCGGCGCCTCCGGCCCGTCGCCGACGACGACCTGCACGACGCCCGGCGGAAGGATCTCCTGGACCAGGTCGGCCAGCAGCAGCGCCGACAGGGGAGTCGCCTCCGCGGGCTTGAGGACCACCGTGTTGCCGGCGGCCAGCGGTGCGGCGATCTTGCTGGCGGCGAACATGAACGGGTGGTTGAACGGGATGATCTTCCCCACCACGCCGTAGGGCTGCAGCTCGGTGAAGTGCAGGTTCGTGCTGGCCGGCACGGTGTAGCCCTTGGTCTCCATCGCGAGCCCGGCGAAGTACCGCAGGCTGTCCAAAGCGATCTTGACGTCGAGCAGCATGATGCCGACCGGGGCGCCACCGTCGATCGCGTCGAGCACCGCGAAGTCCTGCGCGCGCCGTGCGATCTCGTCGGCCAGCGCGAAGAGCGCCTTCGCCCGCTCGCCCGGGGTCGTGCGGGCCCAGGCCGGGAACGCCCGCGCCGCGCCGGCGATGGCCCGGTCGACGTCCTCGGCGGAGGCGTCGGGCACGTGCGCGATCACTTCCTCGGTGTAGGGGCTGGTGACGGGGAACGTCTTCCCGCTCGCGGCGCCGACTCGCCGGCCGTCGACGAGCAGGCGCCATTCCCGGTCCAGCAGTCCTCGGACACGCGCCTCGTTCGAGGCCAGCGTTGCCGGTTCGGCGTCGTGCACGGTGCCAATGCTCATCGTTCGCTCTTTCTGCGATGTGGCCGGAAGACGTCAGCGCGATAGATAGTACGTACGCGGATGGTGGGACTATAGGCTTCGCTGGAAGCGGGTGTCAACGAAGCGTGGCCAGCAGGCTTTCGGCCCCTGGACTGGGTTCAGTGACCCTCAGAGTCCGGAGAGGCACCTTGCCCTCCCGAAATATTACGTATACGGTCGGAACTCGCTGGGGGTTGGATGCACTGTGGAAGGAGCGTCAATGGTGACGTCGGTGGCTTCGCTCGAGGGGCAGGTCCGGCATCCGGTGCTGGGCGACCGGGCGCTGAAGTTGGGTACTTTCTCGACGAACCTGAGCGGGGGGTGTGCGATTTCGACGGCCGACGGGGTGCTGACGGCGGACTGGCCGTCGACCGCGGAGCTGGGGCGGCTGGGTGACGCGATGGGGTTCGAGGCCCTCGTGCCGGTGGGACGGTGGCGGGGTTTCGGCGGGGCGACGGACTTCAACGGCGCGGGTTTCGAGTGTTACACGTGGGCGGCGGCCCAGGCGGCGTTGACGAGCAGGGCGGGCATCTTTTCGACGAGCCACGTGCCGACGATCCACCCGGTGCTGGCCGCGAAGCAGGCGACGACGATCGATCACATTTCCGGTGGCCGTTTCGCGTTGAACGTCGTGACGGGGTGGAACAAGCCGGAGATCGAGATGTTCGGCGCGCCGTTGCTGCCCCACGACGAGCGTTACGCGGTCGCTCAGGAATGGGTGGACATCGTGGTGGCGCTGTGGACGCGGGACGAGCCGTACAGTTTCGAGGGCAAGTACTTCCGGGTGCAGGACGCGTTGTTGAAACCGCGTCCCGTGCAGAGTCCGCGTCCGGTGCTGATGAACGCGGGTGCGTCGACGGCCGGGCGGCATTTCGGTGCGCGCAATTGCGATGTGGTGTTCGTGAACACCGATATCGGGCACCAGAACCCGGAGGCGATGGCGGAGCGGGTGAAGGCGTTCAAGGCGCTGGCCCGCGAGGAGTACGGGCGGGAAATCGGGGTGTGGACGAACGCGTACGTCGTGCAGGAGGACACGGAGGAGGAGGCGCGCCGGTTCCTGGACTACTACGTGAACCAGCGGGGGGACTGGGAGGCGGCGACGAACCTGGTGAACGGGATGGTCGGTTCTCAGGCGTCGTTCAGCGCGGAGACGATCAACGACATGAAGTTCCACTTCATCGCCGGCTGGGCGGGATATCCGATCGTGGGGACCGCGGAACAGGTGGTGGACGTGCTGGGCGCGCTGGCCAAGACCGGGCTCGACGGGATTCTGCTGTCCTGGCCCAGGTACGTGGAGGACATGCGCCGGTTCCAGCGGGAGACCCACCCGCTCTTGGAACAAGCCGGCCTGCGCTGACGCCCCCGGAACAGCCGCCTGAGGAGCAACGATGCTGACCATTGTGGACGAAGGCACCAGCCAGCAGGTGCTACGCCAAGCCTACGGGCATTTCCCCAGCGGAGTCGCCGCGGTCTGCGCCCTGCTCGACGGCGGGCCCGTCGGCATGGCCGTGAGCTCGTTCACCTCCGTCTCCCTCGCTCCTGCCTTGGTGTCGATCTGCGCCGACAACGGCTCGACCACGTGGCCACGCCTGCGCACCGCTTCACACCTCGGAGTCACCATCCTGGGGGCGGGGCACGAAGACGCCTGCCGCCAGCTCGCGGCGAAACAGGGCGACCGCTTCGCCGGTCTCACCGTCCACACGACGAGCAACGGCGCGGTGTTCCTCGACGGTGCCGCCGCGTGGCTGGACTGCGAGCTGGACTCCGAGATCCCGGCGGGGGACCACCGCATCGCGCTGCTGCGGGTGCGTGCTTTCCAGACCGAGACCGACAACGCGCCACTCGTGTTCCACCGGTCGGCTTTTCGGCGGTTGAGCGGCACATGACCGGCCGGGAGGTGGTGCTGGACGGCGTGCGCGCCATCCGGGCCGGTGAGCCGGTCCTCCTCCTCGGGCAGGACCAGGGCGTGGTGGCGCTGCCCGCGTCGCTCGCCTCGACCAGGTGGACCGCGTGGGTGGTGAGGCACAGCTCGGGCCTGCTGTCCGTCGCTTTGGACAGCGTACGAGCCGACGAGCTTCGCCTGCCCCGATGGTGGCGGGCGGGCCTGCGAGCGGACCCGCGTACGCGGTGTCGGTCGACGCGGCGAACGGCATCACCACCGGGATCAGCGCCGCCGACCGCGCGCACTGCGCACGCCTCCTGGCCGATCCGGCCACGCGCCCCGAGGATCTCCGGCGCCCCGGCCACGTGCTCCCGATCCGGGTGCCGGCCGACCCCGCGCCTGCCGGGTACGGGTTTCCGGAGGCCGCGATCGACCTCTGCCGTCAGGCGGGCCTGCCGGCGGCCGCACTGCTCGCGACCGTCGTCGATGACGGGGGAAACGTTGCCACGGCGGCGCAAGTCCGCGCGCTCGCGGCGGAACACGGCATCGTCACCGCCGACTGCGCGGCCATCGGCGCGCCGAGGTTCGCCGGGACGCTGCGGAAAGTGGCGGCCATCGAGCTGCCCACCGGCCGGGGCCCGTTGCACGCTGAGTCCTATTTGGACACCGCGAGCGGCCTGCGGCACCTCGTGATCTTCGGGCGGACGCCCGGCCCGGTGGGGACGCAGCTGGAGTGCGTCACGGGTGCCGTCCTCGGTGGCACCGGCTGCCCCTGCCGCGCACGTCTGGACGCGTCCATCGCCCGCCTGCACGACCAGGGCGGGGTCCTCGTCTACCTCAGGAGCGGTCAGGCCGGCCGGCACCAGGACCTGACCGTCGCCGACCGGGCGGTCAGCACCGCACTGCTGTCGACGGCGGGCTTCGAGTCGCGCCGCCCTCAGGAACGGGCGGCCAGGTAGGAGTCCAGCGTCCGCAGCTTGTGCGCCCTCGCCACGCGTTCGACCTCGTCGGCCGGGGCGCCCTCGCGCAGCAGCTCCAGTATCCGCTCGTGCTCGGCGACCGAATCCGCCGACCGGCCGGGCACGAACGTGAAGCTGGACCGCCTGATCAGCGACATCCGCTGCCACTCCCGCCCCAGCAGGTCCCGCAGGTGCCGGTTGGGGCACGCGTCGCACAGCAGGCGGTGGAAGCGCTCGTTCAGCTCGGTGAACCGCACCGGGTCGAAACCCGTCCCGGCCTGCAGCGCGCGCATCTCCTCGTTCACCTCGGCCGCTTCGGCGAGCTGTTCGGCACCCAGGTGCGGCGCGGCCAGGCTCGTCGCCGCGCCCTCCAGGTACGCCAGCGTCTGCATCGCGTCCGCGTAGTCCGCCGTGTCGATCCCCGCGACCTCGGCACCCACGTTCCGCGTGAACGTGACCAGCCCTTCGGCCTCCAGGCGCCGCACCGCCTCGCGGACCGGGACCGTGCTGACGTTCAGCTCGCGGGCCAGCTGGTCCAGCACCAGCCGGAACCCGGTGACGTACCGGCCGCTGAGGATGCGGCTCCGCAGCTCCCGGTACACCGTCTCGGACTTGGACAGCTTCGGGGCAGCCGTCGTGTCCCTCATGGCCGCCCCTCCGCTTTCCGTGTCGTGGACCGTCATCCTAGCGTCGCGCTACAGCTGCTCCCCGACCTTGAACCCCTCGCCCTTCCGGGTGTAGGAGAAGCCGTCCGCGCCGATCGTCACGTCCATCTCGCGCGCCTCCTCCCGCTCGCGCACCGGGACCGGGTTCCCGTCCAGGTCCAGCACCGTCGACGCCTCGGTGTACCAGCTGGGCACGACCGGGTTGCCCCACCAGTCCCGCCGCTGGTTGTCGTGCACGTCCCAGGTCACGAGCGGGTTGTCCGGGTCGCCGGTGTAGTAGTCCTGCGTGTAGATCTCCACCCGGTGCCCGTCGGGATCCCGCAGGTACAGGTAGAACGCGTTCGACACCCCGTGCCGCCCCGGCCCGCGCTCGATCGCGTCCGAGCGCCGCAGCGCGCCCAGCTTGTCGCAGATGTAGAGGATGTTGTGCTTCTCGTGGGTGGCGAACGCGATGTGGTGCATCCGCGGCCCCGCCCCGCCGGTCAACGCCGTGTCGTGCACGGTGTCCTTGCGCGCGAACCACGCCGCGTACGTGACGCCGTCGTCGTCGCGGATGTCCTCGGTGCGGCGGAAACCCAGGTCCTCCAGGTACTCCGCGCCACGCGCCACGTCCGGGTACACCTGGTTGAAGTGGTCGAGCCGGACGATCGCGCCCGCCCCGTACCGCTCGTAGTTCCACGTCAGCCGCGGCACGTGCTGCACGTCGTAGAAGAACTCGTACGGGAAACCCAGCGGGTCCAGCACCCGCACCACTTCGCCGATCCCGCGCCGGAATCCCGGGGCCTCACGGCGGACTTCGCAGCCCAGCGCCCGGTAGTGCTCCTCGGCGCGGTCCAGCTCCCGCGGGTGCCGCACGCGGAACCCGAACGCCGCCGCGGCCGGCACGGGACCCTGCCGCAGCACGAGGTTGTGGTGGATGAACTCCTCCAGGCCGCGCAGGTGGATCTCGTGCTCGTCCTCCTCCGTCACCACCAGGCCGAGCACGTCCACGTAGAACTCCCGTGACGCGGCGAGATCGCCGACCACCAGCTCCAGGTAGGCGCAGCGCACGATGTCCGGTGCGTTCACTGGTCTCCGTCCTTTCCGAACCGCGGCGTGTGCACGTCGCCCAGCGTCACGTGGATCGCCTGTTCCTGGGTGTAGAAGTCGAGCGACCGGTAGCCGCCCTCGTGCCCGACCCCCGAGGCCTTGACCCCGCCGAACGGGGACCGCAGGTCGCGCACGTTGTGCGAGTTGATCCAGACCATGCCCGCTTCGATCCGCCCCGACACGTCGTGCGCGCGCCGCAGGTCGTTGGTCCACACGTACGCGGCGAGCCCGTACCGCACGTCGTTGGCCAGCTCGACCGCCTCGTCCTCGGTGTCGAACGGCGTGATCGCCACGACCGGGCCGAAGATCTCCTCCTGGAAGATCCGCGCCGTGCGGGGCACGTCGGCGAACACCGTCGGCGCCAGGTAGTTGCCCTCGGGCAGGTGCGCGGGCCGCTCGCCACCGGCGACGAGCTTCGCCTCCGTCTTGCCGATCTCGACGTAGCCCAGCACGCGTTCATAGTGCTCCGGGTGCACCAGCGCGCCCACCTCGGTGGCGGGATCGGCCGGATGGCCGACCTTCACCGCGGCGGCGCGGCGGGCGTAGCGGGCGACGAACTCGTCGTAGACCGGCCGCTCGACGAGGATGCGCGAGGAAGCCGTGCAGCGCTCGCCGTTGAGGGAGAACACGCCGAACAGGGTGGAGTCCAGCGCCGCGTCGAGGTCGGCGTCGGCGAAGACCACCGCGGGCGACTTGCCGCCCAGCTCCATCGACAGGCCCTTGAGCCGGTCGGAGGCGTTGCGGAAGATCGTGCTGCCGGTCGTGGTCTCACCGGTGAACGAGATGAGGTCGACGTCCGGGTGCTTCACCAGCGCGTCACCGGCGACCTCGCCGATGCCGTTGACGAGGTTGAACACCCCGTCCGGCAAACCGGCTTCGGCGAAGATCCCCGCCCACAGCGACGCCGACAGCGGCGTGAACTCCGCGGGCTTGAGCACGACGGTGCAGCCCGCGGCCAGCGCGGGGGCGAGCTTCCACGATTCCAGCATGAACGGCGTGTTCCACGGCGTGATCAGCCCGGCCACGCCGACCGGTTTGCGGTTGACGTAGTTGAGCTGGGCGCCCGGCACGCGGTAGGCCTCGTCGGTCTGCGCGACGACCAGGTCGGCGAAGAACCGGAAGTTCTCCGCGGCCCGCCGCGCCTGGCCCTTCGCCTGCGTGATCGGCAGCCCGGTGTCGAACGACTCCATCGCCGCCAGCGTCTCGTCCTGGGCCTCGACCGCGTCGGCGATCCGGTTGAGGACGCGGGCGCGCTCGCGGTTGCGCAGACGCGGCCACGGGCCGTCCCGGAACGCGCGGCGGGCGGCGGCGACCGCGGCGTCGATGTCCGCCGCGTCACCCGCGGCGGCGGTGGTGTACACCGTGTTCTTCGTCGGCTCCAGCACGTCGAACGTGCCGCCGTGCACGGAGTCGACGGACTCGCCGTCGATGTGGTGCCGGATGGACTGGGGGAGTTGCATCACGGAAGGCTCCTTGCCGGAACGGGGGTCAGGTACTGCCCGGCCTGGGCGGCGAGCGCGCGGACCTTGTCCTGGCCCTGTTCGGTCAGCGGGATCAGCGGCGGCCGCACGTGCCCGGAACGGATCAGCCCGCGGTGCGCCATCAGCCATTTCGAGGGCGCCGGGTTGGTTTCGGCGAACAGCAGGTCCACCAGAGGGTGCACGCCGTAGTGCAGCTCGCGGGCGCGGTCCCAGTCCCCGGCGACGGCCGCCTCGTAGGTCTGCGCCACCGCGGCCGGGGCGATGTTGGCCAGCGCGGAGACGAACCCGGCGCCGCCCAGCGCGATCAGCGGCAGGCACAGCAGTTCGATGCCCGACCACATGAGCAGGTCCCGGCCGCACAGGTGCATCACGCGGGAGAAGTGCTCGAAGTCCTTGGTGGTCTCCTTGATCCCGACGATGTTCTCGTGGTCGCGGTAGAGCCGCGCGAACGTCTCCGGCGCGATCTCGACCGCGGTGCGCACGGGCACGTTGTACGCCACGACCGGCAGGTCCGGGAACTCCCTGGCGATCGTGGAATACCAGCTGTAGAGCGCTTCCTGCGTGGGCCGCGCGTAGTAGGGCGTGATGACGAGGACGACGTCGGCACCGGCGTCGGCCGCGATCTGGGTCAGCTCCAGGGTTTCGTCGAGCTTGGCCGAACCCGTGCCGGGCGCGAACGGCACCCGGTCGCCCACCTCGTCGGCGACGGTGCGGATCGCCTCGGCGCGCTCGGCGAGCGTCTGCGACGACGGTTCGCCGGTGGAGCCGCCGATCGAGATGCCGTGCGAGCCGTTCGCCAGCTGCCAGCGGACCATCGCCCGCAGCGAATCGTGGTCCACGGCGCCGTCTTCGGTGAAGGGCGTGAACAGCGGGGCGATCGACCCGCGGATGCGGGACGGGTCAGAGCGGTACTTCATCGTGGTCCTTCCGTTCGCTGGTCCGCGCGCCAGGTCTCGAAACGCCGCCGCCAGCCCGCGTCGAGCGGGTACAGGCCCGCGACGGACTCGCCGCGGCCCACCATTTCGGCGATGAACGCCTCTTCCTCCTCCTGCGCCTCGGCGGCGGTCAGCACCTCCTCGACGAGGCCGGGCGGGATGACGAGGGCGCCGTCGTCGTCGGCCACGATCACGTCGCCGGGCTGGACGGTGGCCCCGCCGCAGCTGATCGTCGTGTCCGTCTCCCACGGCACGTGCCGCCTGCCCAGCACGGCGGGGTGGTGCCCGGCGCAGTACACGGGCAGGCCGAGTTCGGTGAGCGGGCGCGCGTCGCGGACGGCGCCGTCGGTGATGACGCCCGCCGCGCCACGCACCTGGGCGCGCAGCGCGAGGATGTCCCCGATGGTGCCGGCCGTCGCGTCGCCGCGGGCCTCCATCACGAGCACATCACCGGGACCGAGTGAGTCGATCGCCCGTTTCTGGGCGTTGTACCCGCCGCCGTGCGCCGCGAAGAGATCCTTGCGGTAGGGGACATACCGCAGCGTGCGAGCCGTCCCGACGAGCCGGGTGCCGGGGACGAGCGGGCGCACGCCGTCGATCGAGGAGTCGTCGTACCCGCGCTTGCGCAGCTGCACGGACAGCGTCGCGACGGCGACCCTGCCCAGGCGCGTGCGCAGGTCGTCGGTGAGGACGGGCGCGGGCGGGGCTCCCCAGGCGTCCGCGCGCTGGGCGTCGTCCACTTCGGACGGACTGCCCCAGCCCGGAAGTGCCGGTGCCGCGACGACTTCCGTCGTCAGCCTGCCCGAGGTGACGCCTGGGTCGTCGAGGGAGAACACCTCGACCTCGATCCGCTGTCCTGGCTCCGCGACGGACGCGCCCGCCGGGGTGCCGGTGAGCACGACGTCGCCGGGCTCCAGCGTCATCACGCGCGAGAGGTCGGCCAGCATGAGGGCGAAGGGGAACAGCATCCCGGCACTGCTGTCGTCCTGCACCAGTGCGCCGTCGAGCCAGGTGCGGACGCCGATGCGGGCGGGGTCGAGCCGGTCCGCGGGGATCAGGTCCGGGCCGAGCGGGGTGTAGCCGTCGCCGCCCTTGGAGCGCACGTTCGAGCCGCGGTCGGCTTTGCGCAGGTCGTGCAGCCCGAGGTCGTTCGCGGCGGTCACCCAGCCGACGCACGCCCACGCGTCGCCGGGGGAGACGCGGCGCGCGGCCTTGCCGAGCACGAGCGCGATCTCCCCTTCGAAGCCGAGGAGTTCCGTGCCCTCGGGGCGCTCCACCGTTCCCGGCCCCGTCACCGAGGAGCTGGTCTTGAGGAAGTACGAGGGGTGCGCCGGGGTCCGCCCACGCTGCGCCGCCCGCGACGCGTAGCTGAGGTGGACGGCGATCACCTTGCCGGGTCGCCTGCCGAAGAGGCGGGTCACCGGGTCTTCGCTCACTGCCCCTCCTCGGGCCACATCATCAACGATGTCATATACGATCTGAGGAGATTCTGGAGTGAGCCGGGCTGTCGTGTCAAGACTGCGGGGTGCAGGGGAGCTGTTACACCCCGGCGCGGCGGCGCGACCTCCGTGCTGGCGGCGTCTCGATTCTCACCGCGAACGGAGTGTGCGGATGGCTGCGGTCTCGTGGGTCTCGGTCGTGTCGGTCGTCGTGTCCGGCGGTTACCAACGCGACTGCTGACTGCTGCCGGATCGCCGCTACCCCTTGAGGCCGCTGCCGAAGCTGCGGATCATGTACCGCTGGAAGACGAAGAACAGCACCAGGACCGGGAGACTGGCCATCAGCAGGCCCGCGAAGATCTCGCCCCAGTTGCTGCTGTACTCGCCGACGAAGCCGTAGATCTGCACGGGCACGGTGACGTTCGGCGTGCCGCCGAGGTACAGCAGCGGGGTGAAGAACTCGTTCCACACGGCCAGTCCGTCGAGCACGATCACGGTGCCGGTGACGGGCAGCAGGAGGGGCAGGATCACCCGCCGGAAGACCTGGACGGTGCCGGCGCCGTCGACGCGGGCGGCTTCCTCGTACTCCACCGGGACCTGGCGGATGAAACCGGTGTAGAGGATGATCGTCAGCGGCAGCTGGATGCCGATGTTGAAGATGATCACCGACACCGGGTTCGCGGAGATGCCCAGCGCCGAGAACGTGCGGTACAGCGGGAGCACGCCGATCTGGAAGGGCACCATCATCCCGGCGGCGACGATCCCGTACCAGCGCCGTCCTCCCGTGCCCGCGCGAGCGAAGTAGTAACCCGCGCATGCGCCGACGACGACCAGCGCCACCACGGTGACCACGACGATGTAGATGCTGTTGAGGAACGCGGAGCCGAGCTGCCCCTGCTCCCAGGCGAGCTTGAAGTTGCTCAGGTCGAACCGCGTGGGCGCGGCGAGCGGGTTCTGCGCCACCTCGGCGGACGAGCGGAAGCCCACCGAGACGAGCAGCCACAGCGGGAAGACGAACACCGCCGTGACGGCCAGCATCACGACCTCGAGAAGGCCGGTGCGCCACGTGTACCTGGTCATCGCCGTTCAGCTCCGTTCCCGGAAGACCCGCATCTGCCCGAACGAGATCACCGCGATGAGGATGAACACGATCAGGCCGAGCGCGATGCCGTAGCCGTACTTGTTGTAGAGGAACGCCTCGTTGTACAGCAGCGTGGACAGTGTCTGCGTGGCGTTCCCCGGCCCGCCCTGCGTCGTGGCGATGACCTGGTCGAACAGCTTCAGCGAGGTGATCAGCGAGAGCGTGATGTTGATCAGGGTGGGTGTGCGCAGCTGTGGCCAGGTGACCCAGGCGAACCGTTTGACCGGGCCGGCGCCGTCCACCAGCGCGGCCTCCAGCACGTCCGCCGGGATGTTCTGCAGGCCGGCGAGGTAGATGACCATCGAGTAGCCCGCGTACTGCCAGACGACGATCGCGACGATGCCCCACATCGCGAGGGACGGGTCACCGAGCACGTTCTCACCCGCGTGCACACCGGCCAGGCCGCTCAGCTTCGCCACGGGCCCGCCGGGGACGAAGATGAACTGCCACAGGTATCCGACGATGATCGGCGTCATCACCACGGGCGCGAACAGCAGCGTCCGCAACACGTTCCGGCTCTTGACCCGCGAGCTGACCCCGAGTGCCAGTGCGAGCCCGATCGCGTTCTGCACCACCGTGATGACCACCGCCATGAGGACGGTGTGCCACAGCGCGCCGACGGTGTCGCTGGAGGAGAACAACGCGACGAAGTTCGCCAGGCCGTTGAAGTGGATCGCGCTACCGAGACCGCTCCAGTCGGTGAAGGCGTACAGGACTCCCTGGACGGTCGGGTAGGCCACCACGGCGAAGAACACCACGAGGCAGGGAACCGCGAACCAGAACGGCACCTTGGTAGCCGAGGTTTTCCGGCGGCGCGCCGGGCCTTTCCGCACTCGCGGCTCGGCGACCCGCTCACTGGTCACTGTCATGGCCTAGGCTCCGTGCAGCGAGTTCTGGACGGCGTCCACCACCTGCTGGACGGTCTTCCTGCCCAGGATCAGGTCCTGGTCGGCGGCGATCATCGCCTGCTTGGTCTCGTAGCTCGGCCAGAAGTTCGTCGGCCACAACGCGGTCTTCTTCGCCTGGTAGAGGTTCGCGACGCCCTGCAGCTCCGGCAGCACGGTCACGCCCGGGGCGGGCGTGTAGGGCACCCCGAAGTTCGCCTTCGACGCCTCGTCGATCTGGTCCTGCTGGGCCATGTAGGCGAGGAACGCCAGCGCGGTCGCCTTGTTCGGGCTCGACTTGGCGACGGCGTAGGCGGCGCCCGTGTTCGTGGTGAGGTAGGTGTCCGCGGGGTTGTCGGTGGCGGGGAGTTCGAACATGTCGTAGTGCTGGTTCGGGTTGCCCTGCTTCAGGTCGTCGACGGCGGGCGAGATGATGTCGACGCCGAGCGCCTTGCCCGAGGACACCAGTTGCGTGGCCTGGGTGTCGGAGTAACCGGTCGAGTTGTCCTCGAAGCAGTGGGCGTCCCGCATCTGCAGGTACTCCTGGTGCGCCTTGGTCAGCGCGTCGCGCCACAGCGCGGACCCCGTCCAGGTCGTCGCGCCGCTCGTGACGTGCTGCGCGAACTGCGGGTCCTGCGAGTACACGAGTGTATTGGCCAGTTCGATCGGGATCTCGGTGTTGAGGTAACCGGTCTGGTTGCCGATCGCGATCGGGGTGATCCCCTTCCCGGCCACGGTGCGGCAGAAACCGAGGAGTTCGGTGAACGTGGTCGGCACCGACACGCCGAGCTTGCCGAGCAGGTCCTTGTTGTACTCGACCCCGGTGGGGTTCTGGTACGACGTGAACGCGTACACCTTTTGCTGGTAGGACACCAGGCTCGTGGCCGTGTCGCCCATCGTGGACGCCCAGGGCTGACCCGTGAGGTCTTCCAGGAGACCGGCCTGCGCCAGGGTTTTGGTCGCCATCGAGTTGCCGGTCCCGCCCCAGACGAACATGACGTCCGGGCCGTGCCCCGCGGCGAGCTGGGCCCGCACGGTCGTCTGGTAGGTGTTGGACGGGGACTGCACGAACTGGACGGTCACGCCCGGGTGCAGCTTCTGGAACCGGTCGGCCGCGTCCTTCAGGTACGGCTGTCCGGTCTCGGAGCTGACCCGGATGGTGCCGCCGATCCCGCTGGATCCCGCCGAACCGCTCGAGGCGTCGAACCCGCCGCACGCGGTGATCGCGGTGGTGCCCGCGAGCAGGGCGGCGGCGACGGCGAGCGGCCGGAACTTCGCTGTGCTGGGGATGCCGGGCATGGCGCTCCTTTCGTGTCGGTGCCGATCCGCGTTCACCCGCGCTGTTCGAGCACCACGTGATAGGGCTGGTTGGCCAAGGTTTTGTCGAGGCCGGGGACGATCCAGGCGTCCGGGCCGGCCGTGCTGCGCGCGACGAGGAAGAAGGCGATCGGATAGGCGCCCGTCGTGCGGTCCGGCGGGATCTCCGCCGTGAAGCCGCCTTCCCGGTCGGCGGTCATCGCGATGTCCTGGTACGCCTCGGCCTGGTTGAGGTGGCGCACCCGCAACGTCAGTTCGATCCCGGGAGCCGCTTCCGCCCGCACCACCAGTGGCTCACCGCGGACGAACCCCGCGGGCGGCACACAGGTGACCGCGGGCCGCGGACCTGTCCGGGCCGGCCGGATCTCCACCGGGTGTTCCGGGGGCACCGCCTCGTCGAGCTCCCGCCGCAGCTCGTCGAGGTCGCGGTCGATCTGGCCGAGCCGGTCGCGCCAGTGCCCCTGCTCGGTCGGGCGGTCCCCGAACGCGAGGTTCGCCGCGTAGACGCCCTCGGCGACGGTCACGATCTCCGCGAGCGCGTTGCGGCCGGACCGGTAGTGCTCGAGTCCCTCGCGCAGGTGGCGTGGATCCTTGGTCTCCCGGAACAGCGAGTACCCGACGCCGGCCCGGATCTTGCCGGCGAAGAACCGGGCCAGCAACAGCTCGATCGTCACGTCGAGTGCGATCCGGCGGAAACCGGGTGCCGAGGCGTCGGTGGCGAGCCGCCGTGCCCGCGCGAGCGCCGCCTCCGCGTCCGTCGCGAAACCGTCGAGCCAGGTCGCCACCTGGTCCGGGGTGCACTTCCCGGACGGCGTCCGCGTGACCAGGCCGTGGGCGTAGTCGTCCGCGGATTCGAACAGTTCCGGGTCGAGCGGGCTGACCGTGCCCCACGTGCCCGGCGCTGCCAGGTCGAACCCGTACGTTTCCGAGGTGGCGGCGCGGGCGATCGGCAGGTCCGTGAACACCTCGGGCCAGAAGAAGTTGTTGGAGGCGCTGAGCGTCTGCGTGACGGTCACCAGTGGCAGCACCTTGCCGGCCGCGCTCAGCGCCGCGGCGAGGTCCTCGGCGGCGTCGCCGGCCAGCGTGCGCAGCTCGCGCAGCCACGACTCGGGTTCGCTGTCGGGGTCGAACATCAGCCGTCCCCACAGGCCGTATTCGTAGCTGTACTTCCGCCAGTCCGCGGTGCCCAGCCGCAGCGTGGGATCGGCGTAGAGATCCCGTGTCGCCCCGCGTCCGGTGTCCTTGCGGCCCCGGAAGGTCAACGGCTCGCACAGCTCGGCGCCCAGCGCTCCGGCGATTCCGCTCATCCGCCCGTACCCCGCGAACAGCTCCGGGTCGGCCCAGAGCAGGAACCGCTGGCTGCCCGGCCACACGCGGAAGAGCAGGTCGTGGTTCCGGTCGAGGCGGAGGAAGTCGCCATAGCCGTAGCGGGTGAACCGCCGCGTGTTCTGGGTGATGCCACGCAGCCCGTCGCCGTCGGCCGGGCGCGCCGCCTCCAGCGGCCGGACCGCCGCCTGGTGGTAGGGCAGGCCCTGGTGTTCTGCCCAGTACTTCGCCGAAACCACCACGTGGGCGCCGGTCGCCTGTGCCGCGTCCAGCAGGTCCTGGTCCACGCCCTTCGCGTGGAGGTCCACGTCGAGTGGCCTTCCGGCGTCCCGCAGACCGCTCAGCACCGTTCGCCAGAAGGCGGCACGACCTGCCTCCGGCACGCCACCCTCGTAGTGCACCCGGAAGGTGAGGCCGTCGATCGAGGGGCATTCCCGCAGCAGTTCCCGCAGCCCGGCCGCCGAGTACTCGGCGACCTCCTCGTCCGCCAGGCCGTGAACCGGGTAGCGGAGGTTCGGACTGTCCACAAGCTCCGGTCGAACCGCGTGGTTCCACAGTCCCAGCTGGAAATGCACGCCACGGCGCTGGGCCTCGGCACTGGCGAACCGCAGTGCCGCGAGGTTCTCCGCTCGTTCCCGCTGCGACAACCCGGCCACCCCGACGCCTTCCCAACCGGGTACCGGGAGCAGGAACGGGTAGGCGAAGCACAGGTAGTTGTCGCGGACGTCGTCGTCGTGCGAGTAGTTGTACTGCATGCCCAGGGCCAGGTGCAGGCGGTTGATCCGGTGCAGGGCGAGCTCGTCGAGATAGCGCTTCCAGAAATCCCGGTCGCACAGCCACGGACGGTCGAGCACATCGCTGGAAAAGGCGCGCAGCACACCGCGGACGGCGACGGCGGGAGCGCGGAGAGCCGATTCCGCCGTCCGGATCGTCGTGACGGGGTCCGCTGAGTGCCGCACCCGGTCGGCGAGCTCGGTCAGCCCGTGCGCTAGGCCCCGTGCACCACCGGCGCGGACCAGCACTTCACCGGCCGACGGTCCTGGCTCGATGAGGAAAGCCTCCGCGGGACCGAGTCCTTCGAGCACCTCGGCGCGCACGACGGCGGCGCTCGGGCCGGACTCGTCCGTCCACACGGGAATTCCCTTTTCTGCCAGCGCCTCCCGCAGCATCGACACGGCCCAGGGCACGGGGGCGACCGGGTCGGTCCCGTCGGCGAGGGTGATCAGCACATGGGCATCGGCACGATCCGGCACCTGCGTTCGCCTCCTTGCGTCACGCACGGGAAAACACCGAGATTCCGTAGTTCGGAAGAACTATTTCACGAAGGCTAGTTCCGGTCGCGCCGCGCCGTCAAGGGCGGGGTTGCGGGAACATTGTTGCCAGTAAAGAGAAAAAGGCGTACCGGCGAAACCGCGAGGCGGTTCCGATGAGCTGGTCAGAGCATGTTCTACTGTGGACGGTGGGGACGAGGCGGAGGGCGGGCCGCCGGCGGGAAGGTCATACCTGCACGCTCCCGGAAGCGCTCGAACCGGTCACCGGCCGGACGACCTTCGGCGGCGCGGCGCAAGAGGCGCGCTCGACCAGCCGGGTCGGCAGCCGGACATGGGTTTCGGCGGGCTCGTTGCCCGCGAGGATCTCGACGAGCATCTCGACGGCCCGCCTGCCCAGGAGCTGGATGGGCTGTTCGATCGTGGTGAGCGGGGGATCGGCCATCATGCTCTCCGGCACGTTGTCGAACCCGATCACGGAAAGGTCGTCCGGCACCCGGATCCCCAGTGTCGTGGCTTCGTCCATCGCGACCAGTGCCGACAGGTCGTTCGCGGCGAAGATGGCCGTGGGCCGGTCCGGCTGGGACAGCAGCTCGTGCACGGCCTGCCGGGACACGTCCTCCTGGTAACCGGCGGCCCGCACCAGGCCGGGGTCGAACGCGACGCCCGCCGCGGCGAGCGCGCTGCGGTAGCCGTCCTCCCGCTCTTGCGACGACTTCAGGTCCCGGGGCGGCCGGCCGAGGAAGCCGATGCGCCGGTGCCCCAGCGACAGCAGGTGCTCCGTCGCCATCCGGGCGCCCCGGAAGTTGTCGGCGCCGACCGTGGGTCCGTCTTCGCCGCCCGTGTGGGGATCGACGGCGACGACCGGAACGTCGGAACGCGGCGCCGACACGGTGGGCGTCACCAGCACGGCCCCGTCGATCAACGTGCCCGACAGCCGCGACAGGTAGCGGTTCTCCCAGCCGAGGTCCCGCGGGCCCACGCCACCGGCGGAGTAGATGACGAGTTCGTAGTCGTTGTCCCGCATCGCGCGCTCCGCGCCCTTGAGCAACTCGGCGCTGAAGGGTTCGATGGCCCACACGAGGACGCCGATGACGTTGGTCCGGTGGTTGCGCAGGCTGCGCGCCACCAGGCTCGACTCGAAGCCGAGCTCGGCGATGACCTCCCGCACGCGCGCCACCGTCGCCGCGGCCACGCCGTACCGGTTGTTGAGCACCTTCGACACCGTCGCCACCGACACGCCCGCTCGCGCGGCGACGTCGCGGATGGTCACCCGACTGTTCGTCACCTGGCTGACCATACTCCCTTTTCAAACGTTATCGATAACGATTGACACCAGGTCAGAGCGCTGACCAGAATGGTCGGCGGGTGCCCTGCGCCCGGGCGGCCCGGTGCCGCCGGCGGTGCTTCTCCGTGCTCCGATCCGGCCCCGAGGGGTGAAGACTTGACGAACGACGCCACACCGCCGCTGCGGGTGGAAGGAAGCCGGCTGGTGACCGCGAGCGGCACGCCCGTGCGCCTGCGCGGGGTCGGGCTCGGTGGGTGGCTGAACCTGGAGAACTTCATCACCGGGTTCCCCTCGACCGAGGAACTGCATCGCCAGGCGATGCGAGCGCTGTTGGGGCAGGAGGTCCACGACGCCTTCTTCGACCGCTTCCAGGAGGTGTTCTTCACCGACGACGACGCGGCCTTCCTGGCCGGTCTGGGCCTCAACTGCGTCCGCGTTCCGTTCCACTACCGGCTGTTCGAAGACGACGACCGGCCGATGGAACTGAAGGAGGAGGGCTTCCGGCTGCTGGACCGCGCCGTCGACGTGTGCGCCCGGCACGGTCTCTACACGGTGCTGGACCTGCACGCCGCACCCGGCCACCACAACCAGCGCTGGCACAGCGACAACCCGACCCACAGGTCGATGTTCTGGCAGCACCGGCATTTCCAGGACCGGGTGGTGCACCTGTGGCAGACGCTGGCCGGCCGGTACCGCGGGAACCCGTGGGTCGCCGGCTACAACCCGCTCAACGAGCCCGCGGACCCCGAGGGGCACGTGATCGAGCCGTTCTACGCCCGGCTGCACCAGGCGATCCGGGCGGTCGACCCGGACCACGTGATCTTCCTGGACGGGAACCGCAACGCCACCGAATTCGGCATGTTCCGGGACCCCTGGCCCAACACCGTCTACACCGTGCACGACTACGCGCTCGCGGGGTTCGCGGACGCCGGGCCCTATCCCGGGGTGTCACGCGGGGAGTACGTCGACCAGCGGTACCTGGAAAAGCGCTTCCTCCAGCGGTCGGAGTACATGCGCGGCACCGGGACGCCGATCTGGGTCGGCGAGTTCGGTCCTGTCTACAGTGGACACGCGGAACGGGACGAGTCGCGCTACCGGGTGCTGGCCGACCAGCTGGAGATCTACGACGAGCACGACGCGGGCTGGAGCCTGTGGACCTACAAGGACATCGGGCTGCAGGGCGTGGTGCACGTGGAGAGGACCTCGCCCTACCTCGAGCGCATCGCCCCGGTACTCGAGAAGAAGGCACGGCTCGGCGTGGACCTGTGGGGCGGGACCGACGCCGGGATCCGGCACATCCTCGACCCGCTGGAGCGGACGGTGGCGGAGGAGTTCCCGCGGTTCGACCCGCGCCCGTTCGGGCAACGGGAATGGGTGCAGGTGCTGGTGAGGCACATCCTGCTGGCCGAACCCATGGTCGACGACTTCGCCCGGTGTTTCCTCGGTGTCGGCGCCGAGGAAGCCCGGGCTCTCGCCGATTGCTTCGCCTTCGGCCGCTGCGTCGAGCGAACGCGCCTGACCGACGTCCTGCGAGCCCACCTGTGAAGATCGAGAGCATCGAAACGTTCGTCAGGGGACCGATCGCGGTCGTGCGCGTCCGCACCGACGACGGTGCCGAGGGAATCGGCCAGACCGCCCCCTACGAAGCCGCGCTCACCGCGCGGGTGCTGCACACGATGGTCGCCCCGTGCTTCCTGGGCCGTGATCCCTGGGACCTCGAGGTCCTCGTCGACGACTGCCTCCGCAGGCACTACAAGTTCCCCGGGAGTTTCCTGCACCGGGCACTGTCCGGTGTGGACACGGCGCTGTGGGACATCCTCGGCCGCAGTACGGGTCAACCGGTGAGCAAGCTGCTCGGCGGGCACGCCCGGGATTCGGTGCCGGTGTACGCGTCGAGCATGCGCCGTGACATCAGTCCGGAGCAGGAGGCCGAGCGGCTGCTGGGGCACATCCGGGAATCCGGCTTCGGGGCCGTGAAGATCCGGGTCGGCGAAGCGATGGGACGGGACGTCGACGCCGCGCCGGGGCGTACCGAACACATCATCAGGCACCTGCGGCAGGAACTCGGCGAGGAGATCCACATTTCCGCGGACGCCAACGGCGGGTTCACGGCCGCCCGGGCGGTCCGGGTGGGGAGGATGCTCGAGGAGTACGGCTACTTCCACTTCGAGGAACCGTGCCCCTTCCCCGAACTGGAACAGACCGCGCGGGTGACGGCGGCGCTCGACATCCCCGTGTCCGGGGGTGAACAGGACTTTTCGCTCTCCCAGTTCCAGCGCATGATCACCGGGCACGTGGTCGACATCGTGCAGCCGGACATCGGCTACCTCGGCGGCGTGTCCCGCGCCCGGAAGGTGGCGGTGCTCGCCGAGGCCGCCGGTATCCCGTGCACCCCCCACTGCGCGAACAGCTCGCTGCTGCAGGTGTTCACCCTGCACCTCGCCGCCGCGATGCCCGCGTGCCACCACTACCAGGAGTGGAGCATCGAAGACACCCCGTGGACCCGCGGAATCTACGGTCCGCTGCCGGAGGTCGTCGGCGGACGGGTGCCGGCTCCTTCGGGACCCGGCTGGGGCGTGGAACTCGAACCCGGGTTCATCGCCGCAGCCGAGCGTCAGGTGTCCCGACTGGGCAGCTGATTTCACGGGTGCGGCGCCCGGCTCCTCCCTGAACGGCGCGCAGCGCTCGTCGGATGGTGGCCTGGCCCTGGTTGCCCACGTCGGCCCGCTCGGCAGCGCCCGCGGGCTCGCACACGCGGTCTTCCGCCGCGCTTCGTCCGGTTCAGCGCCACCTGCCCGGAGCGAAACCGCTCTAGGCGCACACGGACTGCACGGCGGTGTCGAGCGCCTCCCGGTGCAGGGCGTCCAGCCGGCCGAGGACGACCGCGGATCCGGTGGCCACGGCGAGCTGGACGGTGCACGCCGTTCGCTTGGCGCGTACGTCCACAGTGGACTTCAGCTGCCCGAGCAGGTCCGTGGTCAGCCGGTCGAGCCGGGTGCGGATCTCGCCGAGGTCCGGGCGGGTGGTGGGCGCTTCGCCCGGGTGGGCGGTCCAGCGGGCGAACAGGCCCCGCTGCACCTGCTTGCTCGCGGTGATCTGGTCCTCGAAGAACGCCGCCGCCTGCTCCGGGTCCAGGCCGAGTGCCCCGGCCTGCTGCCGCACCTGGTCGAGCACCTGCTGTTCGCGGGCCGGGTCGTCGATCGGGGAGCCGGTGCCGAACTTGGCCGCCGCCACGTCGTCGCTCACGCGCAGGCGCTCGACGACGAGGTCGGTCAGTGCGCCGAGCCTGCCGAAAGCCTTGTGCGGCGCGGGAACGCCGGTCGCGGGCGCGTCCGCGGCGGTGGCCGGGGGAGCGGTCACCGACATCGTGCCGGCCACCGCCAGTGCGGTGACCGCGACACCACGGGCCACCCTGCTGCGCTTGCCCAACTGCCTGCCTCACTTTCGCACGCTGTGTGTAGCGCTCACTATAGCGCGATCTCCACAAGATAGAACGATCAGTCTTGACAGCGACCGCATCGCGGCGCACAGTGGAAAGTGATAGAACGTTCGGTATCGCGGTTCGGCCGCGACGGAGAAGGGATTCCTCTCATGGCCAAGCCCCTGTACGTCGGCATCGCCACCTCGACCGGCGACGGCCGCGCGGGAGGGCAGGCGCGGACCGACGACGGCCTGCTGGACCTCTCGCTGGCGATCCCCAAGGAGATGGGCGGACCCGGTGGCGCGACCAACCCGGAGCAGCTGTTCGCCGCCGGCTGGGCGTCGTGCTTCCACTCGGCGCTCAAGGCCGTCGCGGCCCAGCGCGAGGTCGCGGTCACCGACTCCGCGGTCGTCGCGGAGGTCGAGGTGCACCCGACGCCGGAAGGCGGGTTCTCCCTCGGTGCTGCGCTGCACGTCGAACTGTCCGGTGTGGACCAGGCCACCGCGGACCGGCTCGTCGAAGGCGCCCACGCGATCTGCCCGTACTCGAACGCGACGCGGGGCAACATCCCGGTGACGGTCGACGCGACCGTCGCCTGAGGGCGACCGCCGGGCCGGCGCGGAGATCGCCGGCCCGGCGCGCCCGGTGGGGGAGCGGGGCCGTCGCGGACCTATCATGGCCGCATGGCGAGGGATTCCAGCTCCGGGGCGAGCAGCCGAGAGGTCATCTTGAACGCGGCTCGCGCCCTCGTCGGCGAAAAGGGCTACGACGGCATGGCCATTTCGGACCTCAGCGCGCAGTCCGGGCTCCCGCCGAGTTCGATCTACTACCACTTCGGCAGCAAGCTCGGCGTCCTGGCGGCGCTGCTGGAGCGCACCTTCGACGAGCTGCACGCGCTGTTCCCGAACCCGTCGTCGTACGACGAACTGGCGCCGCTCGACCGCCTCGAGGCGTGGTTTTCCGCCGCCTGCGAATCGCTCGACCGGCGGCCGGACTACCTCCAGCTACTGGTCGCCATCAGCATCGGC
Organism: Amycolatopsis dongchuanensis; assembly: GCF_039542405.1. Lineage (NCBI taxonomy): Bacteria > Bacillati > Actinomycetota > Actinomycetes > Pseudonocardiales > Pseudonocardiaceae > Amycolatopsis > Amycolatopsis dongchuanensis. Next base: position 154,467 of record NZ_BAABIB010000062.1, read on the forward strand.
CCGCAGAAGGACGCGGAGGCGGTGCAGGCGACCGTGCGCCGGATCCGCGACTACGCCCACGCGTCGTGGGTGGCCGCGCTGACCCCGATCTTCGCGCCGCACGGCGGCAAGAACAACGAGGCCCTCGTCCAGCAGCTGGCCGTGCTCGGCCGCGCCCTGACGGACGGCCTTTCGGTGAGCAACAGCTTCGACGGCAAGAGCTACCGTTCGCAGGTCGCGCCGTTCGTCGCCCTCGTCCGCGGTCTGGCGGAACAGCGGGCGGCCAAGCGCAAGCGCTGACGGGGGGTTCGATCGCCCTTGATAACGCCGCCGCCCGTTGTATAGTGAGCGCTACATACAACGAATGAGGCGGCACATGACGAGCACTCTGGATGTCGGTGACGCGCGCCTGGCCTACACCGAGGCCGGTTCGGGCAGCCCGGTCGTGTGGCTGCACGGCTCGGGTCCGGGCGCCACCGGGATGAGCAACTTCGGCGGGAACCTGCCCGCCTTCTCCGACTACCGCAACATCGTGGTCGACCTGCCCGGCTGGGGGGAGTCCCCGCGGCCGGAAACGGGCGAGCCGTTGATCTTCCACGCCGCCGACCGGGTGTGCCGGGCGATGACGGCGCTCGGGATCGAGCGGGCCCACCTGGTCGGCAACTCCTACGGCGGCGCCGTGGCGATGCGGATCGCGATGCGGTACCCGGACCGGGTGGACCGGCTCGTCCTCATGGCGCCGGGCGGGGTCCTCCCGCCGGACGCGCCGCCGTGGCCCGCCGGGCTGGAACGGCTTTTCGCCTACATGGCCGCGGACAAGCCGTCGCGGGAAGCCATGGCCGAGTTCGTCCGGCACATGGTCTTCGACGAGTCGCTCGCGACCGACGCGCTCATCGACGAGCGGTACGAGTCGAGCCTGCGGGCCCACCCCGAGCTGCCGGTACCGCCGAACTTCGGTGACCTGACACCCGACCTCGGCCTGATCACCGCACCCACGTTGCTCGTGTGGGGGCGGGAAGACCAGACCGTGCCGCTGACCTGGGCGCCGAGGATCCTCACCGGGATCCCGAACGCGGAGCTGCGGGTGCTGCCGAACTGCCGGCACTGGGTCCAGTACGAGCGGGCACCCGAGTTCAACCACATCGTCCGCGAGTTCCTGCGGGGCGGCGCGGCCGCGGCGGAGGGATGAGGCGTGGGAATCAGGAAACTGGGTTACGTCGGGCTCGAGGTCACCGACGTCGACGCGTGGACGGACCTGCTCGGGCGCACGCTGGGCGTCGGGGTCACCCACGCCAAGTCCGGCACGGACGAGGTCGTCCTCGCCGAACTCGACGAGTTCAAGTACCGCCTTGCGCTCCATCCGTCCACACAGGACCGTCCCAGGGAGCTGGGCTGGATCGTCGACTCGCCCCCGGAGCTGGACCGGCTCACCCGGAAACTGGCCGACGCCGGGTTCACCGTCGCGGACGGCTCGGCGGAGGAACGGGAACTGCGTGGTGCCACGCACTTGCGGTGGTTCACCGACCCGGTGGGCTACCGCGTGGAGCTGGCCGTCGGGGAAGCCAAGGTGCGCCTCGGGGCCGAACGCCCGGCGGGCGGCCGCGGCGTGACCGGCCTCGGTCACTTCGTGCTGGCCGGCCCGAAGCTCGGGGAGCTGCGCGAACTCTACGAGTCGGTGCTCGAGTTCAAGCTGACCGACTACCGCGCCCCCGGCCTGTTCTTCTTCCGCTGCAACCGAACGCACCACAGCATCGCGCTCGCGTCCGCCGAGACCGCGTCGATCCACCACCTCGAACTGGAGCACGGCTCGCTCGACGACGTCGGGCGGGCCTACGACCGGGCGAGGGCCAACGACGTGCCGATCTCGATCAGCCTCGGCAGGCACATGAACGACAAGGCCATCTCCTTCTACGTCCGCAACCCCAGCGGTTTCCACCTGGAGATCGGCTGCGGCGGCATCGAGGTCGGCGACGACTGGCTCCCGCACGACTTCGGGCGTTCGGACGAGTGGGGCCACCACCACGCCGACGCGAACCCCTTCGCGTCACCGAAGTCATGACCGGGCCCGGCCTTTCGGCTCGCCGTGCCGTGGTCACGGGCGCGGCGAGCGGGATCGGCGCGGCCGTGGCGGCCCGGCTGGCGGCGCTCGGCGCCCACGTCGTCGTCTGCGACATCGACGCCGAAGGCGCGGCCCGGACAGCCGAACGGATCGGGGGCGAGGCGAGGGTGATCGACCTCAGCCGGACCGCCGACCTCGCCGAGGCGGAGTTCGACGCCGACATCCTCGTGAACAACGCCGGGATCCAGCACGTCGCACCCCTGGAGCGGTTCGAGCCCGAGCGGTTCGCGTTCATGCTGCGGCTGATGCTGGAGGCTCCGTTCCTGCTGACCCGGGCCGTCCTGCCGGGGATGTACGAGCGCGGCTGGGGCCGGATCGTCCACATCTCGAGCATCCACGGCCTGCGGGCGAGCGCTTACAAGTCCGCTTACGTCAGCGCCAAGCACGGCCTGCTCGGGCTGTCCAAGGTCATCGCGCTGGAAGGCGCGGCCAAGGGCGTCACGAGCAACTGCGTGTGCCCGGGTTACGTGCGCACCCCGCTCGTCGAGAACCAGCTGGCCGACCAGGCCGCGGTGCACGGCCTGAGCACGGACGAGGTGGTGTCGGAGGTGCTGCTGGCGAGGTCGGCGGTGAAGCGCCTCATCGAACCGGGTGAGGTCGCCGCCGCGGTGGCGTACCTCTGCTCACCCGAGGCCTCGGCCGTGACCGGCACCGAGCTGGTCCTCGACGGAGGCTGGAGCGCCGCCTGACGTCGGCTCCGGGGCGGCCATCGGCAACGGCGTCGCCGAGAAGACGCCTTCGGGATCCACGGCCGCCTTGATCCGCTGCAGGCGGGGCAGGTTGTCCCCGTGGACTCCGGCGAGCTGGTCGGCCGCCTCCGGGCCGAGGAGGTTGGCGTACCCGCCCGGGAAGGCGGACCCGGCCAAAGCCGCGGACGCCGCATCGGCCCAGCTGTCGACGGGCTCGCCGGGTTCGCCCGCTTCGCGGATGCCGAGAATCTCGGCCATGAGGTGTGGCCCGCGCAGCGCGAACGCGGTGTCGGCGGTGGCGACCTCGGCCGCGGCGCCGTGGAAGTGGTGCAAGGTCATCCCGGACAGCGGCGTCGGCAGCCGGCCGCCGAAGCGCTCGACGACGTCGATCACGTCGTCGACGAGACCGGGCATCGAACGGGTCCGGATGGTCACGTACCTCCCGTCGGGGAACATCGCGTCCCGCCCGGCGATCGCGGCCGCGTACGGCGCGGCCTCCAGCTGGGCGAGCAGGGGATCGCCGAGCCGCGTCAACGCCTGCACCGGCCCCGACGGGTCCTCGCCGGTCGCCGTGTCCCCGGCCCAGGTCGGCAGCACCAGCAGGGCGGGGGAGCCGTCCGGCGCGGCGATCGCCCCGACCTGGATCGTCAGGTCGGCGGGCGCGGCGTGCTGCGCCTCGCGAGCCCGTTCCAGCACCTGCCGGGCCTGGTGCCAGGGGTAGAGCACCAAGCCGGTCACGACGGAGGGGATGGCGTGCAGCCGGACGGTCATCGACGTCACGGCCCCGAAGTTGCCGCCTCCGCCGCGCAGGGCCCACAGCAGGTCGGGATCGTGCCGGGCGTCCGTGCGCACGACGGACCCGTCGGCCAGGACCACCTCGGCGGCCAGCAGGTTGTCCGCGGCGAGGCCGGTCCGCCCGGCGAGCGGGCCGTAACCGCCGCCGAGGGTGAGCCCCGCCATCCCCACCGTGCCGATCGTGCCCGTCGCGGCCACGAGTCCGTGCTCGCCGGCCGCCGCCAGCACGTCGTTGGCCGACGCGCCGCCGCCGACTTCGGCGGTCCGGGCGCCGGGGTCCACCCGGACCTCGTGCAGCGGCCGCAGATCCAGCGTGAGGCCCCCGTCGCTCAGCGCGCGGCCCGCCCAGTCGTGGCCGCGGCCGCGGACCGTGAGCGGGAGCCCGCGGTCACGCGCGGTGCGTACGCCGAGCACCACATCGGCGGTGGTCGTGCAGCTCAGCACGATGGCGGGCCGGTGCCGCACCGCGCCGTTCCACACCGTGACGCCTTCGGTGTAGCCCCGGCCGGTCACGTGCACCTGCGAGGCGCGGAGGGAGGTGCGCAGTACGCGGTGGGCGTCGGCGATCGCGCGGGCCTGGTCGGCAGAGTGCTGCCTAATGTTTATGTCAAGCAGCGGTAGCCGTGGTGTGTCGGTAGTCGGCCTG